>JAHAYO010000018.1 GCA_018384595.1 Thiopseudomonas sp.
TGCTTGAATAGTATTCTGTTACGGAAGCTTTTGCTCCAGCAGCCAGTGACAGGCCTTCGGAAACGTGTGAGCGCTTGGTGTAGTCCTGGTAAGCAGGCAGCGCGATGGCAGCCAGAATACCGATGATGGCAACTACGATCATCAGTTCAATCAGGGTGAAACCTTTTTGTACATTTTTCATAGGATGTCTCTCCAAGTTATGAATGCAGGCCCGGCGGGGACAATCCCTGTTGCCGGTAAACCTGTGAGAGGTATTGCAACGGCTGTGCCAGCGTGCCGGCGTGAATAAACTCCTGTGCCGAACTGTGATCTGGGTCACGCATTAGCTTTGGCACAGGCGAAGCTATATTTTTCTGTAAGCCTTGTGGCCCATGGTGTACAGGCATTTTGCGCGGTTTGGCCTATTTTTGCGGCTGGCGCTGGCACGGGGCGAGCGTGTTTGCGCGGGCTGCGCGGACGGGGGCTGGCTGGCACAAGGGGGCTGTGACAACGGGCGGGTTTGTCATAGCTGGGGTGTGACAGTTGAGCGGGTTTGTCACAGCATGGTTGTGACAGAGCGGATGATGCTGGCGGCGGGTGGTAGCGGTTGGCGGTGGTGGTAGAATGGCCGCCCACAGTTGGGGAGGGGCCTATGTATAGCAAACCGGCAATTACCATCGACACGGCGGCCATGTTGATGCAGCTGTCTAAGCGCACGCTCTGGCGGCACCTGAGCGAGGGCAAGCTGAGTCAGCAGCCCAAAGACAGCGAAGGACGGGCGATGATTTTAATTGAAGAAATAGCCGGGCAACTGGCCATTAGGCTGCTGCCGCCGGCGCAGCCGGCCAATCAGCCTGCCAGCGCGGATGAGGATGAATATGTGCTGCTGGCCGAGGCCGACCGTGGCAACAGCGATGCGCAAAATGATCTGGCGCTGCTGTGTTTGGAGCAGGGGCAACACGCATTTGCCCTGCATTACTTTCAGCGCGCCGCCGAGCAGAACCACGCCGATGCGATGCATTATCTAAGCAGCCTGTATGAACAAGGGCTGGGCGTGCCGCCATGCAGCGACACCGCGCTGGTCTGGCTGACCAAGGCGGCGGCATGCGGCCACGCCATAGCGCGAGCACAGTTGGCGGCTTTGTAAGGGCAGGGTGGCGGTTGGGATGCCGGCCAAGGCCCGTGCCAGGCATCAGCATCTGTGCCGAAGCTCGCTTCGGCGCGGGTGCGTAGCCGCAGCACGGGCCTTGACCGGCACGGGTTAAAGTTCCAGTTTGATTTTGCCGATGGCGTAGTGATGAACCAGTGCCTGAATCAGATTTTGATAACCAATGCCTAGTTCTTTGCTGCGAGCCTTGATCACAGCCAGGTCGCTGGTGGAAAAGCGGATGGTTGTTTGCTTTTTTTCGTGCAGACTTTTGGTATAGCGAGCGTGCTCTCGAAGCTGTTCAAGCTCTCGCGAGTTAAGCGGCCGCTCGTGCCATTCGCCTTGCTCTATCTCGTGCAGCAGCGTGCTTTCTTCCATATCCAGCAAGAAGTGCTTATCGCTCATGGCTTCCTCCTGTGTAGGCTTTATGTAGCCTGCGACTGGGAATAATGGTTTTCAGAAAAATCTCGGTATCCGTCTCAACAAAAGGCACATAGCAGATGTAACCGTTTAATTCTAAAACCCATATTTTTTGATTGGGATATTTGTTCGTATTGGGGTGTTGCATGGCTCCAAGCACTTTGCCTTGCTCCAGCCGCTCCAGTACGTCTTCAAAACAAAGTCCGCGTTGGATAATCAGCAGTTGGTTTTTTATTTCATCCCAGCGTATTTCCTTGGCCATACTCACCTCCTGTGTGTCAGCACATTAGCATTTTGTAGATGTCTGGTAAATACGATTTTATTTGCTTCAATCTTACTTTTTCGCTTCGACAGGGTGCATTTTGGCAAGCGGCCAACTCTCCAGAGCCGGCCAAGGCCCGTGCCAGGCATCAGCATCTGTGCCGAAGCTCGCTTCGGCGCGGGTGCGTAGCCGCAGCACGGGCCTTGACCGGCTCACGTTCAAGCCAGCCAATGCTCAGCCCCGACGCACCAACAGCCACAGACTCCAGCCCAACATCAAACAAAAACTAATCAGGCTCATTTCAGCAATGTTCAGCCCCAGCAGCGTCCAGCCGCGCTCGGCGCAATCCGATGAGCCGTACAGCATTTTCATCAGCACATCCTGTAGCGGAAAAGCCTCCAGCATAAACTCCAGCGGCGGCAGGCATTCGGGCAGCTGGTCCTTGGGCAGGTGTTGCAGCCAGATCTGGCGGCCGGCGGTGGCAATGCCCATGCCAGCCACCAGCAGCATCAAGGCCGCATAAACGCGCCGCCCCCAACTGCGCGGATTATGCAGCGTACCCAGCAGAGCCACCACACCGAACAACATCACCTCGCCGCGCTGCACATAACACAGCGGGCAAGGCTCTAGCCCCAGCCCGTGTTGGAAATACAGCGCGATCAGCATCAGCAGCGAACAGCCGGCAAAGGCCAGCAGAAACATCAGGCGGGGTGTCAGAAATCTCATGAAAAACTCCGGTCAGTCAGGGCGGGCGGCCATTTTTCGGCAAGCGCTGTGGCGAGTCAAGGAAAAGGCAGGTGCGCGAATTTTGCCGGCTGTTGGTGAAGCGCTGGTTAAAGGCTGGTAGCGGCTGCAGGCAGGATAACCATGGCGCAAATCAAGGGAAACTTGCCGACCGGCCTGCTATGATGAGCCCCGTTTAATTGTCCAGATAGCTTGAAAGGTAGAAGACCCTCACCATGTCCGTTCGTGAAATTCGTATCGCAACCCGTAAAAGCGCCTTGGCCCTGTGGCAGGCGGAGCATGTTAAATCCCGTCTGGAACAGGCCCATCCGGGCTTGCAGGTCAGCTTGGTTCCCATGGTTAGCCGAGGCGACCAGCTGCTCGACTCGCCGCTGGCCAAAATTGGCGGCAAGGGGCTGTTCGTCAAAGAGCTGGAAACCGCGCTGCTAGAAGGCGAGGCCGATATTGCGGTGCACTCCATGAAAGATGTGCCCATGGAGTTTCCGCAGGGGCTGGGCCTGTACTGCATCTGCGAGCGCGAAGACCCGAGCGATGCGTTTGTGTCCAATCATTACGACAGCCTGCAGGCACTGCCGCCGGGCAGCGTGGTGGGCACCTCCAGCCTGCGCCGTCAGGCCCAGCTGCTGAAGCTGCGCCCCGATCTGCACATCAATTTCTTGCGCGGCAACGTCAATACGCGCCTGGCCAAGCTGGATGCCGGCGACTATGACGCCATCATCCTGGCGACAGCCGGCCTGGTCCGCCTGGGCTTTGCCGGGCGCATCCGCAGCTGCCTGAGCCATGAAGACTGCTTGCCCGCTGGCGGCCAAGGCGCGGTGGGCATTGAGTGCCGCACGGCAGATGCGGCCATCCGCCAGCTGCTGGAGCCGTTGCAACATGCCGATACCGCCGACCGCGTGATTGCCGAGCGTGCCCTTAACCGCCACTTGCAGGGCGGCTGTCAGGTGCCCATTGCCTGCTATGCGGTGCTGGACGGTGACCAGCTGTGGCTGCGCGGACTGGTCGGCCAGCCGGATGGTACACGGATGTTGCGTGCCGAGGCCCGCGCTCACCGCTCGCAGGCCGAGGCGCTGGGCGTGGAGGTGGCCGAGGCCCTGCTAAAGCAGGGTGCCGGTGAAATCCTGGCGCAAATATATGCCGACGAAACACCGGCCCGCTGACTGATGGACGGTTGCTGGCGCGTGCTGATTACCCGCCCCGCTGCTGACAATGCAGCGCTGGGCGAGTTGCTGGCGCGGCAGGGCATCTACAGTCATGGCCTGCCGCTGCTGGACATGCGCCCGTTGCCGGAAACGCCCCGCGAGCGCGACCTGCTGCTCAATCTGGACCGCTACAGTACGGTAGTCGTGGTGAGCAAGCCGGCTGCCCGCCTGGCCCTGCAGCGGCTGGACCGCTACTGGCCGCAGCCGCCGCTCAAACCGCAGTGGTTTACCGTGGGTGAGGGCAGCGGGGCTATTTTGGCGGACTATGGTCTGACTGTGCACTGGCCGCTGTCGGGCGATGATAGCGAGGCGTTGCTGGCGCTGCCGGAGTTTGCCCGCTCGTTGCAGCAGCCGTCGCCGCGTGTGCTGGTGATGCGTGCCGATAGTGGGCGCGAGTTTCTGGCGCAGCAGCTGAGCAAACAGGGTATTGAGGTGGATTTTTTGCCGTTGTATCAACGATTTTTACCTGAATATCCAGCGGGTACTTTGTTAAAGTTGATCCGCGAGCATCATCTCAACGGGCTGGTGGTTAGTAGCGAACAGGGGCTGCGCAATTTGCGGCAGTTGGCCGCGCAGGATTGGCAGTCCCTGCGTGATTTACCCCTGTTTGTGCCCAGCCCGCGTGTTGCACAGACTGCCCGAGATCTAGGAGCCCTGCAGGTGATTGATTGCCGGGGCGCGAGCAACCTGGCTGTACAGGCGGCGCTTGCAAGTAGCCGTCCGATTCAGCCCTAGAAGGACACATCCATGAGCAAAGATAAAAAGCCCAAAAATAGCACCTCGTCTGTCACCGATGCTGAAGTGTTGCAGCCTGAAAGCGCTGTCGAAGACTGCGCGGCGGATACCGTTATTGAGGTTGAGGCCGGTGTTGAGCAGGTTGTAGACGAAAACACTGCCGAGACGCCGCCGGAGGCCAGCGAGCAGCCTGCTAGGCCGAGCGCGCCGGTGGCGCAGCCCGCTGGCGGCGGTGGCAAGGCGCTGTCGACGCTGGCTCTGTTGGTGGCGTTGGCCGGTGCCGGCTTAAGCGGCTGGACGTGGTATGAAGGTCAGCAGCAGTCGGTGGCCGCAGCGGTGCCAGCGCCGGCAGCCACTGACTATGGCGATGCGATTGAAAAACAGGCCGGACAGCTGCAAGGGCTGCTGCGCCAGACAGATACCTATAAAGAGCAGATTAGCCGGCTAGAGCAGCAGCTGGCTGCTGTGCCCAGAGCAGCTGAGCTAGCAGAAAACCAGCGCTTGCTGGTGCAACTGCAGTCTGCGCAACAAGCCTTTACCCGACGCTTTGAGCAGGCTTTTGGCAATACCCGCCAAGACTGGCGGCTGGCCGAAGCCGAGCACCTGCTGCGTATGGCCCATCTGCGCCTAACTGCGCTGCAGGATTTGAGCAGCGCGCGCTATCTGTTGGAGGCCGCTGACCAGATTTTATTTGAACAGGATGATCCGGCTGCCTATGCCGCCCGCGAGGCCATGGCACAGGCACTGACTGCAGTGCGCGCAGTGCCGAAGCTCGACCGCACCGGTGTGTTTATGCGCCTAGGCGCGCTCAACCAGCAGGTGGGTAGCCTGAGCCAGACGCTGCCGGGTTACACGCCAGGTGACAGCGACACCGGCAGCATCGACTGGAGCAAATTGCTGGACAAAGCATCCAACTACATCCGCTTGGATATCAACAGCGACACCGAGGCGGTTAAACCGCTGTTGTCCAGCCAGCAACTGATTCATATTCGGCTGGCGGTTAGCCTGAGTTTGGAGCAGGCCCAGTGGGCCGCGCTTAACGGCCAGCAGGCGGTGTATGACCAAGCGCTCACGCAGGCCGGTGCCCTGTTGCAGGATTATTTTGCCGCAGATTATCAGCCCGCTGCGCACATGCGTGAGCAGGTGCAAGAGCTGGCCGGTGCCAGCGTTAGCCAGAGCATGCCGGACATCAATCCGGCTCTGCTGGCGCTGCAAGCCTATATTCAAGAGCGCACCCTTGAGCAGCGTGCACCCGCGGAGGCCAGCCAATGAAAAAGCGCACTTTCCTGTTGCTGCTGCTGGCCATTTTGGCGGCGGCTGGACTGGGCATGCTGGTGGTTGAGCACCAAGGCTATGTCTTGATTACTTGGAAAAACATTCGTTTTGAAGCCACGTTGTGGGTGTTTTTGGCCTGTTTGGCGATTCTGCTTGCGGGGCTGTATCTGCTGCGTTTGCTGGCCGCTGGTTTGTTGTGTTCGCTGGGTTGGGTCAACCCGTGGTCGGCGCACAACCGCAAAAAACGGCTGGATACTGCGGTGCATCAGGGCATGTTGGAGTTTTCCCGTGGCAACTGGCAGCCGGCGCTGCGTCAGTTGAGCCATGCTGCTAAGGTCAGCGAGCAGCCGCTGCCTTATTTACTGGCGGCGGCGCGGGCGGCAGAAAAACTGCAGCAGCCGGATACGGCGGATCAGTTGCTGGGCGAGGCCCGGGAGCGTTTGCCAAACAACGATCTGGCGATCAGCCTGTGCCAGGCTGAATTTCATAGCCAGCGCGGCCAAACGCAGCAGGCGCAAGAGGTGCTGCAGCAGGCGCGCAAGCACCATGCCGATAATCCCGAGCTGGCGCTGCGCCTGTATCAGGTGCTGCTGGGCAATCAGGATTGGGGCGGTTTGATTGGCCTGTTGCCTGATTTGCGTAAGGGGCGCGTGCTGGCCGAGGCTGAGTTGTCTACCCTAGAGCAGCGCGCTTGGCAGGGCCGCCTGCAGTCGGCAACCCAGCTGGATGCGCTGCAAAAAATCTGGAACACCATGCCGGCTAGTTTGCATCGCCATGCGCGTACAGTGCTGGCCTACTGCAGCCAGCTGATTACTCTGGGGCATGCCGGCGAGGCCGAAGGGTTGTTGCGCCAGCAGCTGGCGCAGGCGGTCGATGTGCAGCTGTTGCAAGCCTATGCACAGATTCCGCATGCCGACCCAGCCGCAGCGCTGGAGCGAGGCGAAAGCTGGCTGCAACAAGCAGCGGATGACGCGCTGGCTTTGTTTGCCGTGGGCCGCTTGGCGGTGCAGGCACGGCAGTGGGGCAAGGCGCGGGATTATTATCAAGCCAGCCTAGAGCGTATGCCAACGGCGCAGGTGTATGCCGAGCTGGCACGCTTGCTCAACCAGATGGGCGATTACAAAACTGGCGGCGAGTTGCTGGCGACGGGTATTCGCCTGCTAGAACAGCAGAACGGGCAGGCGACTGCCTAAGTGCTTGAGCCACAAAAAACCGCTCCGGTCTGGAGCGGTTTTTTTATGCGCCGGATTTTTTGGCAGGGACGTTAGAGGCGGTGCATCAGCTTGCGCACCGCACCGGCATGGCGGCGGCTGACCGGCAGCGGCTCGGGCCACGCGCTGAGGTGTAGCCATTGCTGGCCGTTGTTGGGGGCACGTTCCATGCGTTCGATGACGCTGCGGTTGACCAAGATACTGCGGTGGATGCGCACCAGCTGGTCGGCAAATTCCTGTTCTAGCGCTTTGAGCGGTTCGTCAATCAGGGTTTCGCCACGGCGGTGATAAACGGTGACGTATTTGTGCTCGGCCTGAAAATACAGAATGTCGTCCAGCGCGATGCATTCCAGCCCTTTGTGGGTTTTGGCGCTGATATGGGTGCGTGGGGCGGGCGCTTGTTCGCCAGCGCCCGCCTGGGTCAAGAGCCGTGCGCGCTGCATGATCTGTTCAAGCTGCTCGGCGCGTACCGGTTTGACCAGATAGCCCAGTGCATGCACGGCAAAGGCCGGCAGGGCAAATTCGTCATGGGCGGTGCAGAAAATAATGGCTGGGGTGTTGGGCAGTCGATTGAGGGCGGTGGCCACCTCTATGCCGTCCAGTTCTGGCATTTGGATATCGAGCAGCAGCACGTCAGGATTGTGCTGTGCGCATAGCTGCAGCGCCTCTTTACCGTTGCTGGCCTGTGGCTCCAGCAGCTGGCAACCCTCAATGCGGCTTACCATGGCCGCCAGACGGGCGCGCGCTAGGGGTTCGTCATCTGCGATCAGTACGTTCATGGTCGGCAAGGCTCCCGGATGCGGCTGTGAAGGGGTAGCTAATCTGGATGCTAAATAGGGTGTCGCTGCTGTGACAGGTTAGGCGTGCGGCGGGGCCAAACAGCGCTGTGAGCCGCAGGCGGATATTTTCCAGCGCCATGCCGTTGCCTTTGTGACGTGGGGCGGCGGCGGGCAGCGGGTTGTCTATGCGCAGGCTAAAGGTGTTTTGCGTAACGCTGGCTTGCACCACAATGGTGCCACCTGCGCTCAGGGGCTGTATGCCGTGCAAAATGGCGTTTTCCAGCAGGGGCTGCAGTGACAAGTGAGGAATGGGTAGCGTGTCAGGCACGCCGTCGATGTGCCAGTCTAGTTGTAGGCGCTCACCCAGCCGGTGTTGCTCCAGCGACAGGTATTGTTGGGCCAGCGCCAGCTCGTGTTGCCAGGTGGACAGGCTGTTATCTTGGCGCAGGACGGCGCGAAACAGCGCGGAGAGGACAAGCAGTGCCAGTTCGGCTTTGTCGGGGGCGATTTGGATCAGGCTGGCAATGCTGTTGAGGCTGTTAAACAAAAAATGGGGGCGGATGCGTGCTTGCAGTGCCTGCAAGCGTGCCTGCAGCTCGGCGCGCTGGCGGCGGCGGGCTTGGCTTTGTAGGTAAAAAATACGCACCACCATGCCAGACATAATCAGGCTGATGAGGCTGTTTTTCAGATACAGGGCCAAGCCGCCCTGACCGGCGCTGATAAAGCCCTGCACCTGTATTTGCACATGTTGGCTGGCTGCAGTGCAGGCGAGGGTAACCAGTACGGTAAGCAGGCAGGCGAGCAGGCTGGCGTACAGTGAGCTTAGGTGTATCAGCCAAGGCCGTAACAGACACAGCAGCGTTACGGTCAATAAGACCACCCACTGCACAAAAAAAGACATCAGCGCCAGCCGTGACCAGTCAAAGGCAGGGGTAGCGGATTCAGCCAGCACCAGCACCATCACCAGCAGCTCGGCCAGCAGCACGAGGCTGAACAACGCCTCTCCGCGGCATAGGGCCGGCAGGAAAAAATCAGTTTCGCGGGAGGTGGGCAGCGTCGGTGTGTTCATGGCCACAGTGTCGCCTGCCCGTGGCGCGCACGCAAGGGCTGGCGCTGCTTAGCCGGCGCAACGATGATCCTGTTCACGGTTTTCTTGCGTGCTCGACCGCCGCAGGCGGCCCTGTCTGTTCAGCACCAATTGCCAGTCGATAGCACCGTCGCGGCACATAAAAAAGCGCCCGTTGCTGGCGGTGCTAAAACCGTTGGCATGGAAAATGATTTGGCGCTGAAACCCTGCCCATTGCAGCTCTAAATCGCCGGTGTCGAGGCTGACCACCTGTTCGGGCGCGAGCTGACTGGAGCCCTGCGCCCGTGGTTGTAAAATCCAGCCTTGGCTCCATTGGTTGTTGCATTGCAGCCCGTTACTGCTGCCGCACAGCTCAATGGATACCTTGCGGGTCACCGCCATGGCGCGTGCTTGATGCAGCGTGCGTTCAATGGCGTGCATAGCGGATTGTGAGCGGTTGTTGTTGATAAATTGCTGCCAGGCGGGAAGGGCGATCTGGGCCGCGATGGCCAAAATTGCCACAATAATCAGCAACTCAACTAGGGTAATGCCTTGGTGTCGTGTGCGCATAACAGCCTCCGTGCATAGAGATATCCTTGTCTGCGGCTGACTGTAGTCCGGCTTTTACAAAGGGTATGAAAAAATCTGTTGTGCCTTGCATCCTGCCGACCGCCGCCTTATATAGAAGCCACATATAGAAGCCACTTCGGCCAACCGCCAAAACTGAGGAACCTGTTATGACCGCTTGGATTATTCCCTGTGCGCAGTGTGATGCGCTTAATCGTGTGCCTGCTGAACGCACCGCCGACCAGCCCCGTTGCGGAGCCTGTGGCCAGTCGGTGTTGCAGGGTAAGCCGCTGCAGCTGACGGCGGCTCGTTATGGCAAGCAGATCAAGGGCGATGTGCCTTTGTTGGTGGATGTTTGGGCCAGCTGGTGTGGCCCGTGTCGCCAGTTTGCGCCGGTGTTTGAGCAGGCGGCGCAGCAGTTGCAGGGTGTGTGTCGGCTGGCCACGCTGGACAGCGAAGCGGAGCAGTCGCTTGCCGGCCAGTTGGGCATTCGCTCAATTCCGTCGCTGATCCTGTTTAAAAACGGCAAGGAAGTCGCCCGCCAGAGTGGCGCGATGACGCTGGCACAGCTGCTTGGCTGGCTGCGTCAGCAGGGGGTGGAACTGTAAGGTGTGGGCCGTTGGCGGTCTGCTAAAGCAGCCGTCATCTGCTATGATGCGCGCACGTTTTAACCTGCAGCGGAATCACCATGAGCGCAAACCAACATACCGAAAAAACCAACCAGTCCTGGGGTGGCCGCTTTAGCGAGCCCGTGGACGCCTTTGTTGCCCGTTTCACCGCATCGGTCGAGTTTGACCAGCGCCTGTATCGTCACGACATCATGGGCTCGCTCGCCCATGCCAAGATGCTGACTAAGGTCGGCGTGCTGGCCGAAGATGAACTCAAGGCCATTGAAGAAGGGCTCAGCGCCATCCAGCAAGAAATCGAGGCTGGCGAGTTTGACTGGCGCGTGGATCTGGAAGATGTGCACATGAATATCGAGGCGCGTCTGACCGAGCGCATCGGCATTACCGGCAAAAAACTGCACACCGGACGTAGCCGCAACGACCAAGTAGCCACTGATATCCGTCTGTGGTTGCGTGATGAGATTGACCTCATTTTGGCCGAAATTACCCGCCTGCAGCAGGGTTTGTTGGAGCTGGCCGAACGCGAAGCCGACACCATCATGCCGGGCTTTACTCACTTGCAAACTGCCCAGCCAGTGACTTTTGGCCATCATCTGCTGGCCTGGTTCGAGATGCTCAGCCGCGACCACGAGCGCCTGGTCGATTGTCGCAAACGCACCAACCGTATGCCGCTGGGCAGCGCCGCGCTGGCCGGTACTACTTATCCGATTGACCGCAGCATCACCTGCGAGCTGCTGGGCTTTGAGGCCATTTCCGGCAACTCGCTCGATGGTGTGTCGGATCGGGACTTTGCCATCGAGTTTTGTGCCGCCGCCAGTCTGGCGATGATGCATCTGTCGCGTTTCTCCGAAGAGCTGGTGATGTGGGCTTCGGCGCAGTTCAACTTTATCAACCTGCCGGACCGCTTCTGTACCGGCAGCTCGATCATGCCGCAAAAGAAAAACCCCGACGTGCCCGAGCTGGTACGCGGCAAGTCTGGCCGGGTGTTTGGTGCTTTGATGGGTTTGCTGACCCTGATGAAAAGCCAGCCGCTGGCCTACAACAAGGACAACCAGGAAGACAAAGAGCCGCTGTTTGATGCCGCTGATACCCTGCGCGATAGCCTGCGTGCCTTTGCCGACATGGTACCGGCCATCGAGCCGCGCCGTGAGGTGATGCGCGAAGCGGCTCTGCGTGGTTTTTCCACGGCTACCGATCTGGCCGACTATCTGGTGGGCAAGGGCATTCCGTTCCGTACCTGCCACGATATCGTAGGCCGCGCCGTTGGCTATGGCGTCGAGCAGGGCAAGGATTTGGCCGAAATGAGCCTGGACGAGTTGCGCCAGTTTAGCGACCAAATTGGCGACGATGTCTATCAAGTGCTGACGCTGGAAGGCTCAGTCAACGCCCGTAATCACTTGGGCGGCACCGCACCAGCGCAGGTACGTCAAGCGGTGAGTCGTGGTCGTGAACTGTTGGCTACGCGCTGAGCATTAACACGACTGCTAGCCATAACCCGACACAAGAGAGCTATATTCCATGAGCCGTCAGCCCAGAGACAGCCGTTACCAGGTAAGCGCGGATCGGCAGTCGCCGGTACGCAAGTTGCGCTATGTGGAAACCAACAGGGGGGATGCCGATGACTGCACCCTGTGTCAGCTGGATGACGGCAGTATGGGCGGAGAACACAGCATGAACGACGCAACGCCCGGGCCTTTGCCCGATGAAGAAGACTTGCTGGTCCAGCAGCAGCTGGTTGATGCGGTAGAAAACCAGCTGGTGGCTAACGAGCCGCCCTGCGTGCAGGCGGTGCTCAATAAGCTAACGCTGGTGGGCGTAGAGCGCGAAGAGGCCATTGAGATGATGGCCTATGTGCTGGCCGTCGAGATACAGCTTACCTTTTTGCATGAGCGCGCCTTTGATGCCGCCAACTACGAGCGCATGTTGCGCGAGCTGCCACAGCTACCCGAGATGCCGGATACTGCTGTATAACGGTCTATCATTTTCCAACCTATAAGGATGCACCCATGGCCCTCACCCAAGAACAACTGGAAGAACTGCAGTTGCTGAGCCTGTTTCCTGTCAACACCTTGCAGGCCGGCCTTAAAATCCACAGCGATGCTGCGCCGGTACGCATTGAGGCCGCCCAGCGCCTGTTTGCCAAAGGTCTGATCAGCCAAAGCGATGGCGGCTATCTGACCAGCCTGGGGCTGGAAGCCGTCCAACAGCTGGAGTCCCTGAAAACCATGTTGGCTGCGGGCTAATGCTCCGTTATGGTGCGCATCAGGCCCGTTATTGAAGAGGGGATAGATCGCAAGGATCTGTCCCGCATACGGGCACGCTTTCTCCAGCTTAACCAAATACGGCTGGAACGGGCGGCACATAGCCTGTCCAGCCGTCAGCAGCAGGTGCTGCGTTTGCTGCCGCTGCTGCTGCATGTGAATCACCCGTTGTTGCCCGGTTATGTGTCCACGGTTACGCCGTCTTGGTTTAACAACTACAACCCAGAACCTGAGCGGGTGCAAGAGGCCCAAGGGCTGGCGCGTTCGTTCGGTTATAAGCCCCGCATTGGTTACGACCGTGGCGAGCTGTACAGCCTATTTTTGATGGGCAGCGTCGGCTCCATGGGGCAGGGCGTGCAGAGCGATATGGACTTTTGGCTGTGTCATGCGCCGGAGCTGGATGCCTCCCAGCTGGCCAGTTTGCGGCGCAAATGCGATGCGCTGCAGGATTGGGCGCACACCTTGGGCGCCCAGATCTCCCTGTTTTTGATTAACCCCGCACATTATGTGACCGGTGCGCGCGAGGGTGTGTTGACGTCGGACGACTGCGGCACCACCCAGCATTACCTTCTGCTGGATGAATTTTACCGTACCGGTATTTGGCTGGCCGGGCGTACTCCGCTGTGGTGGTATGTGCCCGACTACGAAGAGCACCGCTATACCGAATACTGCGCGGCGCTGTTGGGTAAGCGCTTTGTGCGCCCCGAAGAGGTGGTGGATCTGGGGCATCTGGCGCACATTCCAGCACACGAGTTTGCCGGTGCCGGTATGTGGCAGATTTACAAGGGCATTGCAGAGCCCTACAAGTCGCTGCTCAAACTGCTGCTGATTGAGGTGTATGCGGGGCAGTATCCGCAGGTTGACTGCATCAGCCTGCAGTTTAAGCGGGCCATCTACGGCGGCGACCCCGACCCCGATACGCTGGACGCCTACGTCATGCTCTACCGCCGGCTGCAGGATTACCTGCAGGCACGCGGCGAGCTGGATCGGCTGGAGCTGGTGCGCCGTTGTTTCTATCTGAAAATCGGCGTGCGCATGAGCCAGCCCGGCCAAGCCAAACGCCACGATTGGCAGCGCCAGCTGCTGTGGCGGCTGGTGCGTGAATGGCGCTGGGATGAGGCGCAGCTGAAAAACCTTGACCGACGCAATCACTGGCGGGTTGGCGAGGTACAGGGGGAGCGGCGCTTGTTGGTGAGCGAGCTGATGTCCAGTTACCGCTTTTTGCGCCAGTGGGCTCAGGGCCGTGCCGACAGCGCCAGCACCAGCGCCCGTGATCTGGCTGTGCTTGGCCGCCGACTGTATGCCGCGTTTGAGCGCAAGGCAGACAAGGTTGAGCATATCAACCCGCAAATTTCCGGTGATATGACCGAGCCGGCCCTAACGCTGGTGGAATATAGCGCTGAGGATGACGATTACAGCCGCTGGGCGTTTTACCGCGACAATTTGGGCCGCAGCGAGCTGGAGTTTCGCAGCCCGCTCAAGCGCATGCCCAGCCTGCTCGAACTGCTGGCCTGGAGTTGGCGCAACGGCATTTTGGATGCTTCCACTAAACTGACCGTACTGACCCGCCAGAGCAGCCTGAGCGAACGCGACCTGTACGAGCTGTTGCAGTGCCTGATGCGTGATTTTCCGCTGGGCGCAGACGAGCCGGACGAACACACCCTGCTGCAGCCCGCGCGCGTGGTGCGCAGCATGTTGGTGGTGAATCTGGCCCGCGATCCGTTTCCGATGCTGGTGAACGAAGATGTGCATATCGCCACTGAACAAACCAACCCGTTGGATTTTTCTGGGCGACGGGAAAATCTGGTACGCAGTATCGACCGCCTCAGCCTCAATAGCTGGAACGAGCTACTGGTTCACTCATGGGATGGTCCAGATGCGCTGCCGGACTGTTTGGCCTGCCTGTTAGGTGAGCGAATGGCCGGCCTGGAGCCGCAGGTGAGTGTGTACAGTTTTGGTCGCACCCGCGCTGCAGCCATTGCCGAGCGGGTGGCGGCGGTGGTCAGTGAGCTGATGCAGGCGGCCAGTCAGGGCGATATGCATTTTTTGCTGCAAATTCAGGCTGGGTTTCATGTGTTGGAGTGGCGCGAGGGCGCGGTAGACCTGCACTCAATGACCGGTGTCAGGCAGCTGGAAGAGTTTTTGGGCCAGTCGCGTCATGCTGGGCTGGGCTGGCAGCTGGATTCGCTGGCGCTGGATGGGCACCCATTGCGGCTGATATTGCCCCTTGCGGTGGTGGGCCGTATCGAGCTGTTTTTCTGGGTGCAGGGTGAGCAGGCGCTGATTTTGCTAATGGATGAGCGTAATTGTCTGTTTAGTCAGTACGTGCCTTTTTATAGTGAGCAAAGCCTGTTGTTGCCTTGGCAGCGGTTTTTTGCCGCTCTGCAGTATCGGCAAGACAGCAACCTCGCAGACGCTGATCTACTGCGCCCGGGGCTGGATGTGCGTTACTTTCGTATCCTGCCGCAGTCGGCCAGCCGTGCGCGCACCGTGCAGAGCTATAGCCTGTCTGCGCCGGGTGAAGAGCGTTTTTATCCGGTGCAGGCGATTATCAACAGCCATGGGGCGGTCACTTTGTACTGCAACGGCCACGAATTTTCTGAGCTGGACCACGGCGAGCAGCTGTATGACAGGGTGGCGGCTAATATTCTGGCTATGCGCCGCGATGCAGCACGCTATCCCTGCTATATCACTGACCTAGACATGCCGCAGGAACCCGCGCGGCTGTCGCTGGGCACCTGTCAGTTAGTGGTTAAAAAAGCTGCGCTGGAAGCAAGCCTAAACCGGGCGCTGTTGGCGCAGAACTGAATTACAGCGCGGAAAAATCCGCCGCGCCAGCCCCCTGTTCTTGGCACAGCGCATCCAGCCACTGGCCCAAGCTGCGCTGGTCGCTGCTGCAGCGCCAGCGGTTGCTGTCTGCAGCGTAGTCAAAGTGAAAACCGCCGCTGCGCGCTGCGACCCAGATTTGCTGCATGGCTTCTTGGCGGCTGAGGATGATCTGGCTGCCATTGTCAAACACCAACGTGAGGATGCCGCCGCTGTTTTCAATGTCAACATCCAGATCGCTGTCGTCGAGAATGTCTTCGATGCGTTGCTGCACTTCATCGACCAGATCATGGAAGGCGCTGCTGTTCAGGGGCATGGGTGGGACCTCGGCGTAAGTAATGGGCAAGCCTGCCACGGCTAGGTATACTTTGCCAATTTACCCCAAGTGTTAAGGAAGTTCCAAATGAAGCGCCGCCTGCTGCCCCTGATTGGCCTGATGATCATGCTGGGACTTACCAGCGCCTGTGGACAAAAAGGTCCGCTGTACCATCCCGATGACGAGCGCACGGTCAAAGAGCGCAGCAAAGACAGATTCGAGCTGTGAGGCGCACCATGATTGATTTTCCTGTTGGTGACGGCCAGCTGTTTGCCGAAGGTGTAGCGCTGCAACAGATTGCCGCGAACTACGGCACCCCCACCTACGTTTATTCCCGCGCCCATCTGGAGCGCCAGTACCGCAGCTATGCCGATGCTTTGCAGGGTGTTGAGCATCTGGTGTGCTTTGCGGTTAAAGCCAATTCCAACCTAGCGGTGCTGAATGTTTTGGCACGGCTGGGTGCCGGTTTTGACATCGTTTCTGGCGGCGAGCTGCAGCGCGTGTTGGCTGCGGGCGGTGAGGCGGGCAAGGTGGTGTTTTCGGGCGTGGGCAAAAGCCGCGACGAAATGCGCATGGCACTGCAGGCTGGCGTGTACTGCTTCAACGTGGAGTCGGCCAGCGAGCTGGAGCGCCTGCAACAGGTCGCCGCCGAGCTGGGTGTACAAGCGCCGATATCGCTGCGCGTCAACCCCGACGTGGATGCCGGCACCCATCCTTACATTTCTACCGGTTTGAAAGAAAACAAGTTCGGCATTGCCATTGAGGATGCCGAAGACGTGTACCTGCGTGCCGCTCGCCTACCTAATATCCGTATCACCGGCGTGGATTGCCATATTGGTTCTCAGTTGACCACGCTGGAGCCGTTTATGGATGCGCTGGATCGAGTGCTGATGCTGGTCGACCGTCTGGCCGAGTGCGGTATTTACCTTGAACATCTGGACTTGGGCGGTGGTTTGGGCGTGCGTTACCGTGATGAAACGCCCCCCTGTGCCGCTGACTACATGGCGCAGGTGCGCCAGAAGGTTGCGGGGCGTGACCTCAAGCTGGTCTTTGAACCAGGCCGTTATATTGCCGCCAATGCCGGTGTGCTGCTGACGCGGGTTGAGTGCCTCAAGATCAACGAGGGCAAATCCTTTGCGGTGGTGGATGCGGCCATGAATGACCTGATCCGCCCAGCGCTGTATGAAGCCTGGATGGATATTGTGCCGGTGGTGCCGCGTGCGGGTGAAAGCCGCAGCTACGATGTGGTGGGACCGGTGTGTGAAACCGGTGATTTTCTTGGTAAGGACCGCGAGCTGGTGCTGGCAGAGGGCGACCTGCTGGCCGTGTGTTCGGCCGGTGCTTATGGCTTTGTTATGGCCTCCAACTACAACACCCGTGGCCGCGCCGCCGAAGTGATGGTAGACGGCGATCAGTGCCACCTCGTACGCCGCCGCGAAACCGTTGAAGACCTATTTGCCAGCGAGCAAATCCTGCCGGAGTAATGCCATGCTGCTGCGTTTTGGCAAGCTGCACTGTCTGGGTGACGACCTGATGCTGGTTGAGCGGCTTGGCCAGCAGGTGCACGTGGATGGTGCGCGTATCCAGCAATGGGCACGGCGTACTCAGGGCGTGGGTTTCAAGCGCTTGGTGCTGGTGGATGCGCCCAGCTTGCCAGAGGCAGATTTTGACTGCCGCAGTTTTGACCGCAACGGGGGCGAGCTGGGCAGCAGCTTTGCCGACCTGTGCGCCGCTGCCCGCTGGCTGCACGACCGCCAACTCACCAACCAGCCAGCACTGACCTTCAATACCCGTAATGCCTTGGTGCCGCTGCATTTGCGCAGTGATGGCTGGATTGCCGCCAGCTATGCGGTGGGTCGTCTGCCGGCAGCCGACAGCCTGCCCAGCGAGTTGTTGCAGTTTTTGCAACAGCTCGCTGCCCGCCATAGCCTACAGCTGCATTGGCAGCTGTGTGGTCGCCAATTACAGCTGTGGGCTGATCGTGCGCCGCCGTTGCGATTGCAGCGTTTGTTGCAACCGGTGGCACGCACGCTGCGCGGCTGGCAGCTGCTGTGGCTGCATGTGCGCGATGAGCAGGTGCGGGTGCAGGGTTGGCAGGTGGAGGCCGAAGCCGGCAGCCATGATCCGGTGTGTTTGATTGCCGGCATGGTACGTCAGCACCTGCACGCTCCGGCGGTGCGGGTGGAATGGCAGCAGGATTGCTTGCTGCTCGAACACGGTCTGCAGCACGACAGCCTACAACTCTTTGCCCGCGCCACCTTGGCCTTTGAAGGACAGATACAGCTATGAGTGAAGACATCAAAATTCTGGATGATGCGCTGGTGGCCGACTACCTGCGCCGTCACCCAGATTTTTTTGTGCAGCAGACCGAGGTGCTGGCCGAGCTGCGTATTCCCCATGCCAGCGGTAGCACTGTTTCGCTGGTCGAGCGCCAGATGAGCCTGCTGCGCGAGCGCAGTAACGCGCTGCAACAGCGTATGCAGCGGCTGGTTGAGGTGGCGCGTGACAACGACCGCCTGTTTGAACTGACCCGCCAGTTGACGCTGGACCTACTGGCGGCCAACAGCCTAGAAAGCCTAGTAGCCACGCTGGATGATGGCCTGCGCGAGCGCTTTCGGGTTCCTGTCTGCGGCCTGCTGCTGGTGTCTGATTACCAGCTGGATGTGGTGCGCAGCGTACCGCTGGCGCGGGTGCGCCAGCAGATGCCGCTGTTGATGCACGAGCAGATGGTGTGTGGCGCGCTGCGTCCGCGTGAGCTGGAGTTTTTATTTGGTGCGGCGGCGGGCGAGGTGCGTTCTGCTGCCGTGGCCGGCTTTGGTGATCCGCTGTTGCAGGGTGTACTGGCGCTGGGCAGCCCAGATCCGCAGCGTTACAGCCATAGCGTGGGCACCCTGTTTCTCGACTTTGTGGCTCAGGTACTGGCCCGTATCCTGCCGCCGCTGCTGCAGGCCCATTGCCGTGGCAGTGACCAGCCCTGATGCACGCGCAACTGGATGCTTGGCAGCTGGAGCGGCGCGCAGGACGTCAGCTGTCTGCGCACAGTTTGGAGGCCGCTCAGCGTGATCTGGAGCAGGTGATGAGTTTTTGTGCTGAGCACGGCATCACCCGTTGGGATGCTCTGCAAGCGGCTGATGTGCGCCAGTGGTTGGCCAGCTTGCGCCGCCAGCACTATGCCGCTGCCAGCATTGCGCGCATGCTGTCCTCGCTGCGTACCTTCTTTAGTTATCTGCAACGCCAAGGGGTGGTGATCAACAATCCAGCCCTAGGCATTCGCGCGCCCAAAGGCGAAAAACGTCTGCCTCGTACACTGGACGTGGATCGCGCTGGGCAATTGCTTGATCAGCTGCCTGCTGACAGCCTGATTGAACAGCGCGATCGCGCCATGCTGGAGCTGTTTTATTCCTCTGGGCTGCGCCTGTCTGAGCTGACCGGGTTGGACCTGCCCGATTTGGACTTGGCTGCCGGTCAGGTACGGGTGCTGGGCAAGGGCGGTAAGCAGCGTGACCTGCCGGTAGGCCGTCAGGCCCGCGCTGCCCTGCAGGACTGGCTGGCGGTGCGCGCTCAGCTGGCTAAAGACCCGCAGGCGCTGTTTGTCGGCGAGCGCGGTGCGCGCATTCATCCGTCGGTGGTGCGCCAGCGCCTGAAGCAAGCCGGCCAGCAAATGCTGGGCCAGCACCTGCATCCGCACATGCTGCGCCACTCGTTTGCCAGTCATATGCTGGAGTCGTCGCAAGACCTGCGCGCCGTGCAAGAGCTGCTGGGCCACGTCAATATCAGCACCACCCAAATCTATACCCATCTCGACTTTCAGCATCTGGCGCAGGTGTACGACCAAGCCCATCCACGCGCGCGCCGCAAAACCGACGCCTAAGCGTCAGGCACTGTGCTGGGCGCTGCGTGGCGGCAGCGGGCAAGGGGATGGATTACGGCGCAGAAATGGGCTTTTGTTGGTCAGCAGGCGACTAAAACAGTACAATCGCGCGCTTGAATTGCTGATGCCAGGAGTTTCCAGTGGCTGTTGTTTTTGTTGCGGCATCCAGACTGCCCACCCCCTTTGCCGTATTCACCATGCACGGTTTTCTTGACCAAGAAACGGGCAAAGAGCACGTTGCGCTGACGCTGGGCGAGATTGATGATGGCCAGCCAGTGCTAGGCCGTCTGCACTCCGAATGCCTGACCGGTGACGCCCTGTTTAGCCAGCGCTGCGACTGCGGTGCCCAGCTAGAGGCTGCTTTGCGCGCCATTGCTGAAGAGGGACGTGGCGTGCTGCTGTATCTGCGCCAGGAAGGTCGCGGTATCGGCCTGCTCAACAAAATTCGTGCTTATCAGCTGCAAGACGGTGGCGCGGATACGGTGGAAGCCAACGAGCAGCTGGGCTTTGCCGCTGACCTGCGTGATTACTCCATTTGTAAGCCGATGCTGGATCATCTGGGGGTGCATTCGCTGCGCCTGATGACCAACAACCCGCGCAAGGTCAGTGCGGTCAAGGGCTTTGGCGTGGCGATCAGCGAGCGCAAGCCGCTGCAGGTGGGACAAAACCCCTATAACCAGCTTTACCTGGCCACTAAGGCCGATAAGCTGGGTCATCTGCTGGGCCGTGAGCATCAGGACGAGCACCACGACTAACCATGGATAGCCGTTCTTTGCGTTTGCATTCAGCCCTGCAATGGTGGTTGGCGCTGCTGGTGCTGGTGGTGGTGTTGAAGGCACCGCTGCCCTTTGCGCCACTTGAGCTGTTGCAGCATTCGGTGGCCGGCTTGGTGTTTTTTATTGCCGGTTTGCTCAGCGTCTTTTTCAGCCGCGCCCCTTTTAATACCTTCAAGACGATTCTGGTCGAATTTTCGGTGGCCGTGCCGCAGCGCCTGCCCAAGCTATGGGCGACCTATTTTCAGGTGCGCCGCCGCGCACTGCTGATGGCGCTGTTGCCGGCTGCAGCAGCGCTGGTGGGACGCGTGCTGGGGCTGGAACAGACGCCAGTCTTGTTGCTGTGCATGACCAGCCTGTTGCTGCTCTGGTTGTATCGCACGCCGGTACAGCTGTGGGCCAAGCTGTGAGTGTGCGGTGCTGGCTCGTACTGTGGCTGGCATGGAGCCTGCCGGGACTGGCAGCCGAGCGGGTGATCAGCTTGGCACCCTCGCTGACTGAAATGATGCTGGATCTGGATGCCGCTCACCTCTTGGTGGGCCGATTGCAGGGCGGCCCAGAGCACGTGCAGCTGCCCGAGGTTCCTGAACTGGGTACGGCGGGGCAGCTGGATTTGGAGCAGGTTCTGTTGCTGCAGCCGGACTTAGTGCTGTATTGGCCGGGTAGCATTGGCCCGCGCACTTTGCGTCAGCTAGAGCAGAGCGGTATCGAGGTGTTTCACGCCAGTGCGCAAACCATGCAGGCGCTGGCGCAACAATATGCGGTGTTGGGCGCACAGCTGGGACTGGAGCAAAGCGGTGCGCGGATTGCGGACGCTATGCGTCAGCGTCTGGTGCAGCTCGAACAGCAGTATGCCGACCAGCCCCTAGTGCCGCTGTTTTATCAGCTGTGGGACAAACCCATGTATACGCTGGGCGGCCAGCAGATTGTCAGTGATGCGCTGCGTTATTGCGGTGCGCGCAATATTTTTGCCGATCTGCCCTTGCCCGCCCCGCAGGTGGATATTGAAAAGGTCATGGCCCGCCAGCCGCAACTGTTGCTGGTGGGGCGCGCTGAGCTGGCCGACAGTTGGCCGGCGGCGATACGCCCGCCAGTACGGGTGGTGCCCGATGAGGGGCTGGTGCGCCCCAGCCTGCAGATGCTGGATGCGCTGGAGCAGCTGTGTGCCGTGATTGATGAAGTACGGAGTAACTGATTGATGAGTTTTAACTTTAGCGCGCGCAGCCGAGCGATTGAGCCGTTTCATGTCATGGCGTTGCTGCAGCAGGCCAACGCGCTGCAGGCGGCGGGTCACGATGTGATCCATCTGGAGATTGGCGAGCCGGACTTTACCACGGCCGAACCCATCATGCAGGCGGCACGTCAGGCGCTGGATGCCGGCGCTACGGGCTATACCCCAGCGTTGGGCCTGCCGCAGTTGCGCGAGGCGATTGCCGGTTTTTACCAGCTGCGGTATGGCGTGACTATCAGCCCGCAGCGGGTGGTGGTGACGCCGGGTGGCTCAGGCGCTTTGTTGCTGGCCAGCGCGCTGTTGGTTGATCCTGGCAAACACTGGCTGCTGGCCGACCCCGGTTACCCTTGCAACCGCCATTTTTTGCGGGTGGTGGAGGGCGGTGCCCAGTTGGTGCCGGTGGGCCCCGAACAGAACTATCAGCTGACCGCCGATCTGGTGCAGCGCTATTGGGATGCCGATTGCGTGGGCGCACTGGTGGCCTCGCCGGCCAATCCGACCGGCACCGTGCTCAGCCGTGATGAGCTGGGCAGTCTGAGCCAAGCGGTGCGCGAGCAGCGCGGCACGCTGCTGGTGGACGAGATCTACCACGGCCTGACCTACGGCCTGGATGCGCCTAGCGTGTTGGAGGTGGATGAACGCGCCTTTGTGCTCAACAGTTTTTCTAAATACTTTGGCATGACCGGCTGGCGGCTGGGTTGGCTGGTGGCACCCGAGGTGGCAATTCCTGAGTTGGAAAAGCTGGCGCAAAACCTTTATATCAGTGCGCCCACCCTCGCGCAGCATGCGGCGCTGGCCTGCTTTACGCCGCAGGCACAGGCCATTTTCGAGCAACGCCGTCACGAATTTGCTGCCCGTCGCGATTACCTGTTGCCGGCCCTGCGTGAGTTGGGTTTGCGTATCGAAGTGGAGCCGCAGGGTGCGTTTTACCTGTATGCCGACATTTCCGCCCTGGGCGGGGATTCTTACGAATTTTGCCGTTACTTCCTGGAAACACAGCATGTTGCCTTCACGCCGGGCGTGGATTTTGGTCGCCACCGCGCCGGCGAACATGTGCGTTTTGCCTATACGCAGCCAGTACCCCGCCTGCAACAGGCGGTGGCGCGTATCGCAGCGGGCTTGACCGAGTGGAAGGCCCGTCATGCAGTTTGACGGGGTGCTGGAGCAGGGGCGCTTGCTTAAGCGTTACAAACGTTTTTTTGCCGATATTGAATGCGCCGACGCCAGCGTGCTGACCGCGCACTGCCCCAATACCGGCTCTATGCTTAATTGCCTGCAGGTGGGCGCGCCGGCTTGGTTTGTGCGTAATGACGACCCCAAGCGCAAGCTCAAGGCCACGTTGGAAATCCTGCAAACGCCCCATGGCCGCCTGGCCTGCGTTAATACCGGCCGCGCCAACGCGCTGGTGGAAGAAGCCTTACATAAGGGTGTGATTAGCGAGCTGGCGGGGTTTGACCGTCTGCACCGCGAAGTGCGCTATGGCGAGGAAAACAGCCGCGCTGACTTTTGTCTGGACTATGGCGCAGAACAGGTTTTTGTCGAGGTAAAAAGCGTCACGCTGGGCTTCGCCGACTCGTCTGTGGCGGCCTTTCCCGATGCCGTCACCGAGCGTGGCAGCAAGCATCTGCGCGAGCTGGCGCGGTTAGCGCAGGCCGGACAGCGTAGCGTGTTGGTGTATTGCGTGAACCTAAGTGGGATATCAGCGGTGCGTGTCGCGGCTGAGATTGATCCGGCCTATGCGGCAGCCTTGGAAGCGGCCAAAACAGCAGGCGTCGAGGTGCTGGCCTACGGGGTGGATATTTTCCCCGATGCGGGGCGTATAGCGGTGGCACGCAAATTGGCGCTGGTTTGATTTTTGTGCGCGGCAGGCGTTTTAGTGGGCTTATGACCTGTCGCTGTTGACGAAACTAGCCCAGCTACGCTGGGCCAATTCCTTCCACCCGCACAGGGCGTGCTGCGGGTTGGGCAGGGCCGGAGTCCGGCCCACCACACACCGCAGTGCAAAACATCATCAACCTTCCAGCTTTTGTTTCAGCAGCTGGTTGACCTGTTGCGGATTGGCCTTGCCCTTAGACACCTTCATCGCCTGGCCGACAAAGAAGCCGAACATTTTTTTGCGGCGGTTGTCATCGGCGCTGCGGTACTCCTCAACTTCCGTGGCATGGGCCGCCAGCATCACGTCAAGAATGGACTCGATAGCGCCACTGTCGGTGACTTGCTTCAGGCCGCGCTGGTCGATGATGTCATCGGCGCTGCCTTCGCCATTGGCGATGGCTTCAAATACCGTTTTGGCAATGTTGCCGCTGATGGTGTTGTCTTTGATGCGTACCAGCAGCTCGCCCAGTTGCTGCGCGCTAACCGGTGACTGTTCGATATCCAGGTTGTCCTTGTTGAGCAGACTGGACAGCTCGCCCATCACCCAGTTGGCGGCCAGTTTGGCATCGCCGCAGACCTGTTGCGCCTGTTCGTAATAATCGGCCATGGCGCGGCTGGCGGTCAGTACGCTGGCGTCATAGGCAGACAGGCCAAATTCGCTCTGGAAGCGTTGACGCTTTTGCGTGGGCAGCTCCGGCAGGGTCTGGCGCAGCTGCTCCAGATAGTCACGCTCAATCACCACCGGCAGCAAGTCTGGGCAGGGGAAGTAGCGGTAGTCGGTGGCTTCTTCCTTGTCGCGCATGGCGCGGGTTTCGTCTTTGGCCGGATCGTACAGGCGGGTTTGCTGCACCACCTTGCCGCCGTCTTCGATCAGCTCGATCTGGCGCTGGATTTCCGTGTTGATGGCGCGTTCGATAAAGCGGAACGAGTTGACGTTTTTGATTTCGGTACGGGTGCCGAACTCTTTTTGCCCGACTGGGCGCACCGAGACGTTACAGTCACAGCGGAACGAGCCTTCGGCCATGTTGCCGTCGCAGACGCCCAGGTACTGCACCAGACTGTGAATGGCGCGGGCATAGGCTACCGCCTCTTTGGCGTTGCTGATTTCCGGCTCGGAAACGATTTCCAGTAGGGTGGTGCCGGCACGGTTGAGGTCGATCCCGCTCATACCGCTGAAATCTTCGTGCAGGCTTTTGCCGGCATCCTGCTCCAGGTGGGCGCGGGTGATGCCGATGCGCTTGCTGCTGCCGTCTTCCAAGGTGATGTCCATGTGGCCCTTGCCGACAATCGGCAAGTCCATCTGGCTGGTCTGGTAGCCGCTGGGCAGGTCCGGGTAGAAGTAGTTTTTGCGGTCAAAGCGGTTGATTTCGCCGATCTCGGCATCCACCGCCAGACCGAACAGACAAGCCATGCGCACGGCTTCTTCGTTCAGCACCGGCAGGGTGCCGGGCATGGCCAGATCACCGGCGCTGGCCTGAGTGTTGGGCTCGGCGCCAAACTCGGTGCTGCTGCCAGAGAAAATTTTGGTTTTGGTGGCGAGCTGGGCATGGATTTCCAGCCCGATTACGGTTTCCCATTGCATGTCGGGGGCTCCTTAGAATCCGGCGGGACGGCGCAGATGCCAGTCGGTGGCTTGTTGATACTGGTGGGCGGCGTTGAGCAGGCGGGCTTCGGCAAACCAGGGTGCCAGTAGCTGCACGCCGACCGGAAGATCGTCAACCAGGCCGCAGGGCAAGCTCAGCGCCGGCAGACCGGCCAGACTGGCCAGTAGACAGTAGCGCTGAGCGTTTAGGTCTTGCGCGGTGCTTGATTCGCCAATCAGCGGAGCAGCGCCGGCAGCGACCGGAGCCAGCAACAGATCAACCTCGCTAAAGGTGGTTTGCAGGCCGTTTTTAATCAAACGACGTACCTTTTGTGCATGCACGTAGTAGTCGTTGTACTGGGCCGCCGACAGGTAGTGCGCACCTAACAGTAGGCGGCGCTTGACCTCGTCGCCAAAACCTTCGCTGCGGCTGCGCTGATACAGGTCGGACAGGTCTTTGGGGTCGGCACAGCGATGGCCAAAACGCACACCGTCATAGCGCGACAGGTTGGTGGAGGCTTCGCCGCTGCTGATGATCAGGGCGCAGGCTTGTGCTTGGTCTAGCTGGGGCAGTTGGATATCAACCAGACTGGCACCCAGTGCCTGCAGTTGCTCGGCGGCGGCCAGAATGGCAGCACCGTGCTGGCTGTCCAGTTGGGCGTCAAACAGCTCGCGCAGGATGCCGATTTTCAGCCCGCTTAGAGGCTGGACAAGGCTGGCGCTGTAGTCGTCAACCGGCTGGTCGGCGCAGGTGGAGTCGTGCGTGTCGAGTCCGGCGCTGGCCTGTAGCAGCAGAGCGACGTCTTCGGCGCTGCGGGTAATAAAGCTGGCTTGGTCAAAGCTGGACGCGTGGGCGGTGATGCCGCGGCGAGAAATACGGCCATAGGTGGGGCGCAGCGCAGTCAGGCCCAGATAGGCGGCGGGCAGGCGGGCATCACCCAAGGTGTCGCAGGCGGTGCTGGCGGCGGCCAGGCCAGCGGCCACGGCCACGGTACTGCCGGCCGCTGCGCCGCCTGATACCCGCTGTGAGTCCCAAGGGTTGGTCACAGCGCCGTAAAAACTGTTCTGGCCATTGCTGCCCATACCGAATTCGTCCATGTTCAGCTTGCCCAGCGAGAGGGCACCGGCCTGTTGCAGGCGTTCCAGCAGGTGCGCGCTGTAGGGAGCAATAAAGTTATCAAGCATTTTGGAGCCAGCGCTGGTACGCACGCCTTCGCTGCAGAAACTGTCTTGGTGCGCCAGTGGCAGGCCGGTCAGGCCGCTGGCGTTACCGCTGTTGCGTTGCTGGTCGGCGGCGTCGGCCTGAGCCAGTGCCTGTTCAGCGGTGGTGGTAATAAAGCTGTTAAGCGCGCCATCGTGTTGCTGAATGCGCGCTAAATAGTGTTGGGTAAGCTCGCGGGCGGAGAAGGCTTTTTTCGCCAGCGCGTTGGCCTGCTGGGCCAGGGTCATTTGATGCATGGTTGCAGATCCTTCAGTCAAGCACTTTGGGCACAAGGTAGAGGCCGTCCTGCACGGCTGGAGCCAGCTGCTGGTAACGGTCGCGCTGATCGGTTTCACTGACGTGGTCGGCGCGCAAACGCTGAGTCAGATCGAGCGGGCTGATCAGCGGTGTTGTGTTGGCTGTATCAGTCTGGCGGATGCCGGCAGCCAGCAGGATGGCCTGATCCAGCGAAGCGGACAGGGCTGGCAGGGCAGCGGGTTCGAGCATGGTCAGGCGGGCGAGACTGTTCAGGTCGTCGGGCGTGAGGGCCATCGGTGTTCTCCCTTGACGGAATTTTTCTGGGCGGACGTGGTCTGTTGGCCGGTATAAAGCGAACAGCCAGCCCGTAAGGGCACACAATCTAGCACAGTGTGCCGCTTGCCCAAAAGGCTGATGATTGTTACAGTTTCCCACTATTTTTTTTGCGGCGAGTTTTAAACGCGCCTTGCTCAGGTTTTAATTTCATGTTCAAAAAGATTCGCGGTATTTTTTCCAGTGACCTGTCCATCGACCTGGGCACGGCCAACACCCTGATTTGTGTACGTGACAAGGGTGTTGTGCTTGACGAGCCTTCAGTGGTCGCCATCCGCACCAAGGGCAACCAAAAAAGTGTTGTAGCCGTTGGTTCCGACGCCAAGCTGATGCTGGGGCGTACCCCTGGCAACATCCAAGCCATTCGCCCGATGAAGGACGGTGTGATTGCCGACTTCAATGTGTGCGAAAAAATGTTGCAGTATTTCATCAACAAAGTGCACGAAAACAGCTTTATCCAGCCCAGTCCGCGCGTGCTGATCTGTGTGCCCTGCAAATCCACTCAAGTGGAACGTCGCGCCATCCGCGAATCGGCCTTGGGGGCCGGTGCCCGTGAGGTGTACCTGATCGAAGAACCAATGGCCGCTGCGATTGGTGCCGGCCTGCCGGTGGAAGAAGCGCGCGGCTCCATGGTGGTGGATATCGGTGGCGGTACCACTGAAATTGCGCTGATCTCTCTTAATGGCGTGGTCTATGCGGAATCGGTTCGTGTCGGCGGTGACCGTTTTGATGAGGCCATCATCACCTATGTGCGCCGTAACTACGGCAGTCTGATTGGCGAGTCCACTGCCGAGCAGATCAAGCAGCATATCGGCACCGCTTTCCCCGGCGGCGACCTGCTGGAATTTGACGTGCGCGGCCGCAACCTGGCCGAGGGCGTGCCACGCAGCTTTACCCTGAACTCGCAGGAAGTGCTGGAAGCGCTGCAAGAATCACTTAGCCAAATTGTGCAGGCAGTAAAAAGTGCGCTCGAGCAATCGCCGCCCGAACTGGCCTCTGATATCGCCGAGCGCGGCTTGGTACTGACCGGCGGTGGTGCGCTGCTACGCGATATGGACAAACTGCTGTCGCAGGAAACCGGCTTGCCGGTGATTGTGGCCGAAGACCCCAAAACCTGTGTTGCCATCGGTGGGGGGCGTGCGCTGGCCATGATGGAACAACACGCCATGGACTTGCTATCGGCGGACTAATCCTGTGCCTGTCATCGCAGCATGCTGCGATGACAGGCAACGGGTGTGGCGGGCGTGGCGGTGCGGCCGGCATGACCACAACCTCTCCAAGGTGTACATCATCAAACCCATATTTTCCAAGGGCTCCCCGCTAACCGTCCGGCTGGTCTTTTTTGCCCTGTTATCCATATTCTGCATGCTGGTGGATGCGCATGGCTCTTGGCTGCAGTCGCTGCGCAGCCATGCAGGGATCATCCTGACCCCGATTTACTGGGCGGGTGATCTGCCCGGCCGCAGCTTGGATACTGTCTCGCAACTGCTTACCAGCCGTAGCGATATTCTGGCCGAAAACGAGCGCCTGCGCGCCGACACGCTGCTGATGCAACGGCGCATGCAAAAACTGGCCACCCTGACCGAGCAGAACGTGCGCTTGCGCGAGCTGCTCAACTCGTCAGCGCTGCTGGAAGAGCAGGTTTTGGTTGCCGAGCTGCTGGGCGTTGACCCCAACGTACAAACCCACAAACTACTGATCAACAAGGGTAGCCGCCATGGTGTGTATCAGGGGCAGCCGGTGCTGGATGCGCGTGGGGTGATGGGGCAGGTGGTGGAGGTGATGCCGTTTAGCGCCCGCGTTCTATTACTCACCGATAACAGTCACAGTTTGCCGGTTCAGGTGACCCGTAACGGACTCAGGGCGATAGGTGGCGGCACCGGCCAGCCTGGCATGATCGAGTTGCGCTACGTGGCCGATAACGCGGATATCAAAGAGGGTGACCTGCTGGTGACCTCCGGTATGGCACAGCGTTTTCCGGCTGGCTATCCGGTTGGGGTGGTGACCCGTGTTGAGCGAGCCACGGGCCAGCCCTTTGCCATGGTGCATGCTGCGCCTGCCGCCGCGCTGGATCGCAGCCGGCATTTTTTGTTGGTGTTTGCTGAAGGGCATTCACCGCAGGCGGGTAGCGCTGATGCAAGGGATGAGATGGCTGTAGAAGCAGAGAACGAAGCGCGTGCCACTGAAGGGCCGGAGGGGCAGCTATGAGTTCCTCGGCGGTACGTTTTGTGTTGGCTGTGCTCAGTGTGCTGCTGGCCTGTGTGCTAGAAGTGGCACCGTTGCCCGACTTCATGCGCGAATGGCGGCCGTTGTGGCTGGCCCTAGTAGTGTCGTACTGGGTGCTTGAATCACGCGGTGGTTTTCGCCTAACGCTGGTCTGGCTGATCGGGCTGCTGCAAGACATTTTGTATGGCAGTTTGCTGGGTTTTCATGCGCTATTTTTGACGCTGGTGGCCTATGTAATTTTGCGCTTTCAGCAGCGGTTGCAAATATTTCCTTTCTGGCAGCAGGCTTTTTATTTGGCGCTGCTGTATGTGCTGGGGCAGCTGGTGCTGATGCTGCTGGAGCACTTGACCGATACGGCGCGTCCGTTGGTACAGTATCTGGTGCCGGCGCTACTAAGTGGTTTGATCTGGCCATGGCTTTACATGATAATGCACGGCTTGCAGCGATGGCTGGCAAGGCACTGATCCGCTCACGGGGTTGGGGCGTGCGCCGGCTTGCTATACACTGAGGCACCTGCAATACAGGGTAACACTAGAGGCCGGCTACACAAGGCGTGCCCGCCTGCAGCAGATAGAGCGCAGGCATTCATTAAATACAATAAGCGGGTTTGGGTATGGGGAAACAAGCGCATTGCCAGGATATAGGTGGCCAGACAACATCTAGCAGGCTGCTCGGTGGCAGGGTGTCGCGGTGGTTGCTGGTTGCTTTGCTGTCCGTTGGTGTGACAGGTGGCAGTGTGGTTGCCATGACCGGGCAGGCCGCCGAGCCGGCCAGCGTGGAAGGGGCTGGACCTGTTAGCTCGCCAGCACGCACAATCACCCTGCCTGTTGATGGCCAGCTGATCAGCCAAGCTGACCTAGATACACTGGCCAGCGAAGTGGAAACGCTGGCGCAGAGCAAGCTGGATCTCGATAACCGCTTGAATGTTGAATTCGGCCGTTATGAAGCATCCAGATTGCGCTTGGAAGACAGCAAAAAATCCATTCGCAGCGAAACCGAAGAAATTCTACAAAACAACGGTTTGCGCAAACGCCTTGACAGCCTGTTTGAGCATCACGAGCAGCTGCTGCAGGATGAAAAAAAGCTCTCTGAAGGGCTGGCTGTTCTTCAGGAAGAGCTGGCCGCACGTCAGCTGCAACTGACTGGCAAGCAGCGTGACCTTGAGCGTTTGCAGGCCAGCTATGCGGCTCAGCAGCGTGAGCAGGCATTGCGCCAAGTACAGGACGTTGCGCGTCACCTTGAACGCGACCTCAGTTTTCGCGAAACCATCGGTTTCAAGTGTGTCACCAGCAAGAGCCTGAGTACCTGTCTGAATGAATACCCACTCGAATCGCGTATTCATGGCTGGATCGAAGAGCATTATCAGCAGGCGTTATCAGGTGCGCTATCCGAGCTGGATGTGCAGGTGCAGTTGAGCCCTGACTGGTATACCAGCCGCTTTACCCGTAAATTTGCCGACGCCAGCATGAGCCTGCAGGGTGCAGTGACGGCAGAGGTTGAGGTCAATGCTGAGATTGTGCCGCGCAAGATGATGGCCTGTGCACTGACGGGTGCCTCGGCTGAGCTGTGTGAAACCCATTCAGTGTCGCTGATTGTGCGTAGCAACAAATACGGCGATCAGGTGCTGGTCAACAAAAAGCCCTATGGCTCTACGCCCGTATCGTTGATGTTAGAACCTGGGGTATACAACGTAGAGGTGCGCTATCAGGGACTCACGCAAAAACGCACCCTGACGCTGGATGAAAACCGCCACATCAATTTTGTATTTTAAACAGCGGAGGCTCGCCAGACGCGCCGTAGGGAATGCCGGTCTTGCACCAAGAACCGGCATTTTTTATGTCTGCAGTTTGAGTTGCGCCCCGTAAGTAGGCACGACCCAGCAACGGCAGCCTGCCTACACGATAAAAAGAAGGACCGGCAACGGATACCGCTATGAGCGAAGAAATTCTGATGAACATCACCCCCATGGAAACTCGGGTTGCGGTGGTGGAAAACGGTGTTTTGCAGGAAGTACATATTGAGCGCACCCAAAGCCGTGGGCTGGTGGGCAATATTTACAAAGGACGGGTGGTGCGAGTATTGCCCGGTATGCAGGCCGCTTTTGTCGATATTGGGCTGGAACGGGCGGCTTTCATCCATATTGGCGAGTTGCAAGTGCCGGAGGGCCGACAAATAGACAGCATTAGTGGCCTGCTGCATGACGGGCAGGCGCTGGTGGTTCAGGTCACCAAGGACCCAATCGGTAGCAAGGGCGCGCGGCTGACCACCTATTTTTCTATGCCGTCGCGCTATCTGGTACACATGCCGTCCAGCGGCCATATTGGCGTCTCGCTGAAAATCGAAGATGAAAGCGAACGTGACCGACTTAAAGAGCTGGTTGGCCGCTGTCTGGCGGCAGAAGGTTTGCAGCATTTTGGCGGCTTTATCATCCGCACCGCCGCCGAGGGCGTCACCGAAGACGACATGAAGGCCGACATCCTCTACCTGTACCGGCTATGGCAGCAGGTGCAGGAGCAGATTCGCGGCGGCAATGGCCTGATCTATGAAGAGTTGCCACTGGCGTTACGTACCTTGCGTGACCTGGTTGGCGAGCAAACCGAAAAAATTCGCATTGATTCGCGGGAAACCCTAGGCCGGGCGCAACAGTTTGTCAGCGAGCTGGTGCCCGGAGTGGATGCGCTGATCGAACATTACCCCGGCGAACGGCCTTTGTTTGACCTGCATGGCATCGAAGATGAAATCCAGCGTGCGCTGGAGCGCAAAGTGCCGCTCAAGTCGGGGGGCTACCTGATTATTGATCCGACAGAGGCCATGACCACCATAGACGTCAACACCGGCGCCTTTGTCGGGCATCGTAATCTGGAAGAAACCATTTTCAAGACCAATCTTGAGGCGGCCATGGCCATTGCCCGCCAGCTACGGCTGCGCAACGTGGGCGGTATCATCATTATCGATTTTATCGACATGGAAGACGAAGAACACCGGCGCCAGGTGTTGCGCACGCTGGAGCGCCAGCTGGAACGTGACCATGCCAAGACCCACATTACCGGCCTTACCGAGCTGGGGCTGGTGCAGATGACACGCAAGCGTACCCGCGAAAGCCTTAGTCAGCTGCTGTGCGAGCCCTGCGCAACCTGTCAGGGCCGTGGTGAACTGCGTACTGCGGAAACAGTCTGTTATGAGGTGTTTCGCGAGATCTTGCGCGAGGCACGCGCCTATCAGGCTGAGGGTTATCTGGTGCTGGCCAGTCAGAATGTGGTGGACCGCTTGCTGGATGAGGAATCGGCCAATCTGGCAGACCTAGAAACTTTCATTGGCCGACCGATCAAGTTGCAGGTCGAGAGCCTCTATTCGCAGGAGCAATATGACATTGTATTGCTGTAATTTCGTAACACGCAGCGCACAAAGCAGCAGACAGGGCCGCATGGCATGGCGCTGCTAAAGCGCTGGTTGTGGCAGCCGCTAGTCTGGGCAGGTGTGATCCTGGTGTTGCTGGGCACGCTTTACCTGAGTGCTGGACGCCTGCTGGTACCCATGCTCAATGCTTACCGTATTGAAATTCAAGACTGGATGAGCAGCCAGCTGGGGCAGCCGGTACATCTGGGCCGGCTGCATGCCGGCTGGCACGGGGTTTCGCCCTGGCTATATGCCGAAGATGTGCGCTTGGGCGCTGGCAGTCAGCCGCTGTCGATAGCGCGCTTGCACTTTCGGCCCGATATGCTGGGCAGCCTGTGGCGCGGCGGTTGGTCGCTGTCGGCCATCAGCCTGCAGGGCGTTGATCTGGAGCTGCAGCAACAGCAAGACGGGCGCTGGCTGCTCAACGGCATAGCCACCGGCGGTGATACCAACGCTAAGCCGCAAGAACCGGCAGCTCTGCTGGCGCAGTTGGAGCGTATCGGACATCTGGGGTTGGTGGATGCCCGCATCCGTATTCACCCGCAAGGCAGCGCCCCGCTGGAGCTGCGAGAGGCCAGTCTGATGTTGGAGCGCGCTGGGCGTGGGCATCAGATACAGGCCCGCTTGCTGCTGCCTGATGGTCAGCCGCTGGCACTATCGCTGCGGTTAGGCGGCAGTCTGGCGCAGTGGCAGCAGGCCAGCATGCAGGGGTATCTGAGCCTGCCAGACAGCAACTGGTTGCACTGGCTACCCGCTGCCTGGCGTGCTGAGTTAGCGCCGGATTTACAGTTGGACAGTGTGCGCCTGCCCGTGCAGCTTTGGCTGACCGCCAGTCATGGCAGGCTCAAGCGCCTGCAGCTGGAGACGACCGGCGGCTTGCTGCACGGGCAGTGGCAGCAACAGCCTGTGCAGCTGGAACTGGGCCACATTCAGGCCGATTACCATGAAGACCAACGGCAGCGGCGGCTGTGGCTGCCACAGTTCAACGTGCGCCTGCAGCCGCAGGGCAGCATGCAAAACCTAGCGCTGCAGCTGCGTCAAGCGGCTGATACGCCGGCGGCGTCCACCGCAGTCGAACTGGCGTTCCAGCAGCTGCAGCTGGAGCCGCTGCTGGCTGCCGTGTTGCAGCATGTACCGATGCCAGAATTGGCCCAGGATATTCTGCGCCAACTCGACTTTCGCGGGCAGCTGGTCAATACCCGCCTGCGCTGGCATCCGGGCTTGCCTTGGCAGCAGCAACTGGAATACGACACCAATATCCGCGCTCTGGATTACAGCCCGTGGAAGAATGTGCCGGGGGCTACCGGTATCCATGGGCGTCTGTTTGGCAGTTTGGCCGGCGGCGAACTGCATCTGGATAGCTCGGGTTTTAGCCTGTACCTGCGCGAGCTGTTTGCCGAGCCTTGGCAGTATCACAAGGCCCGTGCCCGTCTGACGTGGGCGCTGAATGAGCAGCTTGATTTCGAACTGACCAGTCCCTACCTGCAGGTGCAGGGCGATGAGGGGGAGCTGGCCGGCGACTTTGTCATAGCCATACCGCAGACCCCAGGGCTGGAAAGCTATATGGACCTGCGGGTTGGGCTGCGCAATGGCCAAGCATCCTACAAGGACAAATACCTGCCGCTGGTGCTGCGTGACAAACAGAAAGAGCTGTGGGACTGGCTGCACGCAGCCATTCGTGGCGGCGATATCCATCAGGGCTATTTTCAATATCAGGGCTCGCTGGCCAGCGGCGTGCCGCCGGAGGCGCGCTCGGTCAGTCTGTTTTTTGATGTCGACAATGCAGAGCTGGCTTGGCAACCGGGTTGGCCGTCTCTGCACGAAGGGCGCACGCGGGTGTATGTGGATAATCGCGGTATTGAGGTCGAGATTGACCGTGCCCGCATTCTGGATACGGCGGTGGGACAAAGCCATGCCCAGGTAAGCTATCCAACATCAGGGCCGGCGCAATTGCGGGTTGAAACGCAGCTGGACAGTACGCTGGCGGATGCCCTGTATATGGTGCAAAAAACGCCGCTGGCGACCAGCCTGCCGCAGTTGGCTGACTGGCAGGGGCAAGGCCGTCTGCCCGGGCATTTGCAGCTGGATATCCCGCTGGCCGCCGACCAGCTGGCCCATGTTGTATTGGATCTGGTGCTGGACGATAACCGCCTGCAGATGCCGGAGTATGGGCTTGCCTTTGAAAAACTAAAGGGCACGTTGCGGATTGATAGTCAGCGCGGACTGTTCGGTGATGCCCTCAGCGGACGCTTTCTGGGGCAGCCGTTTACTGCCAGCGTGGCACCACAGAAGGGTGCTAAAGCTTGGTCGGCGCAGTTGCGCGGCAAAGGGCGCATGCAGGCCGAGCGCCTGCAGCAATGGCTGGAGCTGAGTGCATCGCCCCTGAATGGCAGTTTTGATTACCAGCTGGATTTGCAGGTGTGGGAGCAGGGCGGCCAGTTGCAGGTGGACAGTAACTTGCAGGGCGTGCGCATTGATCTACCTGCGCCGCTGGGCAAGGCGGCTACTGAACAGGTGCCAACCCTCTGGCACATGACGCTGGATGACACAGGCCAACATTACCGGTTGCAGCATGGCCAGCGGCTAAATGCCCTGTTGGCGCTGGGGCAAGGTAAGGACGCTGCGCTGCGCGGCGAGCTGGTGCTGGATGGGCGTGCGGCGCGGGTGCCGGCCAGCCCAGGGCTGCGTATCAAAGGGCGTTTGGCGCAACTGTCGGTGCCCGACTGGCTAGCTGCGCTGGAGCGCTACCTGCCGCCAAGCCAAGCGCAGACGCAGAGCACTCCGCTGGTGCAGGATGTGTTGCTAGAAACGGCAGAACTGCTGGGGTACGGCATTCCGCTGCAACAGGCGCGTCTGGACATCGTGCCGGCAGGCACAGGTTGGCGGGTACAGCTGGCCAGCCAGCAGGCAGAGGGCGTGATTAGGGTGCCGGCCACGGGGCCATTGGAGATTGCGCTGGAGCGTTTACAGCTGCCAGCGGCGGCAGGGGAAACGGGGTTGGCGGCTGATAGCCTGCAACCCAGTGATATTCCGGCCATGCAGGTCAACATTGCCCAGCTGTTATTGGGCGATGAGCTGCTGGGGCCGCTGGCCTTCATTAGCCAGCCCGCTGCACAGACGGTGCTGTTTGATGACATCCGTGGCGGCTTTAAGGGCGCTAATCTCAAAGGCGCGCTGCGCTGGACGGGCGGTGCGAAGCCGGCCAGCAGCTTTCAGGGCGAGCTGGCCGGTGAGCACCTTGAACGGGTGTTGCAGGCGTGGGGGCATGAGCCGTTCATCCGTGGCGAGCAGTTTTATCTGGGGCTGGTGCTGGATTGGCCGGGCACGCCGCTGGATTTTAGTTTGGCCAGCCTGAGCGGTAAGGCAGGGGTCAAGCTTCGTAAGGGTCAGCTGCAGGCACTGGACGGTGGCGCACAGGCGCTGCGCGTATTTGGCCTGCTTAATTTTGAATCCATTGGCCGCAGGTTACGGTTGGACTTTTCCGATCTGTGGAGCAAAGGGCTGTCGTATGACCGTATTGATGGTCTGATCGATATTGAACGTGGCCATTACCGCACGCTGCGGCCGCTGACGCTGGAGGGCGTATCCAGTGATCTGAATCTGGACGGCAGCCTAGATGTACCCAGCGGTGTGATTGATGCGCTGCTGCAGGTCGAAATGCCGATCAGCCGCAACCTGCCGTTGGCGGCCATTGCGGTGGGTGCCCCAGCGGTGGGCGGTGCGCTGTTTGTGATTGACCGCCTAACCGGTGACCGCTTTGCCCGTATGGCGGCCGTGCGTTACCGGATTACCGGTGATTGGGATAACCCAGACATCACGCTGACCCGTGGAAAGTGAGCCATGAAGCCTATCTATAGGGCTGCCGACAGGCCGCCGGTGATTGATCGTAGTCTTGATCTTGAGTTTATGCGCGAAGCGCTGGAACTGGCCGCTTGCGGAGCGCGGCTGGGCGAGGTGCCGGTGGGGGCGGTGTTGGTCTGTGATGGGCAGGTGATTGGGCGCGGTTTCAATCAGCCCATCGGCCTGCACGACCCCAGCGCCCATGCCGAAATGCAGGCCATTCGCGAAGCAGCCCGCCAGCGTGCCAATTACCGTCTGCCGGGCAGTACCCTGTATGTCACGCTGGAGCCTTGCAGCATGTGTGCGGGCTTGTTGGTACATGCCCGCATTGCACGGGTGGTGTACGCCGCCACCGAGCCGCGGGCCGGCATGGCCGTTAGCCAAGGGCAATTTTTTGAGCAGCCTTTTTTGAATCACAGGGTCGTGGTAGAAGGCGGTTTGCTGGCGGACGAGTCGGCAGCGCTGCTGCGGGATTTTTTCCGCCAACGGCGTGCGCGGCCGGCGCAGCCCTGAGTCGAGCGGCGCTTAGGGGGGGTACAGGGGCGGCAGTTGTGGGTTGGCGTCCTGCTGTTGTTGTTGCACCCAAGCACTGACCGCATTCCATAGCGGTTTGCCATCCCAGGGGTGATCGTCGGGTGTGTACAGCGCCTGATTGAGCGCGCGCTGGGCATCCTGCAGCTCGGGCGAGCTGCGCGCAAGGCTGGCCAGACTGTACTGGTTGTGCCGTATCCACTGATCCAGTGCTGTGCGCGCCTGCTGGGGCTGGTTGCCCAGACAGGCTTTTTTAAGGTTTTCCAGCAGGCGCGCGCTGGTTCGCGCTGGGGTAACCGGCACAATGGCCGGCAGCTTGCGCGCCCGCCGCCACAAAAACACCAGCCCAAGGCTGAGCAGCGTCAGCAGCAGACAGGCCAGTTGCCAGAGCAGTAACTCGGTAGCCGGCCGCTGTGCCAGCGCCGGCGCTGTCGATTGCTGCGGCTCCAGTATATGCAGGCTGCGGGCGTCTACGCGGGCCCACTCAAGCTGGTTGGTGCGGGTGTTCCACCAAGGTAGCTCGTGTGCCGGCAATTCGAGCGTGCCGGCACGGGTAGGTACCAGCAAACGCTCTTCGTATTGCTCGCTGTGCAGCCCTTGGGCATCCATGCGCTCGCTCTGGCTGACCGGATTGGCGTACAGGCGTGCGCCGGCCAGTTGGTCGGGCAGCAGGTGTGGCAGCAGGGTAGCGGGTAGCCCTTCGGCCTGCAGGGTCAGGCTGTAGCGGATGGCCTGCTCCATGGTGGTATCCGGTTGATCAGGGCTGATGCTGTGGCTGAGCTGCAGGTTTTGTGCCGGCAGCCAAGTGGCATTGGGCGGAAACGCGTCCGGCGGTGGCAGCACCTTCAGTGGAATGTGCGCGCTCTTGACCTGCACCGTGCGCCCAGGCGCACCGGATTGTGCGCCGGTGTCTTCGTTGGCTGCCAAGGTGGCGGTGAAGGTAAGGGCCGGAATGGTTAGGGTGCCGCTGGCCTGCGGAAAAATCGCAAAACGGGTTTCAATAACGCCATGGCGCACGCCCTGAATATAGTGCTGATAGCTGACGGGCTCGCCCAAGCTGTGTACCCGCGCACCGGCGATGGTCAGCGGGCTGAACTGGCCGTCGCTGTACAGCGGCACGGAGTGAAAGACCCGCAGGGTCAGTATGGCTTGGGCCTGTACGTAGAGCTGTTCGGTGTCTAGGCTGGCGTCTATGTGTACGGGGCCTAGCTGGCCTGGTTGGCCGGGGCTGCGTGGCAAAACGTCGATGTCCAGCGGTGTGGAGCTGAGATTACCCAGCTGTAGGGCAGGCAGGGTCAGACGGCCTTCGCGCTTTGGCTGCAGGCGCAGTTGCCAGAGGCTGACCGCCTGCCCGTTCTGTTCGACCAGCGGCTGATGGCTGCTGGAGAGCAGAGTGAAATCCTGGTGCAAGGGGCTGATATCGGGATCGACAAAATAATCGGGCTGATCCAGCTCCAGTGTGAGCAGCAGGCTGTCGCCGGCCTGCAGGCTGTGGCGGTCTACCCGTGCACTAAAGCTGGCCGCCTGCAGCGAGCCGGCTGTCAGCAGCATCGTCAGCAGCACCAGAATTAGGGTTCTGATGCTTGCAGCTCTTGGCGAAATCTGTGCTTGAGCAGAAGGGCGGGGCTGTCGGGAATTTGCTGGAGCCATGTGTCGAGAGCGCCTTGCTGGAAGTCCGGTAGGGGCGGGTTCAGTGTAGCAGTTTTTGCGTCTGGGACGGGCTGGCCAGCAGGCGTGTCGCCGTGGGGCGTGGGCAGGCCGGTGCCGTTAGTCTCTTGGCGCGCGGAGTCAGCCAGCTGGTAGGCCAGAGCACGATTGTCGATGGCTGGCTGCAGGTCAGGTTGCAGTTGTAGCGCCCGTTCATAGGCCTGTGCCGCGGTATCGTATCGTGCAAGCTGCATCAGGCTGTTGCCCAGATTGTAGTAGCCCATGGCGCTGTTCAGCGTAGAAAAATACTCGACCGCCAGTGGGTAATCGCCGGCATGGTAGGCGGCAATGCCGAGCCACATCGGGTCTTCTAGTGTTTGCAGGGCGCGTATCGGGTCTTGCTCTACCAAGCGGCGTGTGGGGCTGTCTGCCAAACTGGGGTCGGCGTACAGGGCGGGTAGCAGCGCCAGCAGCGGGACGAACAGCCAGCCGCGTCGAGCCAAAGGTGCCAGCAGTAATAGCAGCGGCAGCAGCACCCAATAGCCACGATCCACCGGCTGCGGGGTGCGGGGGGCCTGTAGGCGGCCGCTGTCGTCCCTGACCAGCAGGCCGGTTTGCAGCAGGTCGCTGTGGTCTGTGTGCAGGCGGGCGTAGTCAAAGCCGTGGCGACGGGCAAACTGTTGCAGCGATTGCTCGTGCAGCCGGCTGAGACGCGGGTCGGTGTTGCCGTCCTGGCGTTGTGCTGCTGGGATGGGCGCGCCTTGCGGACTGCCAACGCCGAGAATGGCAAGCTGCACCCTACGTTTGCCCAGCAGCTGGACAAGCGGTTGTTGTTCATCAGCGGAGAGGGCGTGCGTTAGCAGAATAATCTGCCCTTGCCCGTTGGCACCGCTGTCTAGCAGTTGCAGGGCTCGGGCCACGCCCGCGGCGGCGTTACGCCCAGCCTTGGGCATCAGCGAGGGATGCAGGGCTTGCAGCAGCTCGCTGGCCAGTGCCGGATCGCTGGCCAGTGGCATCAGGCTGTGAGCCGAACCGGCATACACCACTAAGGCGGTTAGGCCACCGGTGCGCGTTTGCAGGATGCTCAGTGCCTTGTCACGCATTTGGTGCAGGCGGTCAGGCAGCAGATCGCGGGCCAGCATATCCGGTGTCAACTCCATGACCACCACCAACGGCTGGGGCTGCAGCGTCGATGGCGTATCGGCGGGGTGGCTGGTGTGCGGGCTGCTCAGTGCGATACCGGCGAGCAGGGACGCCAAGGCGGCCAGTAGCCAGGGCAGTTGCGCCCAACGGCTATGGCCGGTTTGCAGCAGCCAAGGCTGGAAGGCAGCGGGCAGCACCTGTTGCCAGTAACTGTTGTGGGCGACTGTTTTGTGCAGCCGCCATAGCAGCAACCACAACAGAGGTGTAACCAGCAGCCAGTAGGGGCTGGTCAGCTGTATAGGCCCCAGATTCATCGCTGCCTGCCTTGTGTTGTCAGCCCCTGCAGCAGCCGGATGACCAGTGCTGTCAGGATGAGCACGAGCGCGGCCCGTAGCGGCCAGTGATACAGCTCCTGTCTATGTGGGTGCACGCGTTGCTGGGGCTGGCTGGGCAGGCTGTCGAAAAAATCCAGTGCGCGCTGTAGGGCGGCTTGCGAGTCAACGTGCAGGTAGCGGCCGCCGGTTAGCCAAGCGAGGTCTTGCAGCAGGATTTGATCAGGGCCTTGCTGGCTGGCGATGGCTGCTTGACCGATGCCCAGCGTGTGGATGCGGATGCCTTCGCGGGCAGCAAAGCGGGCGGCGGTACGCGGCGGCATGATGCCGCTGTTGTTGGCACCGTCGGTGAGCAGAATCAGGTTTTTGTCCCGCGCCGGCAGTTCGCGTAGGCGTTTGATGGCCAAACCAATGGCATCGCCGATGGCAGTATTGTCACCGGCCAGCCCCGGCGCAGCGCTGTGCAGCCAGTGTTGCAGGCTGGCATGGTCAAAGGTCAGCGGTGCTTGCAAAAATGCTTGGCTGCCAAAAAAAATCAGGCCAAAGCGGTCGTCGGGGCGATTGTTCAACAGGCGCTGAACCAGCGTGCGGGTAATCTCGAAACGGCTGGCGTCCAGCTGTTGCAGGTCGCGGGTTTGCATGGATGCGGACAGGTCTACCGCCAGCATGCTGTTGCGGCCATCGGCCGCCAGTGAGCGTTGCGGCGAGTGCCATTGGGGGCGGGCGGCGGCCATGACCAGCAACAGCCAGACCAGCGCCACCAGCACCCCATTAGCGCTGGATGCCAAGTGTATACGACGTGGTTGACGACTACTCAGGCTGTGTAGTGGCTGAAAAAAAGGTACGCGCAGCACGGTGCGGTTGTTGGTGCTGGCAGGCAGCAACCCGCGCAGCAGCGCCGGCAATGGCAGCACTATCAGCGCCCACGGCCAAGCCAAGCTAAACATGGGCACGCATCCAGCGGGTGATGGCGGCATGCAGCCCTTCGATCTGGTGGTCGCTCAGGCGGCAGTCGGGTAGGTAGCTGCCCTGCACCAGAATCATAAAGCGGGTCAGTCCGGCAGCAGGGCAGCGGCTGTCGAGAAAGGCGAGCCATTCACGGCCGCTGAGTTTGTGGCTGGCAATATCCGGGTAGCGTACGGCGCAGAAGCGTTTGAGCAGCAGATTGAGCTGTTGCAGCCAAGGGCCGGCCTGATCGCCAGCGGCGGGTCTGGGCAACTGCTGCAGGTGTTCGAGGGCTTCGGTAAGCGGGTTGGCCGGCTCATGGATTACGGGCTGGGCGGTGCGGCGGTAGCGCCACAGGGCCAACAGTAGAGCGCTGGCGATTGCGACAACCGCTGCGGCCCATGGCCAGAGGTCGGTTGCGAGCGCTGGTGTGGGCGGGTAGAGCAGAGGATGCAGGGTTTCAAGCGACATCGCCAGCCCCCTTGAACCCTGCCAGTCGCCAGGCCAAATTGTCCGTGGTACAGAGGGGCAGCAAGCGTGCCTGCTGCTGACGGGCCAGCAGTTGCCAGCGCTGTTCAAGTTGCAGCGCCTGTTGTTGCCATTGCTGTTGCAGCGCTTGCTGGCTGCGACTCAGCCAGAGTTGACGGTTATGGGCACCGGCCAAGCCAGCAACCTGCGCCGGCAGGGCGTGCTCCAACGGGTCGTATACTGGTAGCCAGATGCTTTCGTGGCGGGCAGCCAGGGCGCTGAGCACACCGCTGCAGGCGTCATCCAGATGGCTTTGACTGCAAATCACGACCAGCAGACTGTCGGGTGAGAGTTGGCTGCGGCAGTCGTTGAGCGCCTGCAATAATGGGTTGCTCGGTTCGCTGCTGAAGGGGCTGCTGAGTGCATTGTTGGCGTCGGTAATGGCTTGCAGCAGTTGCAAGAGTGCTTGGCGGTGGCGGCCTGCAGGTATGAAACGGTCGTGGGCGCTGCCAAATACGCACCCGCCGATGCAACGCTGTTCAGCCTCACCGGCCCAGCCGAGCAGGCTGGCCGCCATGGCCGCTTGTACCGACTTAAAGTGACCGCTGCTGGCAAAAAACATGGCTGGGCTTTGCTCGACCAGAATGAAGAGCGGGCGGTCCAGTTCTTGACGAAACAGGCGCGATTGGATGCCGTCGGCGCGGGCACTGGCGCGCCAGTCGATATGGCGGGCGTCATCGCCTTGCTGGTAATCGCGCACTTGGTCAAATTCGCTGCTCTGGCCGTGGCGACGGCTCAGTTGCCGTCCGGCCAGTAGGCCACCGCTGCGGTGGCGTTTGTGCATGCCGCTGGCATGCAGCCATAGACGGGTTTGCAGCAGATGCTCCAGCCCGATATGGACGCGCCCGATTCCCTGCATGGCTTAGGCGACCGGCACGCAGTCCAGAATGCGCTGCATCACCAGATCGGTGCTGATGCCGGCAGCCTGGGCGGCAAACGACAGACCCAGCCGGTGCCTGAACGTATCAGCCAGCACTTCCTGGACATCATCGGGGCTGACGAAGTCATGGCCGGCCAGCCAGGCATGGGCGCGGGCGCAGCGGTCCAGAGCGATGGAGGCGCGGGGGCTGCAACCGGTTTGCAGCCAGCTGGCCAGCTCGCTGTCGTATTTGGCGGGAAAGCGGGTGGCCATGACCAATTGCACCAGATAGGCCTCAACGGTGTCAGCCATGTACAGCGACAGGATTTCTTTGCGCGCTAGAAACAGATCGGCAATGGAGAGTTTTTTATCCGGCTCGGGCTGGCCGTTGAGCGCCTGTTCGCGTGCCTGCTGGATGATTTTGCGCTCAATGCCGGCGTCGGGAAATTCTATGTTCACCTGCATCAAAAAACGGTCAAGCTGGGCTTCGGGCAGCGGGTAGGTGCCTTCTTGGTCAATGGGGTTTTGGGTCGCCATCACCAAAAAGAGCTCGGGCAGCGGATAGGTGTGCTGCCCGACACTGACCTGACGCTCGGCCATAGCCTCCAGCAGCGCTGACTGCACCTTGGCCGGTGCACGGTTGATCTCGTCGGCCAGCAGCAGGTTATGAAACACCGGCCCCGACAAAAACTCGAAGCGTGCCTGCTCGGGGCGGTAGATATCAGCACCGGTGATGTCGGCGGGCATGAGGTCGGGGGTGAATTGGATACGCTTGAAGCTGGCATCTATGCCCAGCGCCAAATCCTTGATGGCTTTGGTTTTGGCGAGGCCAGGAGCGCCCTCGACCAGTAGGTGACCATCGGCCAGCAGGGCAATCAGCAGGCGGTCGAGCAGTTGTTCCTGACCGTGGATCTGACTGGCCAGATAAGCGCGTAATTCAAGTATGGCGTCACGATGTTTCATGGTGGCTGCCGGCAAGAAAATGAAGGGGCAGTGTACTTGGAAAATGGGTGCGCGGGAATGACCCGCACGCGCGCTGCCGTTTAGAAGGCGGGTGGACAGTGAAACTGCAGCGGCTGAAAGGTGCGGGGATGGTTGAAGGCCAACTCGGTTGCGTGCAGACACAGGCGCGGTGCTGCCTGCAAGGCGCTGGCGTGGGCATAAAGAGGGTCGCCCAGAATCGGGTGGCCCAAGCTATTGAGATGCACGCGCAGCTGGTGCGAGCGGCCGGTGTGCGGGGTCAGCTCGACGCGGCTGAAATCGCCTTCTTGCTGCAACAACCGCCAGAAGGTCAGCGCCGGCTTGCCCTGTTCCCAGTCGACGATTTGGCGCGGCTTATTGGGTGGGTCGTAGCGCATGGGCAACTCGATCTGGCCGGCGTTGCCGGAAAAGTGGCCCCAGCACAGGGCATGGTAACGGCGCTGTATCTGGCGTTCACGAAATAGGCGAGACAGCTCGGCATGCACCTGTGGCGAACGTGCCAATACCATCAGACCGGTGGTTTCCCAGTCGAGCCGGTGCACGATCAGTGCCTCGGGGTAGCCGTTTTGCTGCAGACGCAGAATGAGACTGTCCTTATTGTCCTCGGCGCGACCGGGGACTGAGAGCAGCAAGGTCGGTTTGTTGACGACCAGCAGGTGCTTGTCGCGGTAGAGCAGGGGAATGTCGGACAGGGACATGGTGTGTGCTGCCTTGGATAAAAACGGCCTGCAGGCAGGCCGTTGGGCGGATCAGCGGTCAGGCAGGGTGACGTTGAGTTCAAGGATGGAGCAGTTGCCCTGGTTGTCCAGGGCTACCTGAACCTGTTCGCTGTCGATGTTGACGTACTTGCGGATGACCTCGACCAGCTCCTTTTGCAGCTCGGGCAGGTAGTCGGGTTCGTCGGCGCGGCCACGTTCGTGGGCAACAATGATCTGTAGACGCTCTTTGGCGATGGAGGCGCTGGTCGGCTTGTTGCGGGACCGGAAGAAATTGATGATGCTCATTGTGTTGTATTAGCCTCCGAACATGCGCTTGAGGAAGCTTTTTTTCTGGATTTCGAGGAAACGGTGCGGTACGTCCTTGCCCAGCAGACGCTCGACCGCATCGCTGTAGGCCTGACCCGCATCGCTTTCTTCGTCAAGAATGACCGGTACACCCTGGTTGGATGCCTTGAGTACGGCCTGTGATTCCGGGATCACGCCAATCATGCGGATAGAGAGGATTTCTTCAACGTCCTGCACACTGAGCATTTCGCCGGTGGCAACGCGCTCTGGGTTGTAGCGGGTCAGCAGCAGGTGCTCGACGATTGGCTCGCGGCCTTGCTCGGCGCGTTTAGACTTGCTCGACAGCAGGCCCAGCATACGGTCGGAGTCGCGCACGGAGGACACTTCAGGGTTGGTGACCACAATGGCTTCGTCAGCTAGATACATGGCCAGATGAGCGCCTTTTTCAATCCCAGCGGGCGAGTCACAGATGATGTAATCGAAGTCTTCGGCCAGCTCGGTGATGACTTTTTCCACGCCTTCAGGTGTCAGGGCGTCTTTGTCGCGGGTTTGGCTGGCAGCCAAGATATAGAGGTTTTCTAGGCGCTTGTCTTTGATCAGCGCTTGGTTGAGGCTGGCGTCGCCGTTGATAACGTTGACAAAGTCATACACCACGCGGCGCTCGCAGCCCATGATCAGGTCCAGATTACGCAGGCCCACGTCAAAGTCGATGATTACGGTTTTGTGGCCGCGCAGCGCCAGGCCAGTGCCCAGGGCCGCGCTGGTGGTGGTCTTGCCTACGCCGCCTTTGCCTGAAGTTACAACGAAAATCTTTGCCAAGGGAGTCACCTTACAATGAATGGGAAAAAACCGAGTAAATGCCGCTAATTATATCGGGTTGCTATAGGCGGCGCATCTGAAAAGCGCGTCTTAGAGCGCCGCAATGTGCATCTGTTCGCCTTCCAGGTAAATCTGTACCGCCGCACCCCAGGCCGGAACGCGGCGCAGGTCTTCGGCTATTTTGTACTGCCCGGCAATGGAGACCAGCTCGGCACCCAGCTGGTGGCAAAAAATACGGGCACCGCTGTTGCCGTTGATGCCGGCTAGGGCGCGTCCACGCATGGCTCCATACACATGGATATGACCATCGGCGAGCAGCTCGGCTCCGGCGCTGACCGAAGCGGTAACGATCAGGTCGCAGTGTTTGGCGTAGATCTGCTGGCCGCTGCGAACCGGTGTGGTGATGATGCGCGGTGGCAACAGCTCGGGCTTGGCCGGCTCGGGCGGCGTATTGCGGCTGGGCAGGGCGCGGTCGCGGGCGATGGAGCTGGGCAGTACTGCCAGATCAAGAGCGTCGGCGGCGGCCAGTGCGTCTTCTTGCTCGCAGCGAAGTGCCAGTGTGCGCAGACCGTGCCGGCGGCAGATGGCCACCAGTTCGGCCAGATCAGGTAGCTCGCCGGGCGCGCGTTTGTCCAGCGCCAAAATGAGCGGCGCGTTCTGGAAAAAATCAGGGGCTTGGGCGGCGCGTTCGGCGAGTTGCTCGTCCACGGCGCTCAGGTCGTTTTCGAGCAGCTCTAGGGTGGTTAGGGTCAGCATGCTGCCCTTGAGCTGGAACGCCGGCACCTTACCTGCAGGCTGTTCGGATTCCTGTTCCAGCAAATCGGTTGGTTCCATGATGGTGTCCGTAGTGGAAAAAAGAGTCTTATAGCGGCAAGCGTGCGAGTCTGCAAATTTTTCCGTAAACTGGCCCGATTTGGTAGTACAGAAGGCTGGAAATGAAGGAAAACCGCTTTAACAGGTCATTTATGCTGCCCCGCTACTGGCTGCTGTGGTTGGGGCTGGCTCTTTTGTGGCTGTTGGTGCGGTTGCCCTATCCGCTGTTGCTGCGACTGGGGCGGGTGCTGGGTGCCTTGATGTACAGGTTTGCTGGCCGTCGTCGCCATATTGCCCAGCGCAATCTGGAGCTGTGTTTCCCGGAAAAAACCGCCACCGAGCGTGAGTATCTGCTGCGCGAAAACTTTGCCTCCACAGGCATTGCATTCTTTGAAATGGCCATGAGCTGGTGGTGGCCGCACACGCGCTTGCAGCGGCTGGTTCAGGTGCAGGGGCTGGAGCATTTGCAGCAAGCACAGCAGGATGGCCGTGGGGTGATCTTGATGGCAATCCACTTCACCACGCTGGAAATTGGCGCGGCGCTGCTGGGTCAGATGCATACCATTGACGGCATGTACCGTGCGCATAAAAATCCAGTGTTTGACTATGTTCAGCGTAAAGGGCGTGAACGTCATAACGCCGATGCCATTGCCATTGAGCGTGAGGACGTGCGCACCATGCTGCGCCACCTGCGTCAGGGGCGCGCTATCTGGTATGCGCCGGATCAGGACTATGGTGCCAAACAGAGCCTGTTTGTACCGCTGTTTGGGGTGCCGGCCGCTACGGTAACCGCCACCAGCGCGTTTGCGCGGCTGGGCAAGGCGCTGGTGGTGCCCATGCGCCAGAGTCGTTTGCCGGGCGGCAAGGGCTATTTGCTGCAGGTTGAAGCCCCGTGGCAGGGCTTTCCTGGCGCGGATGAGGAAACCGACTGCCGGCGTATCAATCAGTGGATCGAGCAAGCCATTGAGCAGCATCCAGAACAGTATCTGTGGAGCCACCGTCGCTTCAAGACCCGACCTGAAGGCGAGAGCAAAGTCTATTGAGTATTGCAAACCAGCTATTTGGCAGAAAAAAAGCCCTGCCTATTTCTGAACCAGAAAGCGTTACCGGCCTGATTCTGTCGGGCGGTGGCGCGCGTGCGGCCTATCAGGTGGGCGTGCTCAAGGCCGTGGCAGACTTGCTGCCTTGCCCAGATGAAAACCCATTTCAGGTGGTGGTGGGGACTTCCGCAGGGGCAATCAATGCCGTCAGCCTCGCTTGCGGTGCCATGCATTTTCAGCAGGCAACCCAACAGCTGGAGCGCGTCTGGCAGAATTTTACCAGTAACAAGGTATACCGGACGGACTGGCTCGGCGTGCTGGGGCAGGCCAGCCGTTTTAGCCGTGTGCATTTGCTGGGGCTTGGGCGTTCTGATGATCCGCTGGCGCTGCTGGACAATAGCCCGCTGCATGAATTGCTCGCCAGTGAGCTGGATTTTGCCGGGATTAGCCTAGCGCTGGCCCGGCGCAAGCTCAAGGCGGTGGGCATTACAGCCTTCGCCTATCAGGGAGCCAGCTCGGTAACCTTTTATCAAAGCCGGGGCACTGTGCTGCCTTGGGACAGATACCGCCGTCAGGGTGTGCCGGTGCGCTTGCAGCTGGAGCATCTGCTGGCCAGCGCCGCCATTCCACTGTTGTTTCCACCGGTGCGGCTGGATGACGGCTTTTATGGTGATGGTGCGGTACGCCAGATGACGCCGGTGAGTCCGGCGCTGCATTTGGGCGCTAACCGGATTCTGGTGGTCGGCGTCAACAGCCGGTTGGAGGAGCAGCAGGACCGGTCGCTGCAGTGCAGCGCGCCCAGTCTGGCGCAGATCAGCGGGCACTTGCTTAACAGCACCTTTGCCGACAATTTGGACGCTGACCTTGAACGCTTGCAACGGCTCAACCAACTAGGCGGCCTGATCAGCCCTGAGCTTCATCATCTGCAGGAAGGCTTAGCACCGGTAGAGGTGCTGGTGATTCAGCCCAGCCAAGTGATTGATGACATTGCCATTCGTCACCGACATCAGCTACCCGCATCGATCCGTACTTTTTTGCGTGGACCTGGTGCCACGCGCAGCAGCGGCGGTGGTGTGCTGAGCTATTTGTTGTTTGAAAAGGACTATTGCGCCGAGCTGATTGAACTGGGCTATCAGGATGCGATTGCCCAGAAAGAACGATTGCAGGCGTTCTTGCGCCCGTGTCGTGGGCAGAGTGTCGGGCAGAAACCCGCTTGATCTGGGCGATGGGGCTGGGTTAGACAGCAGGGCACAGCCCTGCTGTGGGCGCGTCAGTCAGCGTTCGTTACAGGCAAAGGCTGTCAGACTGTAGCTGGGAATACCGGCGTCCTGCAGTCGTTGTGAGCCTTCCAGCTCAGGCAGGTCAACAATCGCCGCAACTTCATACACCTGTGCGCCCATGCGGCGGATCAGGCTGGCGGCGGCAAGAAAGGTACCGCCACTGGCAATAATGTCATCCAGCAGCAAAACCTTGTCGCCTTCGCAAAGAACATCTTTATGCACTTCCAGCACCGATTGCTCGTAGCCTGTGTCATAGGGCTCGCTAAGGACATCATCGGGCAGCTTGCCTTCTTTGCGGAACAAAATCAGCGGCTTATTCAGTGCATAGGCGACCATGGAGCCGAGCAAAAAGCCACGGGCCTCGATGGCTCCGACGTGGGTAAAATCGCTTTCGACGTAACGCTGCACCAAGCCATCAACCACCATGCGGGTTGCGCGGGGTGACTGGAATACCGGTGTAATGTCGCGAAAAATGTTGCCAGCACGCGGAAAATCGGGAATCGCCCTGATCAGGGACTTGATTGCAAAATCGTCAAAAATCATGGTGTGTCTCCAAATACAGGGATTGCCTTTGGGGTTAAACGTCTTGGCTGCCGCCGGCCAGTGCGCAGAGCTCAATCAGGTTAAGCAGGTGGATCTCTTTGCCCTCGGCCTTGAGCAGGTCGTTTTGCTGGAAACGGGTAAAGACGCGGGATACGGTTTCGACAGCAAGCCCCAGATAATTGCCGATTTCATTACGCGACATGGCCAGACGGAACTGGTACGGCGAGTAACCACGGGCGCGGAAACGGGCCGACAGGTTAATCAAGAAGGTGGCGATACGTTCGTCGGCGTTTTTCTTGGATAGCAACAACAGCATCTGCTGTTCGTCACGGATTTCGCGGCTCATGATGCGCATCAGCTGGCGACGCAGTTGAGGTAGAGTGACGCTGAGCTCGTCCAAGCGTTCAAAGGGGATTTCGCAGATGGAGGTGGTTTCTAGTGCGATGGCGGAAACGGGATATTGTTCGGTATCCATGGCGGACAGCCCGACAAATTCGCTGGGCAGATGAAAACCGGTGATCTGCTCTTCACCACAGTCAGTGATATTGAAGGTTTTCAGGCTGCCGGAGCGTACCGCATAGACTGAGTTGAATGTATCGCTTTGGCGAAACAGAAACTCGCCTTTTTTAAGGGGCCGGCTGCGCTTGACAATGGCGTCCAGCGCATTGAGGTCGCCCAGGTCGAGCGAAAGGGGCAAGCATAAGGCTGCCAGGCTGCAATCTTTACAATGGGCTTGGTGTGTACTGCGGGCGCTGATGACTTCAGCCATACTTCATATCCCTTGGCCGGTGAAACAAAATCGAATGGGTCCTAGATTACCTCAGCCTATACAAAGCTGCCAGCAGTGACGTGGGGTAGGCGGGCTACTTTATGCTGATGGCGTTCGCGCAAAACAGACTAATAGGTTGCAGGGTAACGAAGTGGTGGGGGCTGCGCGGGAGCTGCCCCGCAGCTTATTTATTCTTTTCGCGGATGGCGCGCTGCATTTCTCGGTTGGAGTCCCGCTCTTTGAGTACATGGCGCTTGTCGAAGTCTTTTTTGCCCTTGGCCAGCGCGATTTCGCATTTGACTAGATGTTTTTTCCAGTACAGGGCCAACGCGACGCAGGTATAGCCCTGACGTTGTACGCCGCCAATCAGCTTTTCTAGTTCGTTGCGACGCAGCAACAGCTTGCGAGTGCGGGTTGGGTCGGCGACCACATGGGTACTGGCGGTTTGCAGTGGGCTGATATGACAGCCCATCAGCCAAGCTTCTCCATCTTTTAGCAGCACATAGCTGTCAACCAGCTGGGCCTTGCCTTCGCGCAGGCTTTTTACTTCCCAGCCGGTAAGGGCAAGCCCCGCTTCAAAGCGGTGCTCGATGAAATAGTCGTGTTGCGCTTTCTTGTTGAGCGCAATAGTCCCCTTGGGGTGTTTTTTTTGCTTAGCCATAAGAGCGACATTATAAAGGCAAGATTGGCTTCTGGCGAGAGGCAGCGTTGCGTACCAGCATCATGTGCAGGGTGGTGGCAGCGTTCAACGTTCGGTAGACTGTCGCCTTCGTCAAGGTTTCGGATTGTTTAGTGTTTGCATGAGTACCCTTATCAGCCGTTCCGCCCTGTTGCCGTATCCGGCGCGGGCTCTGTATGACATGGTCAATGATGTTGAGGCTTATCCGCAGTTTTTGCCCTGGTGTTCCGCTACCCGTTTGCTGGAAAGCAGTGAAACGGCGCTGCGTGCGGAGTTGACGGTGGCCAAGGCTGGGTTTACTCAGCGCTTTAGCACCCGCAACCAGATGATTCCAGGCGAACGTATCGAGCTACAACTGGAAGAAGGGCCGTTTAAGAAGCTGCACGGCATCTGGACCTTTCAGCAGCTAACCGATGAGGCCACCAAAATTAGTTTAGACATGGAGTTTGACTATGCCGGCGCGCTGATCCGGGCAACTCTGGGGCCGCTATTTACCCATGCTGCCAACACTATGGTGGATGCTTTTTGCCAGCGTGCCAAACAACTATACGGGTGAGTCAATGCAGGATATTGATGTAGAAGTGGCCTATGCACTGGCCGACAAGCAAAAAATAGTGGCGCTGAAAGTCAGCGAAGGAACCACCGTGCGTCAGGCGGTATTGCAATCGGGTTTGGAGCGAGACTTTCCTGAGCTGGATCTGGCCGGTAGCGCGCTGGGTATTTTTGGCAAGGCGGTCGCCAGGCCGGATGAGCAAGTGCTGGAGGCGGGCGAGCGGGTAGAAATTTACCGGCCGTTACTGGCTGACCCGAAGGAAGTGCGCAAACAGCGCGCGGAGCGCGCCGCTAAAGCTAAAAGCGAGGAATAGCAAGCAGTCCTTCTGGCGTGGAGTACGACAGAAGGAAGGAGCGTGTATCAAGGCTGGTCGTAGGCAGCTTCGTCATCCTGACCGAGGATGGCTTCGTCACGGCTCACACCAGGCATAAAGTCACCTTGCAGACCGCTTAGCAAGCCTTGGTCGTCAAAATACAGGGTGATCCGTTCTTGGCGGCGTTGCTGGCGACCGGGCTCCATGCTGTACAGGTAGTCCCAGCGCCGAGCATTGAAGGTATCGCTGATCAGTGGCGTACCCATGATAAAGCGAACCTGCTGGGCGCTCATGCCAGGGCGCAGCTGGTCGATCATGTCTTGGGTAATCACGTTGCCCTGCTGTACATCCACCTTGTACACGCCGGGTACAGAGCAGCCGACAAGAGTGATACAGGCAGCCAGCCCTAGGCTGTGCAGAAAACGTTTCTTTTGCATTGGTGATGAACTTCCACTATCGTTTGTTGAGTTATCAGATTGGTCGCAAGAGTAAGCCCAGTTAGGGTTTTGCAAGACCGCATGAAATGAGAAGTTGATTATGTCTGAAAATGTTGAGTTGCGTAAGGCTGGTTTGAAGGTAACCCTGCCGCGGGTAAAAATCATGCAGATTTTGGATGCGGCCGAACAGCGTCATATGAGCGCTGAGGATGTGTATAAGGCGCTGATGGAAGCCGGCGATGATGTTGGCTTGGCGACGGTATACCGTGTGCTGACCCAGTTTGAGGCTGCTGGGCTGGTCATCCGTCATAATTTTGATGGGGGGCACGCCGTGTTTGAGCTGGATGATGGCGAGCACCATGATCATATTGTGTGCGTGGACTCTGGCGAGGTATTCGAGTTTTTTGACGAAAAAATCGAGCAGCGGCAAAAAGAAATTGTTGATGAAATGGGCTACGAGCTGGTTGACCATAATCTGGTGCTGTACGTAAAGAGAAAATAACGGCTCGGCCTGCTAGTGCAACGCCCCGCAATGCGGGGCGTTTTTGGTTTGGGTTAGCGGTCGGTGTAAATCTGGTCGAATACGCCGCCGTCATTGAAGTGAGTTTGCTGAATTTCGGCCCAGCTGCCGAAGGTTGCTTCGACGGGTATGAACTGTACCGCAGGGAAGCGTTCGGCAAACTCGGCCAAGATGTCAGCATTGCGTGGACGCAGGTAGTTGTGTGCGGCAATACGCTGGGCCTCGTCCGACCACAGGTAATCAAGGTAAGCCTGCGCCAGTTCGCGGCTGCCCTTGCGCTCGACCACCTTGTCAACCAGCGTTACCGGCGGCTCGGCTTCGGCACTGACGCTGGGGTACACCACCTCAAAACCGCCGGCCCCAAATTCGCGGGCAATCATCACCGCCTCGTTTTCAAAGGTTAGCAATGCATCGCCAATGCCGTTTTGCATGAAGGTGCTGGTGGCACCACGCCCACCGGTATCCATCACCGGCACATGGGCAAACAGCTGGCCGACAAACTCGCGGGCATCCTGCTCGTTACCCCCGTTTTGCAATACGTAAGCCCAGGCTGACAGGTAGCTGTAGCGCCCGTTGCCCGAGGTTTTTGGGTTGGGGACGATCACCTCGACGCCTTCACGAACCAGGTCGGGCCAGTCTTGGATATTTTTGGGGTTACCCTTGCGTACGATCAGGACCGTGGCCGAGCTGAACGGCGCGCTGTTGTTGGGTAGGCGACTGGCCCAGTCTTGCGGAATCAGCTGACCATATTGGTGTAAGGCATTGATGTCGGTGGCCATGTTCATGGTAATGACATCCGCCGGCAAACCGTCGATTACCGAGCGCGCCTGCTTGCTGGAGGCACCGTGCGACATCTGGATTTGCGCTGGCTTGTTACCCAGTTCTTGCCAGTGTTTTTGGAAGGCGGGGTTGTAGTCCTTGTAAAAGTCACGCATGACATCGTATGACACGTTCAACAAGGGGGCGGCACTGAGCGACTGGCTTAGGGTCAGCAGGGCAGTTAGTGAGGCGGCCAGCAAGGGTTTCATAGGATATAGCTCCGGCAATGGCGAGGAATGGCCGCAGTTTAGGGTGGCAGGCTTAGACTGTAAAAGAATTAAATTGAATGCTGTTATTCCTTTTTTGGCTTGCCGTGGATTGAGCGACCTGCTTAAACCCAGCGTTTGATCTTGCTGCTCTGCGCTGCTGAAAGTAAAAAGCCCTCTTGCGAGGGCTTTTTGGGGTTACATATTGGGGTAGTTAGGGCCGCCGCCACCTTCTGGCGCGATCCAGGTGATGTTTTGTGACGGGTCCTTGATGTCACAGGTTTTACAGTGCAGGCAGTTTTCCGCGTTGATCTGCACGCGCTTGCCGCCTTCGTCTTTCTCGACGATTTCGTACACACCGGCGGGACAGTAACGCTGGGCCGGCTCGTCATACAGGGGCAGGTGCTTGTCGATGGAGATGCTCTCGTCCTTCATCACCAAGTGAACGGGCTGGTTGGCTTCGTGTGCGGTGTTGGAGAGGAATACCGAGCTCAGGCGGTCAAAGCTGAGTTTGCCGTCCGGTTTTGGGTAGTCGATTTTCGGGGCTTCATTGACCTTTTTCAGTTTGGCATAGTCCGGTACGGTGTCGCGCAGGGTGACCGGAATTTTGCCGCCAAACATGTTTTGGTCAACATAGTTGAAAGCACCGCCCATCAGCGCGCCGAACTTGTGGATAGCTGGGCCAAAGTTGCGGCTGCAGTAAAGGTCCTCATACAGCCAGCTGCTTTTGTAGCCCTCGACATAGGCGTTCAGCTCGTCGCCGCCGGCACCGCCGGCCAGCAGGGCGTCGGCGGCTGCTTCAGCCGCCAGCATGCCGGATTTCATCGCCGTGTGGTTGCCTTTGATTTTGGCAAAATTCAGCGTGCCTAGGTCACAGCCGATCAGTGCGCCGCCGGGGAAGACCATTTTCGGCAGTGAGTTGAAACCGCCCTTGGTGATGGCGCGGGCACCATAGGCAACGCGGGTGCCACCTTCTAGGTACTGCTTGATCACCGGATGGTGCTTGTAGCGCTGGAACTCTTCAAAGGGCGACAGGTGCGGGTTGCTGTAGGACAGGTCAACGATCAGGCCGACCGCCACTTGGTTGTTTTCAATATGGTAAAGGAATGAACCACCGGGGTTGTCATCGTTCAGCGGCCAGCCAGCCGCGTGTACCACTAGGCCCTCTTCGTGTTTGGCTGGGTCGATGTCCCAAATTTCTTTGATGCCCAAGCCGTAGTGCTGCGGGTCGCAGTCTTGATCGAGCTGGTAGCGGGCTATCAGTTGTTTGCCAATATGACCGCGACAGCCTTCGGCAAACAGGGTGTATTTGGCGCGCAGTTCCATGCCGGGCGTGTAGCTGTCTTTTTGATTGCCGTCGTGGTCGATGCCCATGTCGCCGGTCAGAATGCCGTAGACCACGCCGTCATCGTTGATCAGCGCTTGCTGGGCGGCAAAGCCGGGATACACTTCGACGCCGAGGTTTTCCGCCTGTTCGGCCAGCCAGCGGCACAGGTTGCCCAACGAAATAATATAGTTGCCTTCGTTGTGCATGGTCTTAGGCACAAACAGACCCGGAATTTTTTGTGCCTTGTCGGCGCTTTTGAACAGGTAAATATCGTCACGCTTGACTGGTGTGTTGAGCGGTGCGCCCAGCGCTTGCCAGTCGGGGAATAGTTCGTTCAGGGCGCGTGGCTCAAATACGGCACCGGACAGACTGTGTGCGCCCACTTCAGAGCCTTTTTCTACTACGCAGACGCTGATTTCCTGGCCTGCTTCGGCTGCTTTCTGTTTCAGCCGGCATGCGGCGGACAATCCGGCAGGGCCGGCGCCGACTATGACGACATCGAAATCCATAAATTCGCGTTCCACAAGCTCTCTCCTCGGTTACACGGCTTTTATTGTTAAAGTCGCTGAACCGGGTAGCGGAGCAGCGCTGGGCATTATATCTACCATGGCGCAAACGGCCAATGCAAACGATCGTTTGAATTTTTTAAAAACCTGTTTAGAATCGGCCACGGGGATTCTCTGAACGCATACGTCCGGTCGTTACCTGCCGTTGCGTGCCGAGCTTACAAAAACAATGATTGTCCCTTTGCTGACAGATCTGTTGTTCCCGCGCTTGAGGCAGAGCCTTTGGCCGGAGGGGATTCCTTGCGGGCCGTGACCAAACCGCCCGTATTGACCGCATACCGGGTTGCGTTCAAGATAGCAGGCTATTTTGCCTGACCGACCTGGGTGGATCGCCCTGTGCGATCGTGCATGACTGTCTGGGCTTGCCTTGGCGGTATTTTTAATTCACCGGAGATAACGAGGAATCCATGAAGATTCTAGTAGCTGTCAAACGAGTGGTTGACCACAACGTAAAAGTACGCGTTAAGGCGGACTCTACCGGCGTAGAGCTGGCCAACGTCAAAATGTCGATGAACCCCTTCTGTGAAATCGGTGTGGAAGAAGCCATCCGCCTGAAGGAAAAAGGCATCGCCACCGAGGTGATTGCCGTATCGGTTGGCCCTTCTGCCGCCCAGGAGCAACTGCGTACCGCGCTGGCGCTGGGTGCCGACCGTGCCATTTTGGTTGAACAGGACGGCGAGGTCAGTTCGCTGAGCGTGGCCAAGATCCTCAAGGCGATTGCCGACAAGGAGCAGCCCGGGCTGATCCTGCTGGGCAAGCAGGCCATTGATACCGACAACAACCAGACCGGCCAGATGCTGGGCGCGCTGACCGGTTATGCTCAGGGCACCTTTGCTTCCAAAGTGGGCGTCGAGGGCGACAAGGTCAATGTGACCCGTGAAATCGACGGTGGCCTGCAAACCGTTGGCCTGAAACTGCCGGCCATTGTCACTACCGACCTGCGTCTGAACGAGCCGCGCTATGCCAAGCTGCCAGACATCATGAAAGCCAAGAAAAAGCCGCTGGAAACAGTTACTCCGGCCGACTTGGGCGTTACTGTGGCTTCGACCCTGACCACGCTGAAGGTTGAGGCTCCGGCTCAGCGCAGCGCTGGCATTAAGGTGGCCGATGTGGCCGAACTGGTTGAAAAACTGAAGAACGAAGCGAAGGTGATCTAATGGCTATCCTGGTTATTGCAGAACACTCCAACGCTGCGCTCGGTGCAGCAACCCTGAATACCGTAACCGCTGCCAGCCAGATTGGCGGCGACATTCATGTACTGGTCGCCGGTGCCGGTTGCGCTGCTGCAGCTGAAGCAGCCGCCAAAATCAATGGCGTGGCCAAAGTGCTGGTGGCGGATGATACCGTCTATGCACACCAGCTGCCGGAAAACGTCGCCACGCTGGTGGCCGGTCTGGGCAACGGCTACAGCCATATTTTGGCGCCAGCCACCACCACCGGCAAGAACCTGCTGCCACGTGTGGCCGCGCTGCTGGATACCGATCAGATCTCCGAGATCATTGCGGTAGAAAGTGCCGATACCTTCAAGCGTCCGATCTACGCAGGCAACGCCATTGCCACAGTACAGTCCAGTGCTGCGATCAAGGTGATCACCGTGCGCGGTACCGGTTTTGATGCGGCAGCCGAAGGCGGCTCGGCAGCGGTCGAGAACATTGCTGCTGGTGCTGATGCTGGTATTTCCAGCTTTGTCGGTGAAGAACTGGCCAAGTCCGACCGTCCTGACCTGACCTCTGCCCGCGTGGTGGTGTCCGGTGGTCGCGGCATGGGCAACGGCGAGAACTTCGGCATGCTGTATAAGCTGGCCGACAAACTGGGCGCTGCGGTGGGCGCGTCCCGTGCTGCGGTGGATGCCGGCTTTGTGCCCAACGACCTGCAAGTCGGTCAGACCGGCAAGATTGTTGCGCCGGACCTGTACATCGCGGTCGGCATTTCCGGTGCCATCCAGCATCTGGCCGGCATGAGCGGCTCCAAGGTGATTGTGGCGATCAACAAGGACGAGGATGCACCGATCTTCCAGGTGGCCGATTACGGCCTGGTGGCTGACCTGTTCGAGGTGGTGCCGCAACTGGATGCGGCGCTCTGAGTTTTCAGGCAGGTTGACAAAAAACCCGCTATATTTGGCGGGTTTTTTGTGCCTGTCGTGTAGGAATTTGCCATGTCATTGCGATTGTGGTCCGTTTTGCTGGGTGGCATGCTGTGCGCCGGTGCGCGTGCCGAAGTACCCGCGCCGCAGTCATGCGAGCAGCTGTATATGGCCGTGGATTATGCTTTGTTGCAACAGGCGGGGCTGGATGACGGCCCGTTGCTGCAGGGGCTGAGCCGGCGCAGCGGGCTGGCACTTCAGCCGCAGCCAGCCAGCAAGGCTGCTCGGGTTGATTTTGCCGAGGGTGTGCTGGATCTATGGGTGGGCATGGATAAGGCGTCGGCGCGGCAGTTGAACGGCCGTTTGCTGGAGCCGGCCCTGTGGCAAGAGCAATTGTTGCTCTGGGTACGGGCTGGCGAGCTGGCCAGTCTGAAACACTGGCCGCAGCTGGATGGTTTGCGTGGCGGTTACTGGCCCGAGCAGGAAAACACGGGCGTGCTGCAGAGCATTCAGGGTCAGGTGCGGCTGGAAGATCTACGGCGCCAGGATGATCCGGTGGCCGCTGTCAAAGCGCTATTAGTGGGTGAAATTGACTATTTCATGGCCTATGCCCGTGCCGACAGGCCAGCGCTGCTGCAGGAGCTCAAGGCAGGGCGGATTGAAGCCCTGCACCAGCCCGCGCAGACCCGCACCTACCATTTGGCCATCAGCCAGCAATCAGCCTGTAAGGATGAAGCGCTAGTGGCTCGACTGGAGCGGGCTTTGCAGCTTCGACGCAAGTGATACAAAAAAGCCCGTAACGCATGGTACGGGCTTTTTTCTGGAAACGCGGGTTAGCCGCGCTGCTGCAGGGCTGCGATGCGCTCTTCCAGCGGTGGGTGACTCATCAGCAGGCCAGCCAGACCATTTTTCAAACCGCCGCTGATGGCAAAAGCGCTCATGCTTTCTGGCATCTGTGATTCTACCTGCCCAGACTCCACCTGCAGGCGGCGCAGAGCGCTGATCATGGCACCGGTGCCGGCCAGCTGAGCGCCGGCTTCATCAGCACGGAACTCACGCTTGCGCGAGAACCACATCACGATCACGCTGGCCAAAATACCCAGCACTAGCTCAGCCACGATGGTGGCAACATAGTAGCCGATGCCTGGGCTGTCGCTTTCGTTTTTCAGCAGCGCCTTATCGACAAAGTTGCCGAAAATACGGGCAAAGAACATGACGAAGGTGTTCACCACGCCCTGAATCAGGGTTAGGGTGACCATGTCGCCATTGGCCACGTGCCCGATTTCATGGGCCAATACAGCCTCCACTTCTTCTCGACTAAAACGCTCCAGCAGGCCCTGACTCACGGCGACCAGCGCGTTGTTGCGATTCCAGCCAGTGGCAAAGGCGTTGGCTTCATAGGCAGGGAAAATGCCGACTTCGGGCATGCCGATGCCTTTTTCGCGTGCCATACGCTCAACCGAACTAACCAGCCATTGCTCCTGGTGGGTGCGGGGTTGGTCGATGATCTGGGTGCCGGTGGATTTTTTCGCCATCCACTTGGATAGAAACAGCGAAATAAACGAGCCGGTAAAACCAAATACCGCACAGAAAATTAGTAAATCGCCGTGGTTTTGACCGGTATAACGGTCAACGCCCAGCAGTTTGAGGGTGATACTGGCGACAATAAGAACAGCAATGTTGGTTGCCAGAAAAAGGAAGATGCGCATCATGTGCGTAGTGCTCCGTGTGTGAAAGGTGAGGGTTAAATGGTGATGGTCAATGGAAATTCAAGCTGCTGTGCTATGACGGCGTGCCGACATTACTGACCGCGACGGGCGGTGCGGGTTCAGCGCCCCATGCTGAAAAACTGCTGCATGACAGCAATGAGCCGCTCGCTGTCGCCGGCCTTGAGATGCTGGCGCAGCTGTTGAGCCAGGCTGCCTTGTACGCGGCGGATACTGGCCGGCAGGCTGGCCAATTCTGCGGACAGTGGCTGTAGGCAGGACGACAGACGAACAAAGGCTTTTTCGCTCAGCTCGGCCTGATCTACGGCGGTGTAACCCAAGGTGCCATGATGGCGCAGATAGCCTTCGCTGGCCAGCCATAGCAGCGTGCTCAGACACTGCTGCTGGCGAGGGTGGGGCAGACCGACTTCATCCGGCGGCAAGATGCCAACAAAGTCGTCCATGTACAGGGTGAGCGGACGCGGGAAGGACTGGTACAGCATGACCAGTCCCTGCGCCGCATCGCGGTAGAAATCGTCGATATGCAGATCCATGCGTGTTACTGGCGGTAGGTCTTGAGAAAGTTGCCGATGCGGCCAATGGCCACTTCCAAGTCTTCAACCCGCGGTAGGGTGACCACGCGGAAGTGGTCAGGCCAAGGCCAGTTGAAGGCGGTACCCTGAACCACTAGCAGACGCTCCTGCAGCAGCAGGTCGAGGACGAACTTTTCGTCGTTGTGGATCGGGCACACCTTGGGGTCGATTTTCGGGAAGGCATAGAGCGCGCCCATAGGCTTGACGCAGCTGACACCGGGAATGTCGTTGAGCAGCTCCCAGGTGCGGTTGCGCTGTTCCAGCAGACGGCCATGGGGCAGTACCAAATCGTTGATGCTTTGGTAACCACCTAATGCTGTCTGGATAGCGTGCTGGGCTGGCACGTTGGCGCATAGGCGCATGTTGGCTAGCATGTCCAAGCCTTCGATGTAGCCTTGGGCGCGGTGCTTGGCACCGGACACAATCAGCCAGCCAGAGCGAAAACCGGCCACACGGTAAGACTTGGACAGGCCGTTGAAGGTCAGAAACAACAGATCATCGGCCAGCGAGGCAATACAGGTGTGTTGAGCGCCGTCGTACAAAATTTTGTCGTAAATTTCGTCGGACAGCACGATCAGGTTGTGTTGGCGGGCTAGCTCAACGATTTCTTGCAGCAATTCTTTTGAGTACACCGCGCCGGTCGGGTTGTTTGGGTTGATCAGCAAAATGGCCTTGGTGTTGCGGGTGATCTTGCTGCGGATGTCGTCCAGATCGGGAAACCAGCCGGCCTGCTCATCACACAGGTAGTGCACCGGCTTGCCGCCGGCCAAGGTGCAGGCGGCGGTCCACAGGGGGTAATCGGGGGCGGGGATCAGTACTTCGTCACCGTTGTTGAGCATCGCCTGCAGCGACATCACGATGAGCTCGGAGACGCCGTTGCCCAGGTAAATATCTTCGATGCCGACCCCCTGGATGTTCATTTGCTGGCAGTAATGCATCACCGCCTTGCGCGCGCTGAACAGGCCCTTGGAGTCGCTATAGCCTTGCGCGGTTGGCAGGTTGAGAATCACATCTTGCAGGATTTCCTCCGGTGCCTCGAAGCCGAACGGGGCAGGGTTGCCGATGTTCAGCTTGAGTACGCGCTGGCCTTCGTCCTCCAGACGTTTGGCTTGTTTGAGCACCGGCCCGCGGATGTCGTAACAAACGTTGGCCAGCTTGTTGGATTTGGTGAACTGCATGAGAAAATGTCCCGCAAAATGAAAGGGTAAAGGCTGGCATTGCGGCGCATGCGGGCGGCAATGTCAAAAGCTCGTCTATAATGCCAGTTTTTACCGGACTTTGCTTGCCCGCCACAGGGGTTGAGTGGGCAGGCTGGCCCAGCATCCGTAAAGGAGAATAAGGTGGCAACTTCACTGGAGCGTTTTTTACAACGGGCCGGCCACACGCTTGACCGGCTGGAGCCGTTGTTGCCTGTTCAGCGCCCGCCGCTGGACTGGGAGCAGCAATGGGCTGCCCGCTGGGTGGCCAGCCCGCAGGGCGGTTATCTGCGTCCGATTCAGGTGCGCAGCAAGCTCAAACTAGGCGACCTGTTGGGTGTGGAGCGCCAGCGCGATCAGTTGCTGAGCAATACCCGCCAGTTTCTGGCGGGGCTGCCCTGCAACCATGCGCTGATGTGGGGCGCGCGCGGCACCGGTAAATCGTCGCTGGTGCGCGCCATTTTAGGGCAGCATGCCAGCGCGGGGCTGCGCCTGATCGAGGTCGAGCGCAATGACTTGGCTGACTTGCCACTGATTGTCGAATCGCTAGGCAGTCTTGCGCAAAAGTTCATCATCTTTTGTGATGACCTGTCATTTGAGCCGGGGGAGGGCGATTACCGGTTGCTGAAAAGCATTTTGGACGGCTCGCTGGAACAGGCGCCGGACAATGTGGTGCTCTATGCCACTTCCAATCGCCGCCACCTGTTACCTGAATACCAGAGTGACAACCAAGGCTGGCAGCGCGGCGATAATGGCGAGCTGCATCCGTCGGAGGCGGTGGAAGACAAGATTGCCCTGTCTGACCGTTTTGGCTTGTGGTTGTCTTTTTATGCCTTTAGCCAAGACCATTATCTGGATGTGGTTTGTCATTGGGTCAGCCACTATGCGACGCCGCTCAAGCTGGTCTGGCGGCGTGATGATGATTTTGAAAAACAGGCCATCCGCTGGGCTCAAGCCCGCGGCAACCGTAATGGCCGCTGCGCCGAGCAGTTTGCCCGCCACTGGGTTGGACTGCAGGCACTGGCTGCCCGTTAATTTTGTTTGCTAAGGAACTTCCATGCACGACTCCTATCTGCAACACCACATCACCCTGCTGCACTACCTACGCCAGCTGCTACAGGCGCTGGCCGGAGCGGATGTCATCCCAGAGGGACATCACAGCTTTATCGAACGTTATGACGAGCTGATTGAAGCCCTGCAACAGGGGGATGAAGACCTTTATCTTGGCCAAGAGCTGGTCAGTCAGGTGTTTCAGCGCTATCCGCAAATTGCCCATCAGGTGCCACGCGATCTGCTATGGTTTTTTGGCGGCGAGTGCCTGCACTTGATGCCGGATGAAGAAATTGCCGGCTACCAGTTGCTGGACGAGCGTCGACACGAGGCGCTGGAGCAGGGCGCTGCGTTTGATTGGGACGCCGAGGTGCGTTTGTTGTTTATGCCGCCAGCCAGTCCCACCGCCAATTAAAAATTTCAAAAAGGCAGTTGACGAACGTAAAAGCCGTCCCTATAATGCGCACCACTTCCAGCGAACAGCCCAAAAGGCAAGCGCTAGAAGCGGTAACTGTTAAAAGTTCCAGGCTGCGTCCCCTTCGTCTAGTGGCCTAGGACACCGCCCTTTCACGGCGGTAACAGGGGTTCGAGTCCCCTAGGGGACGCCACATCAAGCGGGAATAGCTCAGTTGGTAGAGCACAACCTTGCCAAGGTTGGGGTCGCGAGTTCGAGTCTCGTTTCCCGCTCCAGATAAGGCGTCAAGCCAAAAAAGAGTCCTTCGGGACTCTTTTTTTATGCCTGCAAAATATCGGGTACAAAAAAGCGCAGCCATGGCTGCGATTTTTGCTGAATACCACCGGCTTGGCGTATTTAACCAAACACACGAAAGCGCTGGGCGTCGTCCATATAGTCCTTGTCAGCAAACTCTGCTGCGTTGCCGCCAAAGGGCATTTGTGCACTCAGCTGCCAGCTGGCGGGCAGATTCCAAGCGCTATGTACCTGTGCGTCAATCACTGGATTGTAATGTTGCAGGCTGGCACCTATGCCGGCCTCGGCCAGGGCGGTCCAGACCGCAAACTGGGCCATGCCGGCCGCGTTGGCAGAAAACTCTGGAAACTTGTCGGCATAGAGGGCGAATTTTTCTTGCAGGCCGCGAATAACGTCTTGGTCTTCAAAAAACAGGATGGTGCCGGCCCCGGCGGCAAAGCTGGCCATTTTCTTTTCTGTATTGACGAACTGCTCGGCTGGCGTCAGTGGGCGCAGGGCGTCCTTGACCAGTTGATTCCAGAATTTCTGATGTTCGTCACCAAACAGAATAACCACGCGCGAGCTTTGCGAGTTAAAGGCCGACGGCGCTTCGCGCACCACCGACTTGATCAGGGTTTCTAGGGCTGCGCGCGGCAGCGGCAGCTGGTCATTCAGGGCGTACTGGGTGCGGCGTTGCTGATAGAGGTTCAGGGCGTGCATGGGTTACTCCTTGCCTTGAGGGGCGGCATCTTCCTCACGGGCGCGTTTCATCAAACCGCGGGCGAGGAAGAGTTCAAACTGTTCAAAGGGAATGCGATCGCCGGCGTCCTTGCCGTACCAGGTCTGGCTGATTTCGCCAGATTCGTCGATCAGAAAGTCGGCTGGCATCAGATTAGTGGTAAACAGTCCGGCCAGTCCGGTGATTTTTAGATCCTGCAGGGCCGTGGGCAGGCGGCTAAGAATGCCCTTGTACTTGCCCCAGCGCGAGTGGATATTGACGCCGAACGCCTCATAGATAGCGGAGTCGGAGTCAGCAATCAATGGAAAGGGCGCGGGCGTGCCGCTTCGTACCGTTTGAGTGTATCAGTATCGGCAGGAAATAGCGCAACCACTTGCAGGTCCAAGGCGTCACGTTCTTTGTGCTTGTAGGTCAGTTCAAAAATACGGAAATTACAGAATGGGCTGTCAGGGTCGCGGAATAAACAAAGCAGGGAGCGTTTGCCGCCGGTTTCAATGCGCGTGCCGTGCCTGTCGATAAATTCACGAATGGGGGCTTGGCCGGGGCTATGAGTTGCATGCGGGAGTCCTGCAAAAACACGGGCAAGAGTCCTGTTGCGGCTGTCGTCGTAATTACCAAGAAGGCTGCTGGCGTGCTTGTATAAAAAGAAGCCGGCATGGCCATAAAACGAAGACCATGCCGGAAGCGGTCTTGATTAGGGGTTCTGGTCTGAATTTTTTTCAGATTTTTTGATTTGCTCCAACGCTTCCCAAGCTTTGGCAAACACGAAAGGAATGATGGCAAACGCGAGGGCAATGGTGGCTGTTGCTGTTTGCTGAGCCGCATCCTTAGCACCACCTAGCCACAGCAGCAGTACGGCCGCTGCAATGCCGCTGCCAACAAGGGTGACAATCCAAGTGTTTTTTTGCATGAGGTTTGGTCCTGTTTAAGTATAAATGTAGTGTGTGGAAAAGGTGGTGCCAATAAAACAATTAAGCGTATGCCTGTCAAGCGCGGGCGGTTAGACATTTGAGGTAGATCATGCAATCACTGCGCAGTCCGCAGCCCTTACAGGGTGGTGTTGCAAGAGAAAGGTGTTGGCGTTTCGGGCTAAAATACCGTCTTGTCCATACACCGAAAGAAAGAGGAAACCATGCAGAATACGAAGCCTTGTACAGCGCAAACAGATGGCGGCGAGCGGGGGTTGCAACCATGAATATGACTGAAACGCGCCTGAGTTCGCAACGCTGCTTTGACGGCAAGATCATTCGTATCTGTCTTGATCAGGTGCGATTGCCGGATGGCAGCCAAGCCAGTCGTGAGTGCGTGTTGCACCCAGGTGGTGCGGCGGTATTGGCGGTGACGCCGCAGCAACAGGTGGTGCTGGTGCGCCAACATCGCTATGTGTGCGGCGGTGACCTGTTGGAGCTGCCTGCTGGCAAGCTCGATGGCGACGAGGATCCGGCTGACTGCGCGTTGCGCGAACTGGCCGAAGAAACGCCCTATACCGCAGGCTCCGTGCAGTTGCTGCATGCGTTTTTCTCGTCGCCGGGTTTTTGTAACGAAAGGATTCACCTGTTCTGGGCGCAAGACGTGCAGGCCAACAGCCAAGCAAGCCCAGACGAGGGCGAGTTGCTGGAGCTGGTGCTGTTGGATCGTGCCCAGGTGCGCGAGGCGCTAGCCCGCCAGCAGATCGAAGACGGCAAGACGCTGGTCGCGTTGTATTGGTGGCTGGCGATGGCGTCTGATGACCCGTCCGCCTGTTCCATGGTGGAGGGGTAACTGTGCTAGAATCGGCCGCTTTATAAACAGTGGCGGGGTATGGCCGACATGGGTGCAAGTCAATGGGGCAAGTTGCTGGCAGGGCTGGTGTTCGGGGCATGTATGAGTGCGCCGGCTATAGCCGCGCCAGAGGTTATACGCCAGCAGCTCGTACAATTGCAGCCGGACCTGGTGATCGAGCAAATTAGCGCCGTTGAGGGCTCCGGTCTGTATCAGGTGCAGATCAAGGGCGGCCAGTTTCTTTATACCGATGCCAAAGCCGAATACATCCTACATGGCGAGCTGTACCGCGTGGGCAAGGGCGATGCGGTCAACCTGACCGGTCTGGCGCGCCAGCAGGTGACCGCTGAACTGATGGCGGGGCTGGATACTAAGGATATGGTGGTGTTTCCCGCCCAAGACAGCAAAGCCTATATCACGGTCTTTACCGATGTTGACTGTGGTTTCTGCCAGAAGCTGCACAATGAAGTGCCGCAGCTCAATCAAGCGGGCGTCGAGGTGCGTTATTTGGCTTGGCCGCGTCAGGGGTTGTCTGGCGCAACCTACGACAGCATGGTTAGCATCTGGTGTGCGGACGACCCACAAACAGCGATGACCCGTGCCAAGCGTCGTCAAGCTGTAACGCCGGCACAGTGCAAGCACCCTATTGATCGTCAGTACGCGCTGGGGCAACAGCTCGGGCTGTCTGGAACACCGGCCATTGTGCTGGAAAATGGCGAGCTGGTACCTGGCTATATGCCGGCTGCCCAACTGGTCGCTAAAGCCTTGCAGGCAAAACAATAATCATTAGGTGCTCCGCTTGAGCGGGGCCAGAGAAGAGAGGTTGGTACGCGTGAAATCCGTCAAGGTCGGAATTTGTGGGCTGGGTACTGTCGGTGGCGGTACCTTCAATGTATTGCAGCGCAATGCGGATGAGATTTTCCGCCGCTGCGGTCGGCGTATCGAGGTGGTGCAGATTGCCGCACGCAGCATCAACCCAAAGTGCGATACCGGCAGTATCGAAATAATTGATGATGCGCTGGCGCTGGCCCGCAACCCCGATATTGATCTGGTGGTGGAGCTGATTGGCGGCGATGGCATTGCCAAAGAGGTGGTGCTGACTGCCATCGAACACGGCAAGCATGTAGTAACCGCCAACAAGGCGTTGATTGCCGTACATGGCAACGAGATTTTTGCCCGTGCCAGCGAAAAGGGCGTTAGCGTTGGTTACGAGGCGGCAGTGGCCGGTGGGATTCCGGTAATCAAGGCGATTCGTGAAGGGCTGGCCGGCAACCGCATCAACTGGCTGGCGGGCATCATCAATGGCACCGGTAACTTTATTCTGACCGAAATGCGTGAGAAGGGTCGCGCCTTTGATGACGTGCTCAAAGAAGCTCAGGCGCTAGGCTATGCCGAGGCCGATCCGACATTTGACGTAGAAGGCATTGATGCCGCCCACAAACTAACCATTCTGGCCTCAATTGCCTTTGGTATCCCCCTGCAATTTGACAAAGCCTATACCGAAGGCATCACCCAGCTCACTACCGAAGATGTTAATTACGCCGAAGCGCTGGGTTACCGCATCAAACATCTGGGCGTGGCGCGTCGTACCGCTGAAGGTATCGAGCTACGCGTGCATCCGACTCTGATTCCAGCCGCGCGCCTGATTGCCAACGTCAATGGCGTAATGAACGCGGTGATGGTCAATGGCGATGCCGTGGGTAGCACTCTATATTACGGCGCTGGTGCCGGCATGGAGCCAACCGCTTCTGCGGTGGTGGCGGATTTGGTGGATATCGCACGTACACTGGAAACGGCCAGTAATCAGCGTGTGGCGCCGCTGGCCTTCCAGACTGATGCATTGTCTGATGAGCCAGTGCTGCCTATTGCACAGTGTGAAACCGCTTATTACCTGCGCATTCAGGCCAAGGACCATCCTGGCGTTTTGGCGCAGGTGGCCAGTATTCTGTCTGAGCGCGGTATCAATATCGAATCCATCATGCAAAAAGAAGCCGAAGGGCAAGATGGTCTGATCCCCATTATTCTGTTGACACACCGGGTGCAGGAGGCGCGCATGCTTGATGCCATTGCCGCCCTGGAAGCCCTGGAGTCAGTGATTACGCCGGTTGTGCGTATCCGTGTCGAGCAACTGGATTAATTTTTACGAAGGCAAAACAACATGCGTTATATCAGTACCCGCGGCCAGGCACCGGCCCTGAATTTTGAAGATGTGCTGCTGGCCGGTTTGGCCAGCGATGGTGGTCTTTATGTGCCGGAAAACTTGCCACGTTTTACCGTTGAACAGATGCAATCCTGGGTTGGCCTGCCGTATCACGAGCTGGCGTTTGAAGTTATGCGCCCCTTTGTGGCCGGCAGTATCAGTGATGCCGATTTCAAAGCAATTCTGAAAGATACCTATGGTGCTTTTGCCCATAGCGCGGTAGCCCCGCTGCGCCAGATCGACAGTAACGAATGGGTTATGGAGCTGTTCCACGGTCCGACCTTGGCATTTAAAGATTTTGCCCTGCAATTACTGGGGCGCTTGTTGGACCATGTGCTGACCAAACGCGGCGAGCGCGTAATAATCATTGGCGCTACTTCCGGCGATACCGGCTCGGCGGCGATTGAAGGCTGCCGCCGCTGTGACAATGTGGATATCTTCATCCTGCACCCGCACCAGCGCGTGTCGGAAGTACAGCGCAAGCAGATGACCACGGCCATCAGTGACAACATCCACAACATCGCCATTGAAGGCAACTTCGACGACTGCCAGGAAATGGTCAAGGCCAGTTTTGCCGATCAGTCCTTCCTCAAGGGCACCCGTCTGGTGGCGGTCAACTCGATCAACTGGGCGCGCATCATGGCGCAGATCGTGTATTACTTCCATGCCGCCCTACAGCTGGGTGCGCCGCAGCGCTCGGTGTCCTTTTCGGTGCCGACCGGCAACTTCGGTGACATCTTTGCCGGCTATTTGGCGCGCAACATGGGCTTGCCGGTCAATCAGTTGATTGTTGCCACCAACCGCAATGATATTTTGCACCGCTTTATGAGCGGCAACCGCTACCACAAGGACGAGCTGCACCCGACCCTATCGCCGTCCATGGACATTATGGTGTCGTCTAACTTCGAGCGTCTGCTGTTTGACATGCATGGTCGTAACGGTGCGCTGGTGACCGAGCTGATGGACAATTTCCGTGCTACTGGTCAGTTGTCAGTGGAAGAGGATCGTTGGACCGAGGTGCGCAAGCTGTTTGACTCTCTGGCTGTGGATGACGAACAGACCTGTGCCACCATTGCCGAGGTGTACGGCCAGTGTGGTGAGATTCTTGATCCACATACGGCTATTGGCGTGCGTGCTGCGCGTGAATGCCGTCGCAGCCTGAGCGTGCCGATGGTGACCCTGGGGACTGCGCACCCAGTCAAGTTCCCAGAGGCAGTCGAGAAGGCAGTGTCGGGTGTTGATCCGCAGTTGCCACCGCATATGAGCGATCTGTTTGAGCGTGAAGAGCGCTGTAGCGTGCTGGCCAATGATCTAAAGGCTGTGCAGGAGTTTGTTAGCCAGCGTGGTAATCGCGGCAAGCCGTTGTAACCAGGGTGTTTTGCACTGCGGTTGCTGGCTGTGCGGGATATCACAGCAGGCTACGCTGGTCCGGCCTGCGGCCAAACCGCTAATGCCTGCCGTGATACCCCGCCCAGCCTGAATCTACCTTGTGCGGCGGGAGGTTTGTGGCCCGCAAGTGGCGGGCTGCTGTCGCTTGCTGTGGGATGGATTGTGTAGTTAGGCCTAGATAGGGAGCTTAGTTATTACGCACCACCACTGTCATTCTGCGCGCAGCGAAGCGGAGACGTAGAGCTCTTAGTGAGCAAACATTGCTCTGTAGCTAATACGCTTACTGCGTCTGTCATTCTGCATAGATTTTATTCCTCAGCGTCCACGCACTATCTCCGTCATTCTGCGCGCAGCGAAGCGTAGTCGCAGAAAGACGGAGAGCCTCAGTCGTCAGCGAAAGTAGAGTGTGGGGCAATGAAAAGTAAATATCAGGCACAAAAAAACCGGTCAATTGACCGGTTTTTTATAGAACCTGTTGCCTTAGGCAGCAGCCAGCGCTTTTAGGTGCTGGTTGAGGCGGCTCTTGTGGCGAGCTGCCTTGTTCTTGTGAATGATGCCTTTGTCGGCCATACGGTCGATTACCGGAACGGCCTTGGCGTAAGCGTCTTGGGCCTTGGCTAGGTCTTTGGCGTCCAGGGCCTTGACTACGTTTTTGATATAGGTGCGAACCATAGAGCGCAGGCTGGCATTGTGGCTGTTACGCTTCTCAGCCTGTTTGGCGCGTTTTTTGGCAGAAGGGCTGTTGGCCACAGTCGAACTCCTCGAATACTTCTACATGAAAGGGAAAAAATGATTTGCGGATTCTGCCGATTGCTGGGGTGAATGTCAAGGGCCGTATGTCTTTTGACCGCAGTCAGCCGGCGGTTGGCTGTTTGCTGTGCTGGATGATCATCCTTGCGTGCTGATGGATCATTGTTTTGTGCCCCATGCCTGTCTAGTGTAAGCGCATAAAACCAAGAGCGGGCAGCCTGCCCCTCATGAATCGCCGGAGTAGAGCCATGAGTAATCGTCCTTATCCACATCTGTTACAGCCCCTTGATCTGGGCTTTATTACCCTTAAAAACCGCGTGCTGATGGGGTCCATGCATACTGGGCTGGAAGAGCGTCCAGACGGCTTTGAGCGCATGGCCGCCTACTTTGCCGAGCGCGCGCGCGGTGGTGTGGGCCTGATGGTTACTGGTGGTATAGCGCCTAACGCAGAGGGTGCGGTTTACAAGGGCGCGGCGCAGCTGACCACTGAGCACGAGGCGGCGCAGCACCGGATTGTCACTGATGCGGTGCATGAGGCTGGCGGCAAAATTTGCATGCAGATTCTGCATGCCGGTCGTTATGCGTTTAGCCCCGATCTGGTAGCGCCGAGTGCGGTGCAGGCACCGATCAATCCGTTTCGTCCTAAAGCGCTGGATGCCGCCGGTGTCGAGCAGCAGATTGCCGACTTTGTGCGCTGTGCGCAGCTGGCCCAAAAGGCTGGTTACGACGGCGTAGAGATCATGGGTTCGGAAGGCTATTTCATCAACCAGTTTCTGGTCAGCCGCACCAACCAACGGGATGACGGGTGGGGCGGTAGGTTTGCTAACCGGATGCGCCTGCCGGTCGAGATTGTGCGTCGGGTACGCGAGGCGGTGGGTGCGGCGTTCATTATTATTTATCGGCTGTCGATGCTGGATTTGGTTGAGGACGGCAGCAACTGGGGCGAAGTGGTACAGCTGGCCAAGGCCGTTGAGGCCGCCGGTGCCACCCTGATCAATACCGGTATTGGCTGGCACGAGGCGCGCATTCCTACGATTGCCACCCGCGTGCCGCGTGGTGCTTTTGTTAGCGTTACTGCCAAGCTCAAGGGTGAGGTGGGTATTCCGCTGGTGGCCACCAACCGTATCAACACGCCAGAAATGGCTGAGCAGGCGATTGCCAGCGGCGCTGCTGATATGGTGTCGATGGCGCGGCCATTTTTGGCTGACCCCGAGTTTGTCAACAAGGCGGCGGCGGGTCAGGCGCAGCTGATTAATACCTGTATTGCCTGCAACCAAGCCTGCCTTGACCATACCTTTAGCGGCAAACTGACCAGTTGCTTGGTCAATCCGCGTGCGTGCCATGAAACCGAACTGCAGTATTTGGCGGTCATTGAGCCGAAAAAGGTGGCGGTTATCGGAGCCGGGCCTGCTGGACTGGCGGCTGCGACCGTGGCGGCGCAGCGCGGGCATCGGGTGACGCTGTTTGATGCCGGCAGCGAAATCGGCGGACAGTTTAATGTGGCCAAACGTATTCCGGGCAAGGAAGAATTTTATGAGACCCTGCGCTATTTTGGTCAGCGGATTGCGCAAACCGGTGTGCAGCTGCGGCTCAACACCCATGTCAGTGCGGCGGATATTCTTGCGGAAGGTTTTGATGAGGTTCTGCTGGCCACCGGCATTGTGCCGCGCACGCCCGATATTCCCGGCATTGGCCACCGTAAGGTGCTGAGCTATCTGCAGGCCATTGCTGGGCATGAGCAGCTGGGCAGGCGGGTGGCGGTGATCGGTGCCGGCGGCATCGGTTTTGATGTGGCCGAACTACTGACCCACGCAGGCGAGCCTACCAGCCTCAATGTGCAGGCGTTTTGGCAGGAGTGGGGGATTGATACCGGTCTGACTGCCCGCGGCGGTGTGGCCGGCGTTAAGCCGGAGTTTGCCGCCAGTGCGCGCGAGGTTTATCTGTTACAACGAAAATCCAGCAAGGTGGGTGCGGGGCTGGGTAAGACCACTGGCTGGATTCATCGTGCGGATCTGACGCGCAAACAGGTACAGATGCTGAACAGTGTGGAGTATCTGAAAATTGACGATGCCGGTTTGCATATCCGCATTGCAGGCGGTGAGCCGCAGTTGCTGGATGTTGATCATGTGGTGATCTGTGCCGGGCAGGACCCACAGCGTGAATTGTTGGCGGCGCTAGAGGCCGCCGGTCAGAGCGTACAGCTGATTGGCGGGGCAGATGTGGCCGTCGAGCTGGATGCCAAGCGCGCCATTGATCAGGGCTCGCGGGTAGCCGCTGCGCTATAGTCGGTTGCTAGGGCAGGCCGGTCGTCCGGCCTGTTCTGGGATTACCAGAGCTCTTTGTGCCTTGAGCAGCGGTTGGAAATGCCAGGGGTAAAGCGACCGGGATGGGTTTTGCGCTCCAACGGCAGCCCGCAGGCTTCGCCGGTCACTGGAATGAGGGCGTCACAGGCGGGCGACTCATAGTGTTCCAGCCAAGTTTTGTAGGCTTCTTCGCTGACCATGCAGTATTTGGCGGCAAAGGCGTGTGGGCTTTTAAGAAACTCGTGCACCTCGTTGACCGGAATGGTGATGTGTCCGGCGCCGGGCTGCATGGTCACCAGCGATACCCCAGCTTCATCAAGCCGGTGCAGTACCGACTGGGATTCGGCCAACATGTGTTTGTATTCTTGATGCAGGGTCTGGGTGTCTTGCTGAGCCTTTTGTAGCTGGCTCTGCTGTTCGGCCAGCTGCGCCGCATAGCGTTGTTGCAGCTGCTGCTGTTGTTCTTGCAGGGTGGAAGCCAGCAGGGCTTTGTGGGACTGCAGCTGCTGATCAAACTCGCTACGCAGGGCGGCGATTTGATTTTGTTCTTGTGCGGCCACGTTTTGCAGACGGTTGCGCGCTTCGTTACCAATGCTGGCCAGTTGTTCAACCTGCTTGAGCAGTTGCTGATTGTGCTCGTTTTGCTGCTGTAGTGCGCGCTCTAGCTCTTGAATGTTCTGGCGCATAGTGGCCAGTTGGCTGTCGGCTTGCAGCTGCAGGCGAGCAATGGCTTGGTCGTGTTCGGCCTCAAGGCTACGGATTCGCAGGCGTTGCTGTTTGATCAGCTGGGCGGCTTTTTTGCGTTGTTCTTGTTCGCGCTCTAGGTTTTCCTGTTCCAGCTTCTTTTTGCGTGCCACTTCGGACGGCAGTTGCCAGGCTTCTTCGGCGGCCACCTGCAGGCGGTCGAGCTCTAGCACGGAGGCGGCGGGGGGAAACTCTTCTTCAGTTAGTAGGCGCAATTGGTTGCGGCGGACGCAGTCGCGAATCATGGCCAGATGGTTATGACCGGGTGACATATCTGGATCCCACAGGTGCATTTGCAGCCAGGGCACCGGCGTCTGGCTGCGGCAAACCAAACGGACGGGGCCGCCGCCTAGGTCCGGGCCATATTCGGCTTTTTCTACCAGTTGGCGCAGGGGGATATTCCAGCCTGGATCGGCGCTGCCCTGTTCGTCTATGTCAAGGTAAAACAGGACGATGGCACGAACTTGCAGCCTGGGGTTGATGGTGATATAGGCCGCGCGTACCTGCTGGTCGGCCCGCTCCGGCATGCTGACAATGTTGTCCAGTACGGCCTCAAATTCGGGGTAGAGCATCTCGGTAGTGATTCCGCTGTCGCTAAAGAGCAGTACAGCTTCAGTCATCAACTGGCGGCTTGGTTTGGGTGCGTTCATGTAAAACTCGCTTTTGCTTGAACCCTGACAGGGTAAGCTGCTTCTGCAGGAAGGCATCGCACTTCAGCCCCACAAGACTGTATTGGGCGTTTGTGGAGCATAGTCGGGCGTACAGGTTGGACAGATGCTACAACAAATCAGGCGCTTGGGGTGGCAGCATGGGGAACTTTGTGATCCATTGCTCAGAAGCAATGACGACCCGTGTGGCTTTGGTGTAGCGCGTGGGTGTTTGGCCGCTAGACGGCGGGGTGCGGGCGGCTCACCTGAGCAAGGGTTTTGCGGCCCATGTGGTGCAGTCGCCAGCCCAGCAGTAGGGCGGCGCAGGAGAGGCCGACAATCAGCCCTTGCCAGAGCCCAGCCGGCCCTTGGGCGGCACCGAATGTATCGCTAAGCCCCAGCGCATAGCCAACTGGCAGGCCGACGCCCCAATAAGATACCAGCGTAATCAGCATGGTAATGCGGGTGTCTTGGTAGCCGCGTAAGGCACCGGCAGCGGTAACCTGCACGGCATCGGAAAACTGGAACACGGCAGCGTAGATAATCAGTGAGGCGGCAATCGCCAGCACCTGTGGATCGCCGGTATAGATACGGGCGATTGGCTCGCGCAGCAGGGTCATGTAACTGGCCGATAGGCAGGCCAGCAAGAGCGCAGTGCCCATTGCGACCCAGGCAGCAAAACGGGCGTCGGCGGGGCGGCCTGCGCCCAGATTCTGGCCTACGCGCACGGTCGTGGCCATGCCTAGCGAATAGGGCAGCATAAACACCAGCGAGCTGAAATTGAGCGCAATCTGGTGACCGGCTACCACGTTGGCCCCCAGCCCACCGATCAACAGCGCAATGATAGAAAAAATGCTGGCTTCAGCAAAAATGGAAATACCGATGGGGGTGCCCAGCATGAGCAGACTTTTTTGCTCGGCCAGTTGTGGCCATTGCCAGCGGCTGAATGGGCCATGCTGTTGGTAGTGCGGCGCCCAGCGCACCCACCAGAGCATGGCCAGCATCATGCATAGCATCACCAGCGCGGTGGCCCAGCCGCAGCCTACGCCACCCATGGCCGGCAGGCCCAGCTTGCCGTAAATAAAGGCATAGTTGGCGGGAATATTGATGGCCAAACCCAGTAAGCCGATCACCATGCTGGGACGGGTGCGCCCGAGTGCGTCGCTGTAACAGCGCAGCACCGTATAAAGCGCCAGCGCCGGAAAGCCGCAGGCCACGGCGCGCAGGTAGCCCATGGCTGGGGTGATCAGTTCAGGGCTGATGCCCAGCCACTCCAGCAGCGGGCGGGCGTTCCACATCAGTAGCCCCAGCGTGCACCCCAACAGCAGACCCAGCCACAAGGCCTGACGCACCAGCGGGCCGATGCGCTCGCTTTCACCGGCCCCGAAGGCACGGGATACCTTGGCCGTGGTGGCCAGCAGTACACCGCTCATAAACAGAAATACCGGCATCCAGATCGAGTTGCCCAGCGCCACCGCTGCCAGGTCGACAGGGCTGACGCGCCCCGCCATCATGGTGTCAACAAACCCCATGGCCGAGTTGGCCAGCTGGGCGATGACAATGGGCGTGGCAAGTTTGAACAGGGCGCGCCACTCGGCAAACAGGCGCTGGCGAAACAACAGGCTGGGCATGGACGTGTAGAACACTCAGGTTAGTTGGTATTTGGCGGCGGCCGTGGCCAATGACCCGCATACAAATAGAATAAAAAACAGCAGCGAGGTGCTGCTTTGCAGCAACCAGAAGCGCGGAGGCAAGGGCGCTGGACTTGGCTGTAGCCGCGCTTTGAGCAGTGGATGCTCGAGGACGGCCAGTGCGGCGGCACAACTGGCCATGGCTAGCAGCGCACCCGCTAGGGTGTCGGTGGGCCAGTGGGCGGTCAGCTGCACCCGTGACAAGGCCACTAAACTGGCCGGCAGGCAGGCCAGCACCACATATATCCAGCGCCACTGCCAGCGCCGCCCCATGCCCAACAGCACCGCCAGTACCAAGAAAAAAGCAAAACTGCGCACGCTATGCCCGCTGGGCATACTGTAGCCGTCCAGTGGCGGGTTGAGCAGCTGAGGTCTGGGGCGTGCGACCAGCAATTTTAGTAATGCATTCAGCAGCGTAGCGCCCATCAGGCTGAGCACGCTAAACACCAGCGCCCAGCGTGCGCGGTAGAGCAGTAACAGGGCACAGAGCAAGCCATTGAGCAGGATTTGCAACTTGATGTCGGCCAGTTGGGTGGCAACCAGCATGACAGAGTCAAGGGTGGGGCTACGCTCGAGTTGACCTAGCTGTTGTAGATACAGATCAAAGGGTTGCAACCCGTGCCAGCTGCCGAGCAATGCCAGCAGCATCAGGCTGCTGAGCAGGGCCAATAACAGGTGCCGCTGTGGATGTGCCGTGCGGCCCAGCCAGAGTGCACAACTGGCCAGCGCCAGTAGAGCAACAGCGAACAGGATGATGTGCAGCTTGAATGGGTCCGCTGTGGTGCCGGCCAGTGCGCTACCGGTGAGCCAGCCGGGCAGCACGGCGCTGAATGACCAGAGGCCCGATACGGCCAAGTTGATTGCCATGAACCGCCTCCGTGGCATGTTGAGCATACCGGCCAGCAGCGGCAGCAGCGGGCGTACCGGGCCAATGAAATGGCCGCCCAGCAGACTGGCTGCGCCGTAACGTTCAAGGTGCAGTTCGGCGCGTACCAGCCATTGCGGATGAGTGCGCAGCAGGGGTAACGTGCGTGCGCCGTTTTGTAGGCGGGCACCGAGTAAAAAAGAGCCGCTGTTGCCCGCGAAAGCAGCCAGCCACGCCAGCAGTGCCAATGGCCATAGTGCCATGTCGCTTTGTCCGGCTAGCAGGGCTACGCCAAACAACAGGATGACGCCCGGCCAGATCACGCCGACCAGTGCGGTGCATTCGATCAAGGTAATCAAGAACACCCCAGCGCTCAGCCACTGCGGGTGGGCAGTAAACCAGTCAAGTAACGGTGCAAAAAAATCAGGCATGGAAAACCGGCAGCAGGGGGTGGGTGGCGGATTGTACAGGGTTGCAGGGCGTCTACACACTACGCCCGCGCCGCAATGGACAGCCGTTTAGCACTCGGGTTCATTGCGACCGGCCAAGCGTCGGTACAGCCCGGGTGGTTGGCCTTGCCAGCGTTTGAATGCGCGCTGGAAGGCTTCGCTGGAGGCAAAACCCAGCGACCACGCAATCTCGCCAAGGCTTAAGCGGGTGTCGCGCAGATAACTTAGGGCCAGCGCGTGGCGGGTATCTTGCAACAGCTGGCGAAAGCAGGTGCCTTCCTGTTCTAGGCGGCGCTGTAGAGTCCAGGCCGGCAGTTTGAGCAGACGAGCGATGCTGCAAAGATCAGGCTCGCCTTGACGCAACCTAGAAGCAATCAGTTGGGCCGTTTGTTGTGACAGGCGTAGCGGCGTTTGCAGCGGCTGCAACTGCTGTTGGCATAGATGCAATAACTCTTGCCAGCTATGGGCGCAGTGCTGGGGGTTGGGCAATGCCAGCGTAGCGTGCGACAGCCGCAGCCGGTTGGCGGGTGCGGAAAATTCGACCGGACAACCAAAGGCCGGCTCAAAACGAGCCGCATGGGGCGGCGGTGGATATTCGATCTGCACCCGCTCCGGCAGCACCGGCTGGCCGCTTAGTTGTTGCAGCTGGGCGAGCCAGCCGCGTAGTACGGCGTCCACCACAAAACGGTTATAGCCGTTGTAGGGTGCAATGGAGTAAAAACTGACCCAAGCACCGCGACTGTCTTCTTCTAACCTGCTTTGGCCAAGGTAATTGCGGGCATACAGCAGCTCGAAATCGGTCAGGCAGCGCACGGCGGCGCGCACATCCGGTGCCAGCGCGGCACAGACGCCGGCCAGCCCCAGCAGCTCCAGTCGTGACTGTGCGCCGGCCAGCAGACCCAGATCAGGCCGGCTGCAGAGTTCGATGGCAGCATGGCCGAGCCGCATATAGCGGGGAATGGATAAGCGCGCCCCGGCACTGGCTAGCAGCTGCGCGGTTAGTCCGAAGTGCTGCAACAGGCCGGAGGCGGCAGCGGGACTCACGCCGGCTGCCTGCATGCCCCGTTGCAGGATCAGGGCAAAACCGACCGACAGGTCGCCCAGTTGTGGCGGCAGGGGGTGCATTTTAGCGTGGCTTCAGCGTCAGCCAGATGGGCGCGTGGTCGGACGGTTTATCCATGGCGCGCAGGTCGTAGTCGATACCGGTTTCGGCAAAGTAGGGCACCAGTGCGCGGCTGGCCATCACCAAGTCGATGCGCAGGCCGCGCTTGGGCGTGTCATCAAAGCCCTTGCTACGGTAGTCAAACCAGCTGAATAGGTCGTTGGTGTCTGGGTGTTGATGGCGGAAACTGTCCACCAGTCCCCAGTCTTTTAGGCGCTGCATCCACGCGCGTTCTTCGGGCAGGAAACTGCACTTGCCGGTTTGTAGCCAGCGCTTGGCGTTGGCTGGGCCGATGCCGATGTCGCAGTCTTCGGGTGAGATATTGAAGTCGCCCATCACCACCACGGCATCATCCGGTGTGAAGGCGGTTTCTAGCAGGGTTTGCAGGTCAGCGTAAAAGCGGGTTTTGCTGGGAAACTTGGTTTCGTGCTTGCGGTTTTCGCCTTGGGGAAAGTAGCCGTTCATGACGGTGATAGGCTGGCCGTTGGCGTCCAGATAATCGGCGCGAATAAAACGCTTTTGGGCGTCTTCATCGTCATTGGGGAAGCCACGGACCACGTTGCTGGGGGGCTGTTTCGACAGCAGAGCCACGCCGTAGTGTCCCTTCTGACCATGGTGCACAACGTGATACCCTAGCGCGTCAATCATGTCCTGCGGGAACTGTTCGTCGGCGACTTTGATTTCCTGCAGGCCGATCACATCGGGTTGATGACTGTCGATTAGAGCCTGTAATTGGTGAGGGCGGGCGCGCAGGCCATTGATGTTGAACGATACGATTTTCATTGCAGTCGATAACCCTGTACTACATGGGCTGCGCAAGGCAGCCGGGCGAATATAAAGAAAGGTACATGCCAGAATGCGTCACATGCTAACACGCCACCTGTCGCTTTTGCTGTTGCTGCTTCTAGCGCAGACAGCCATTGCCGCACAGCTGGAGGTGCGCAGCACACCCAAAAACCAAGCCCTGAATGACAACGTAGCCGCGCATATTGGCGGGTTGGACGGCCAAAGTCTGGCCGCGCTGCGGCGTAGCCAGAGGACGCTGCAGCAGCAAGCGCGCCAGGCCGGTGAGGCGCTGGGGTATTACAACAACCGCTACCGTGTGCGAGTGTTGGATGACAAAAACGGCCCACGGGTGCGGGTCAGCATTCAGGTGGCGGAGCCGGTGCGGCTGCGCACAGTGGATATCCAAGTGACGGGCGAGGCACGGCGCATGGACGCCTTCCAACTCAAGGATGAACGCCTGCAAAGCGGCAAACCGCTGAGCCACGCGGCCTATGACGCGCTAAAAAGCGCCTTGCAGCAACAGGGTTTGCGCTACGGCTTTTTTGACGCCCGTTTTACCCGCCATCGCCTGCTGATTGACCCCGCTGAGGGCGTTGCCGATATCGAACTGCACTATGACAGCGGCCCGCGCTATCGACTGGGTGCGGTCGAGTTTGCTGAAACCGGCAAGATCGACAGCAGCCTGCTGGATGCACTGGTCCCCTTTGCGCCCGATGAACCCTATGATTCGGCCCTGCTGGCCACACTGACCCAAAACCTGCAAAACACCGGCTATTTTGCAGGCATCCAGGTGGACGCACAGGGCGAAGCGGGTGGCCCGCTTCGTGTGCCGGTGAGTGTGCAGTTAGAACCGGTCAAGCCGCGCACACTGGGGCTGGGTATTGGGTTTTCCACTGACGTCGGCGTACGGGGTAGCTTCAGTTGGGAAAAACACCGCGTCAACCGGCGCGGTCACCGACTGGGCTTTGATAGCGAAATTTCGCAGCCTCGGCAAAACCTCAGCGCTTGGTACGCCATCCCTCTTAGCGCGCCACTGACCGACGAACTGCGTTTTGTCGCCGGTTATCAACACGAAGAACAGGTCAACTTGAGCAGCAAGCGCCTGACACTGGGTACCCAGTGGACCAAGCAGGTTGCCCATGGCTGGCAGCGGGTGGTCGGGCTGCGCTGGGAAGATGAGCGCTACGAATACGAGCGCGGCAGCCGCAGCCGCCACAGCCAGTTTTTGTTGCCCAGCTTGGGTTTTTCTCGGTTGAGCAGTGACTCGCCACTTGACCCCTCGCGTGGCTATCGCCTGCAGACGACTGTTAGCGCTGGCTCCGCCGATCTGCTTTCGGATGCCGATGTGGTGCATGTCAGCGCGCTGGCACGCGGCTTGGTGACTCTGGCCGATCGCCACCGAGTGCTGGCGCGTGTGGAATTGGGCGCGGTGACCACCAATAACTTTGCCGCTATTGCGCCGTCACTACGATTTTTTGCCGGGGGCGACCAGAGCGTGCGGGGTTATGACTATCAGAGCCTATCGCCGCGTGACGCACAGCGTAACCGAGTGGGTGCGCGCTATCTGGTGGCGCATAGCTTGGAATATCAGTATCAATTTATTGATAAGTGGCGGGTGGCCACCTTTGTTGACCGTGGCAACGCGCTGGACAGCCTGAGCGAAGCTATGAAGGTAGGCGTGGGCGCAGGTATCCGCTGGGTATCGCCGATTGGGCCGCTGCGGCTGGACTTTGCTCACGCGCTGCATGATGAGCGCGGCTGGCGCATTCACTTTTCCATGGGGCCAGAATTATGAATCCTGCCGCACGCATAACCCTAAAAGCCCTGAGCGCGCTGGTGCTGCTGGTGCTCATGCTGACGGCAGGTGTGCTGGCGTTACTGAGCAGCGAAGGCGGTAGCCGCTGGCTGTTGCAACAGGTGCCTGGGTTAGAAACAGAAGGCTTTCAAGGGCGCTTGCTGGGCCAGTGGCAGGCCGAACAGCTGATCTGGAAAGACGAGCAGACGCGGCTGGAGCTACGCCAAGCACAGATGTGGCTGGATACTGCCTGCCTGTGGCAGGGCGCGCTTTGCCTAAAGCAGTTGTCGGCGCAGCAGCTGCGGCTGGAACTGAGTGAAATCGAAGACAGCAGCAGTCAGCCGCCAGACGATATTCAGCTGCCCGATGTGCAACTGCCGCTGGCGTTGCGGGTAAAACAGCTGCAGCTGGGGGCGCTGTATCTGAATGATGCGCCGCTCTTAAGTGCTTTGCAGTTGGTGGCCGAACTGGACGGCAGCCAGCTGCAACTGGATGAATTGAAACTGGAGCTGCAGGGCTATCAGCTGGGCCTGTCCGGTCAGTTGCAGATGCAGGCCGATTGGCCGCTAGAGTTGACGCTGGAGGCCACCGGCGACTTGCCTGATCTGGGGCCGCAGCAGGTACACCTAGAACTGGGCGGAGCGCTGCAACAGCGCATTCAGCTCCAAGCTGCGCTGGCAGGAGTAGTGCAGGGTCAGTTGCAAGGGCAGGCAGTGCCGCTGTTGGCTGCCTTGCCGGCGACACTGGAGCTGAATCTGGATGCGCTGCAGCTGGCTGGCGTGCTGCCGGAAGGCTTGGCGATCAATGGCCTTCAGCTCAAGGCCGAAGGTGATATGGCAACAGGCTTTGCTTGGCAGCTACAGATACCACTGGCGGCGCAGCAACACCCCTTTGTTCTACGCGGCAAAGGGCAGGCGGGACTGGAGTCGGCTCTCATTGAGCAGCTGACGCTCAGTGATGCCGAGCATGGCCAGCTGACGCTGCAAGCGACGGCGAACTGGCAAGCGGAACTGCAAGCCAGCGCTCAGATACAGGCCAATCATTTCGCGTGGCACTGGCTGGCAGGGATGGAGCAAGCGCCGGTGGCCCTGCGCGATGCCCAGGTGTCGTTGGATTATGCGGATGCTAGCTGGCGCGGCCAGTTGCAGGCAGCACTGAGCGGGCCAGCCGGTGATTTTGAACTGGCGAGCCGCTTTCAAGGCGATGCCGAGCAGGCGGTACTGGAGCCGGTGTTACTGACCGCAGGCAGTGGCCGAGTGCAGGGACGTGTACAGGCTGGCTGGGCCGAAGAACCTACGTGGCAGGCACAGCTGGAAATTGACGCTCTGGACCCCGCCTACTGGGCGGCGGATTGGCCGGGACAGCTCGCCGGCCAGCTGCGCAGCACAGGCCGCTTGGGAGCAATGCTAGAACTGGATGCACAGCTGGATTTGACGGGGCATTTGCGCCAACACCCGCTGCGGCTGGCGCTGACTGCAGCGGGGCAAGGCGAGTCTTGGCAGGTGCCGCAGTTGGATGTACGGCTGGGCGACAACCGCATTCAGGGGCAGTTGCAACTGGATAAAAAACTGGCGGGCCAACTGCAGCTGGCGCTGAACCAACCGGCGCAGATTGTACCGGGCGTTAGTGGCAGCGTGCTGGGGAAAGTCGAGTTGGGTGGCAGCCTGCAGCAGGCAGATGCCCGCCTCGATCTCAAAGCGCACAATCTGGCCTATGACGGCCAACGTGTACGCCAGCTGGCGCTGACAGCCAACCTGAAACAGGGGCGTCAGGCAGCGCTGAAGCTTGTGGCCCAAGGGCTGGCCAGTGGTGAAGAGCGCTTGGGCCAGCTGGAGCTCACAGCAGATGGCAGCCTGGAGCAGCACCGGTTACAGGCCGCGCTTAAGGGGCCTGTGGCGAACGCCAGTTTGCAGCTAAACGGTGCGCTGGATGCAGAAAAAATGCACTGGCAGGGCACTTTACAGCAGTTGCAACTGGCAGCGGACACGCAGCACTGGCAATTGCAGCAACCGCTGGCGATTGATTATGCGCACGAACACTATGCTCGGCTGGCAGCCCACTGCCTAGTCAGCACTCAGGGGCGGCTCTGCGCCGAAGGCCGCCAGCAACTGCTGCCGGACCTGCAGCTGGACTACCGCCTCAGCGACCTGTTACTGGCCGGTTTGCAGCCTTGGCTGCCAGACGACTTACAGCTGGAAGGCCGTCTCAATGGCCAAATACGGCTGCAACAGCAGCACAATGCCCTGCGCGGCCATCTGCAATTGGATGCTGGCCAGGGTGCTTTACAGCTGCAACAGAGCGGTCAGCGCTTTGCTTGGCAACAGCTGCGGCTGGACAGCGAGCTGCTGCCCGAACGGGTCAACAGCCAGCTGCGTCTGCAGGGCAGTCAGCAAGGAGAGCTGCTGCTGGAAGCCAGCCTAGACCCGCGCCCAGCCAACAAGCCGCTCAGCGGGCAGTTCAGCCTTAAAGGGTTGCAACTGGAGGCGTTGCACGGCTTTGTGCCGGATTTTGAACAGCTGCAAGGGCTGATTGAGGGACAGGGCCGGCTGAGTGGCACCCTGCTTGAGCCGCGAATTGATGGCGATATCCGTTTGAGTCAGGGCGAAATCGGCGGTGGTCAGTTGCCGGTCATGCTGGAACAGCTGCAACTGGCAGTTCGTATTGACGGGCAGCAGGCCCGCATCGAGGGCGGCTGGCGCAGTGGCGAGCGGGGCACTGCCAGCGTGCACGGCGCGTTGGCTTGGGCGGACGAGCTGCAGGCCGAGCTGCAGCTCAAGGGGCAGGCGTTGCCGGTGTTTGTGCCACCTTACGCCGATCTGCTGGTAGCCCCTGACCTGCAGGTGAATTATGACGCGCAAGGGCTGGCGGTGACGGGTGTGGTTGCTGTGCCCAGCGGCAGCATAGTGATCAAAGAGCTGCCGGCGGATTCGGTCAGCGTATCCTCCGATGCAGTAGTGGTTGGCCGTGAGCCGGCTGATGACAGCGTGCAGGTACGCATGGCGGTTGCCGTGGATGTGGGCAGCGAGCGCCTGCACTTTAGCGGTTTTGGCCTGACGGCTGATGTGGCCGGCAAGCTGCATATAGCGGATAACCTGACTGGCCGTGGTGTGTTGGAGCTGAACAAAGGCCGTTTTCGTGGCTACGGCCAGAAGTTAGACCTGCGCCGTGCCCGACTGCTGTTTTCGGGGCCGCTGACGCAGCCCTATATCGACATTGAAGCGGTGCGGGTAACCGGTGAGGTGACGGCCGGTCTGCGCGTCTCCGGCATGGCCGAGCAGCCGCAAACGCAGATATTTTCCGAGCCGCCCATGGCGCAAGAGCAAGCCATGTCGTGGTTGCTGCTGGGCAAGCCGTTGGGCGGGGGCGACGACGGCAATATGATGGCCGAAGCTGCGGTGGCCATGGGGCTGATGGGGGCATTGCCGGCCACGCAAAAGCTGGCCGACAGCCTAGGTATCCGTGACTTCGAGCTGGACAGCGAAGGCAGCGGCAACCAGACCAGCGTAGTGGCCAGCGGCCAGATTACCGAGCGCCTAAGCCTTAGATACGGTGTTGGCATCTTCGAACCGAGTAGCACGCTGGGCTTGCGCTACCAGTTGAGCAAGCGTCTTTATCTGGACGCCGCCAGCGGTCTAGCCAACTCGCTGGACTTGTTTTACCGCAAGCGTTTTTGATACCTGTTGAAAGCGTAAAGTTGGGCGGATAACAGCCTTAATCGCACCAGCAACAGCGGCCTTGCCGGCCAGCAAGCGCCCGCTGTCGCCAGAATCCTGCTATACTCTGGCGCATGTTAGGCAGCCTGCGAGGCTTTATGTTTACCTTTGCCATAGGTATCTCCCCATCCATCTCCCCCCATCTTCTTGACTGCCAGTGGCGTGGTGGTCGTTAGCGAATTTTCTGGTCTGTGAATTTCTGGGCAGCACGACCCGCCCAAATAACGATGTTCAAGACACAAGGAATCTCTTAAAAAGCGCTGTGATACTGGCTTTTTGGCCGTATCAGTAATCTGTTTGGCAAGTATGCCCAGTGTTTTTTCAGAGCATCCCTGCTGCATTGCCCAAGGCAATGCCAGAAGAGAGGCTGACACCATGTATTACTGGATCATGCTGGGCCTGGCCGTTATGGCTGAGGTTACCAGCACTGTGGGCATGAAATATGCCGCCACTCATTCACCGCTAGCCGGCTACGCGCTGATGACGGTGATGATTTCTTTTTCCATCTGGGCTTTTTCCCGCGCGGTGATGCACATCCCGCTGGCAGTTTCCTATGCCATCTGGGAAGGGGCCGGACTGTTCCTGATCGCCATGGCCGGTATGTGGCTGTTTGGCGAATACCTCAACTTCAAACAAGTGCTGGCCATCGGCCTGATGATGCTTGGCCTGTTGCTGGTGACCTTTGATAAAGGCGCGCCGGCGGACGAAGCCGAAGCGCAGGGCAGGGTAGCAGCATGATGATTCCTGCTACCTTGCTGGTGGGTTCGGTATCGCTGGACCTAGTGGCTAACTACTGCGTTAAACGCTCCGAGGGATTTGAGCGCAAGGTCTGGGGGTTTGCCGGCCTGTTGCTGATCATTCTGGCCTTTGTGCTGCTTAGCTTTGTGGTGCGCTATATGCCGCTGGGTATCGCCTATTCGGCTTGGGGCAGTTTAGGCGTGCTGGGCACGGTCACGCTGGACCGCTTTTTATTTAACTCTCGTCTGGGCCGTCGCGGCATTATCGGTATAGCCTGCATCATTGTCGGCATTATTGGCCTGCAACTGGCCTGACTCTGCCACCCCGCTGTAGGCTTGTGCCTGCAGCCGGGCTAGAAAATCTGTCTTTTTTTGCCTGCTGGCACGCCTTTTGCTTTTATTTCTCCAGATAGATTGGGCCGTCAATTTGCGGCCGTTGACGGAGAATAACCATGGACAAGATGCTTTACATTTCCATGACCGGCGCCAGCCAGAACACCAAGGCGCTGCAGGCGCACGCCAACAACCTGGCCAACGTTTCCACCAGCGGCTTTCGGCGTGATTTTGAACAGGCGCGTTCCATGCCGGTGTTTGGTGACGGTTTACCGGCGCGGGCCTACGCAATGACGGAACGGCCCGGTACTGACTTTACGCCAGGCACCTTGCAAGAAACCGGCCGTGATCTGGATGTGGCCGCGCAGGGCGACGCTTGGGTAGCGGTGCAGGCACCGGACGGCTCCGAAGCCTATGTGCGTACTGCCAGCATGACGGTAGACGCCTTTGGCATGCTGCGTACCGCGGCGGGTTTGCCGGTGCTGGGCAATGCCGGCCCGATTGCGGTGCCGCCTGAACAAAAAATCGAAATTGCCCAAGACGGCACCATCAGTATCCGTGCGCTGGGTGAAAACCCTGACGTAATGGCTGAAGTGGATCGCATCAAGCTGGTGCTACCTGAACGTGGTCAGCTGCAAAAAATGGACGATGCGCTGGTGCGTGGCAAGGATGGCCAAGTATTTGAGCCGGATGCCAATGCCCGTCTGATCTCCGGCTTTACCGAATCCAGTAACGTCAACGCGGTGGCGGAGATGACAGCCATGCTGTCACTGTCGCGCCAGTTTGAGCTGCACGTAAAAATGATGCGCACCGCAGAAGAGAATGCGTCCTCGGTGGCACGAATCATGCAGCTGAGTTGATAACCGCATCATTTGAACACTATGCGTCACCCTTTTGACGCATAAGGAGAAACACCATGTTACCTTCACTTTGGGTCGCCAAAACAGGCTTGTCCGCGCAGGACATGAACCTGACCACCATTTCCAACAACTTGGCCAACGTGTCTACCACCGGTTTTAAGCGTGACCGTGCCGAGTTTGAAGATTTGCTGTACCAGATTCGCCGCCAGCCCGGAGGCCAGTCCAGCCAGGACAGCGAGTTGCCCAGTGGCTTGCAGCTGGGAACTGGTGTGCGCATTGTCGGCACGCAAAAGATTTTTACCGAAGGCAGCCTGCAGACCACCGAGCAGCCGTTGGATATGGCCATTAACGGGCGTGGTTTTTTCCAGATCATGATGCCCGACGGCACCATCAGCTATACCCGTGACGGTAGCTTTCAGCTTAACTCTGACGGACAGGTGGTGACCTCCAGCGGCTATCCGCTGGAACCGGCCATTGTGCTGCCCGAACAGGTACGCAACTTTACCGTGGGCGAGGACGGTACTGTGTCGGTCACCATCGCTAACGATCCGCAGCCGCAGATTCTGGGCAATATCCAGACCGTAGACTTCATCAACTACGCCGGTCTTGAAGCCATTGGCAACAACCTGTTCCTCGAAACCGGTGCCAGTGGCGCGCCGCAGGCCGGTATGCCGGGCACCAACGGGCTGGGCATCATCATGCAAAATACGCTGGAAAACTCCAACGTCAGCGTGGTGGAAGAACTGGTCAATATGATCACCACCCAGCGTGCCTATGAGATGAACTCCAAAGTCATTTCTACCGCTGACCAGATGCTGTCTTTTATTACGCAGAAACTTTAATTAAGGCCGAGGTGATGTCATGAAAATCCGACTGATACTTGCACAACTGGCAGTGGCAGCGTTGTTGGGCGGGTGCATTCAGACACCGCCCAAGCCCAATGACCCCTATTACGCGCCTGTGGTGCCACGCATACCGGTGCCTGCTGAGCAAAATATGGGTGCTATCTACCAGCCTAGTTTTGAAAGCAATTATTTCACCGACCGCAAGGCGTTTCGTGTCGGCGATATTATTACCATTGACCTTAACGAGCGGACGCAGGCCAGCAAACAGGCCAACTCCAGCATGCAAAAAGATAGCGAGATCAACATGGGCGTGCCTAACATTTTGGGCATGGCCGTGGCCCCCAAAAACCCGCTGGCAGGCGTCAAGGCGCTGGGTATGACCAACCCCAATCTCAGCTTAGAAGCGAGTGCCAATGGCAGCCGCAGTAATAGCGGCTCGGGTCAGGCAGGGCAGAGCAACAGCCTCAGCGGGTCGATTACCGTCACCGTGGCCGATGTGCTGCCCAACGGTGTGTTGGTGGTGCGTGGCGAAAAGTGGCTCACGCTCAATACTGGCGATGAGCTGATCCGTATTTCGGGTCTGGTGCGCGCCGATGATATCAGCACCGATAACCGAGTATCGTCCACGCGCATTGCCGATGCGCGCATTACCTACTCGGGCACGGGTGCCTTTGCCAATACCAGCAAACCGGGCTGGCTAAGCCGGTTTTTTATGAGCCCAGCGTGGCCGCTGTAACGAGGTGCATGTTATGTACAAGTATTTTCTGACCCTGCTGTGTACGCTTAGCATGCTGGCCCCAGCCCATGCTGAGCGACTCAAAGACCTCGCCACCATACAGGGGGTGCGTAATAACCAGTTGATTGGTTACGGTCTGGTGGTTGGCCTAAATGGCAGTGGTGACCAAACCACGCAAACGCCCTTCACCGTGCAGACCTTCAACAATATGCTGTCTGAATTTGGCATTCGCGTACCGCCGGGCATGGGCAATATTCAGCTGAAAAACGTCGCTGCCGTGTCGATTCACGCTGATTTACCGCCTTTTTCCCGTCCAGGCCAGACAATCGACATTACCGTGTCGTCGATTGGTAACGCCAAAAGCCTGCGCGGCGGCAGTTTGCTGATGTCACCGTTGAAAGGCATTGATGGCAACGTCTATGCCATTGCCCAGGGCAACCTGGTGGTGGGCGGTTTTGACGCCGGCGGTGCCGATGGTTCGCGGATTACCGTCAATGTACCGTCAACCGGACGTATTCCTGGCGGTGCCACGGTCGAGCGTTCCGTGCCGACGGCTTTTAATCAGGGCGATTATTTGATCCTAAACCTTAACCGGCCTGATTTCACCACCGCGAAAAACATTGTAGACAAGCTCAACGACATGCTGGGCCCAGGCGTAGCGCAGGCGATGGATGCGGGCTCCATCCGCGTGGCTGCGCCGCTGGACCCAGGGCAGCGGGTGGATTACTTCTCGATTATCGAAAATCTGGAGGTGGAAGCCGGCAAAGCGGTGGCTAAGGTGATTATCAATTCGCGTACCGGAACCATTGTCATTGGCCAAGATGTGCGGGTGCAGCCGGCAGCGGTGACCCACGGTAGTTTGATGGTGGCCATCAGTGAGGATTATTCGGTGAGCCAACCCGAGCCGTTTTCGGGCGGCGAAACCGTGGTTACTCCGCGCTCGAAGGTGAATGCCGAACAGGAACAGCGGCCCATGTTTAAGTTTGCACCGGGCACCACGCTGGAAGAAATTGTGCGGGCGGTCAATCAGGTGGGCGCTTCGCCTTCCGATCTGATGGCGATTCTGGAGGCGCTCAAGCAAGCAGGAGCCTTGCAGGCCGACCTGATTGTTATTTAAAGGCTGATCGAGCCCTTGCTTTGCCCCAGCCCTGTGCTGGGGCTTTTTTTTGTGCTCAATCCGCTGGGCAGAGGCTCAACAGAAAGGCATCACCGGGCGGCAGCGCCTCAATATGCAGGGAGTCGCCCGCCCCAGACACCAGATCGCCGGTGGCGCAGTTGAGCATGGCGCGGCTGCTAACGGGTTGATCGCCATAGGGTAGCGAGAAATACAGGTAGTCAAACTCCAGCATGACGCCGTCCTCGTGCTCAAAGACTTCCTGTATGCCGCTGATCACCTGCAGCCCGCTGACGACCGGTTTCCATTGTGTCCATGGATGGCCGCTTAGTACCTGCTGTTCCTGTTGCACGATGATGGCATCTGCCGGCAGTGCCTGCAGTACACGCGGGTGCCAGGCGTAGTCGGCCTGTGCCAGATAGCCGCCGTAGCCAACCAACACCAGCAAAGCACCCAACAAGGCGCGAATCACTATCAACCGTCGGTATAACAACCCGCCAAGTGCCAGCAGGATGCAGGCAGTACCAAGGGGGAGGGCAGTTAGAAGCAGCGTGGTATTCATTCATAGGTCCGGTGGCAGCGTGCAGAGGGTGTGCAGTGTACCTACCCTAAAGCGTGACGGGCAGCCATCTGCGTGACCTTTTCAGCCTTGCGCGCCGCTCATCCTTTGGTCGGTATCGACTGAGCAGCGTGTGTGCACGTCGCCTGTCATGCATCGGCAAAGTGGTGCAAGCAGTCTCACGGATGGAGGGGGGCTGCAGCGTTGCTTAACTAGATAAATGGATATCGAGCTATCGGCTGCATGCTAATAGATACCTTGCTAAGCTATTGTTTTTAAATGATTGCGTGTCTTAGCTAAGGGTTTTTATACGGGTGGCGCATGTGGGTTTTGTTGGCTGGCTCGAGTGCAAGCATGCTGGCTGGGCTTTCTCGGTGGCGCTCTGGTTAGCTATGTGTGCTACTTGCTAGCTTGCTCATAAGACTAATGTCGGGGCTTTCTAAACCGCTGCACATTTTGCAATATTCCGCCCCGTAAGCGCTCCAGGCCATGGCCGGCAGGAGCAGTACGACAATAAAAATGAGCGGAGTACGCACTATGGTCGATAAAGAAGTAGCGCAGGCATATTGGAAGGCGAACCTTCGCCTGATCATGTCCTGTCTGGCTGTTTGGGCTTTCGTGGGATATGGCATTGCCATTTTCCTGCGTCGAGCCCTGTCCGACATCACCTTTGGTGGTGTCGACATCGGGTTCTGGTTTTCCCACCAGGGCGCCATCATCAGCTTCGTTGGTCTGGTATTTTTCTACGCCTGGCGTATGAACCAGATCGACAAGCATTTCGGCATGAGCGAGGACTAAGATCATGAGTCAGTTTGCTGTAAACCTGATTTTCATTGGCCTGTCCTTTGCGCTGTACATCGGTATTGCGCTCTGGTCTCGGGCCGGCTCCACCAAGGAGTTCTATGTCGCGGGCGGCGGTATTCACCCAATCACCAACGGCGTCGCTGTTGCCGGTGACTGGATGTCAGCAGCCTCCTTCTTATCCATGGCTGGTATGGTGGCCTTTATGGGTTACACGGGCTCCGCGTTCCTGATGGGCTGGACCGGCGGTTACATTCTGCTGGCCATGCTGCTGGCACCGTATCTGCGTAAGTTCGGCAAGTACACCGTGCCTTCTTTCGTGGAAGACCGTTATCAGAGCAAGCCTGCCCGTATGATTGCGGTGGTCAGCCTGCTGTGTATCTCGCTGACCTACATGATTGGCCAGATGACCGGTTCCGGTGTGGTATTTGCCCGCTTCCTGGAAGTATCGGTTGATGCCGGTATCTGGATTGCTGCGGGTATTACCTTCTTCTACGCCGTATTGGGCGGTATGAAGAGTGTGACCTACACCCAGGTAGCTCAGTACTGCGTACTGATTGTTGCCTTCTTGGTACCACCGATCTTCATCTCCTTCCAGATGACCGGCAACCCCGTTCCTCAGCTGGGCATGATCAGTGAAGTAACCGGTGAGGACGTATATGTCATCGCCAAGCTGAACAGTGTTCTGAGAGATCTGGGCTTTGCCGAGTACACCGCCTATGCCGCTGATCCGCTGAACCATTTTCTGCTGACTGCCACCCTGATGGTGGGTACTGCTGGTTTGCCGCATGTGATCATCCGCTTCTTCACCGTACCCAAAGTGGCTGACGCCCGTTGGTCCGCTGGCTGGGCGCTGGTATTTATTGCGCTGCTTTACCTGACGGCTCCTGCGGTTGCTTCCATGGCGCGTCTGAACCTGATGGATACCGTGTATCCAAATGGCTCCCAGGCTAACCCCATTGATTATGAGCATCGTCCTGACTGGATGAACAACTGGATGGAAACTGGCCTGCTGAAGTTTGAAGATAAAAACGGTGACGGCCTGATCCAGTACTACAACGATGCCAACCCTGCATTCAAGGCAACTGCCGATGAGCGTGGCTGGGCTGGTAATGAGCTGACCGTAAACAACGACATCATGGTGATCGCCAACCCTGAAATTGCCAAGCTGCCAGGCTGGACCATTGGTCTGATGGCAGCGGGTGCGATTGCTGCGGCGCTGTCCACGGCAGCCGGTCTGTTGATGGCTATCTCTTCGGCGGTGAGTCACGATATCGTTAAGGTTACGCTGAAACCTGACCTGAGCGAAAAAGCTGAGATGAACGTTGCACGTGTCGCGATGCTGGCAACACTGGTGGTGAGTGCCTTCCTGGGTATGAATCCGCCGGGCTTTGCCGCCCAAACCGTAGCCCTGGCCTTCGGTCTGGCAGCCTCCACCCTGTTCCCTGCGCTGATGATGGGTATCTTCTCCAAGCGCGTGAACGGTAAGGGCGCGATTGCCGGCATGCTGGCGGGCATCACCTTGACCCTGGTATACATCTTCATGTTCAAGGGCTGGCTGTTCATTGCTGGGACCAACAACTTCCCAGATACCGCTGAGTACTGGTTCTTCGGTGTCAACCCACTGGGTATCGGTTTCTTCGGTGCGATTGTTAACTTCATCGTGGCCTATGCGGTATCCTTGGCCACTGAGCCACCTCCCCAGGAAATTCAGGATCTGGTTGAAAGCGTGCGTTACCCGAAAGGTGCCGGCGCTGCGATTGATCACTGATCGGTCTGTGTCCTCTCCGTCCTGCCATCCGGCAGGGCGGATTGCGGGAAAACAAAACGGGCTTCCTGGTGAAGCCCTTTTTTATGTCTGATGGAAAACCTAATGCTGATAAAACTGCTTATCGCCGCCGCCGTGGCCTTCTTTGCCGCGGGCATTGCTCAGTACGCCCGCATACTGACCCGTAAAAAACTGCCGCGCTGGATTGTTCCGGCCGCTGCAGGATTGGGTATTTTGGGGTATCAGATTTACATGGAATACAGCTGGTTTGAACGCACCCGTGCGCGTTTGCCCGACAGCGCAGTGGTCACCGAGGTGCGCAAGGTGCCGGCCTTCTGGCGGCCTTGGACCTTTGTTGTGCCGTTGCAGATGGGTTTTAGCGTAGTGGACAGCAGCCAGATTCAGCTGGCCCACAGCGATGGCGAGCGTATTGCTCGCTTTCGTTTGTATAGTTTTGAACAGGCGTTTATTGATCGTAGTGAACAGCGGGGCTACTTGCTGAACTGCAGCAACAGTGTGCTGGTGCCGCTGGATGATGCTGAAACACCACAGCCGGAAAAAGCCCTGCAGCTGGACCGCAAGAGCCAGTTGTTCACCACCGTCTGTAATTAGAATAAGCCAGCACAAAGCGCAGTGCGTAGCCCTGTGCTGGTTGCTTCTGTGGCAACAGCTCAGTTATGAATCGCGGCTAAAGCCGCCTTTGTAGAAAAAAGCCATGCTGGGTTCAGCATGGCTTTTTTGTTGGAAACAGAAACAGATCAGCGGCACAGCTTTTGATAGAAGAGGTCGCTGGTGTCGATTTTTTCGTGCTGGGTCGCCTTGGCTGTTTTGCCCTGCAGGATAACGGCACGCTCTTGCGTAGTGCAGTTAAGAACTGCCATGTAAACCTGCTGGCGCTCGATGGGGTCCTTAATAAATTCGTACATGAAATACTCAACCAAAATTTCACCGTCCTGTTCACGGTGTTTGGATTTGCCGTCAAAAATATAAAAACTATTGATGGCAGGGTTGATCAGGCTCCAGGGCTTGAAGAAGCCGCGCTCGCGTTTCTGGTTGAAAAACAGGATGTCAGCGTCGGGTTGGGTGATACGTACCTGCTCGGTTTTGTAGCTGTACCAGGTGTAGTCGTAAACAGCCAAGTAGCCAAACATGCCCAGTGCTGCCAGTACGGGAACAATCCAGGTCGGCAGCCGGTTACGCGAAAGTTTGCGGGCCAGATAGGCCATGCCGCCTAGGCTTAGGCCTGAAATGAAAACCGCCAATAGGTGCCACATAGAGTTACTCCGTTACTTGCCTTGCTAATGCTGTTGGCGTTGGACAAAAAAAGTGGGCTTTCAAGGAAAGCCCACTAAAGGTCGATTAAAGTTTACAGCAAGTCAGGGCTTATGGGTAACGTACACGACGTACCATCTCCTGAATCTCTTCACTTGGCTTCTCGGTAGCGTTGGACACTACGATGGCGACAGTGAAGTTGATTACGGCACCGATACACCCGAAGGACAGCGGCGAGATGATACCGAACAGGTAGTATTCAGGGCTGTTCGGAAAGGTGTTGGTGCCAGGGATGAAGAACCAGCCCAGGTACAGGAAGATATACACCAGGGTGGCGCCTGCACCGGCCAGCATGCCGCATACCGCGCCCTTGCTGTTGATGCGACGGATAAAGATACCCATCATCAGGCAGGGGAAGATCGAGGACGCGGCGATACCAAAGGCCAGGGCTACGGTTTGCGCGGCAAAGCCGGGCGGGTTGAGTCCAAGCCAGGTAGCGATGGAGATCGCACCGACCATCGAAATACGCGCATAGAGCATTTCAGTTTTTTCTGAAATATGCGGCATCAGTGTGTTCTTCAGCAGGTCATGACTGACTGCAGAGGAGATGGCCAGCATCAGACCGGAAGCGGTAGACAGAGCCGCAGCAATACCACCCGCAGCAATCAGGCCGATAATCCAGCCAGGCATGTTGGCAATTTCCGGCAGGGCCAGAACCAAGATGTCGTTGTTTACAACCAGCTCATTACCTTCCCACTCAGCAGGAGCAACGAAGTCCTTGTTCGGGGTTGGCAGGGTGCCGTCGTTGTAGAACTGGATGCGACCATCCTTGTTTTTATCTTCAAACTTCAGCAGACCGGTTTCTTCCCAGTTCTTGAACCACTGTGGACGCTCTTCATAGGACAGTGAAGGCTCGTGTACACCGTTTGGATAGATGTTATCCAGCAGGTTCATACGGCCCATGGCGGCTACAACAGGCGCTGTGGTGTAGAACAATGCGATGAACACCAGTGCCCAAGCAGCAGAACGACGGGCGTCCTTAATGTTAGGTACGGTGAAGAAGCGGATAATTACGTGTGGCAGACCAGCAGTACCAACCATCAGGGTCAGGGTGAACAGGGTCATGTTCCAGCGGTTGGATACGTCAGCCGTATAATCCTGGAAGCCCAGATCGCGTACCACTTCGTTCAGCTTCTGCAGCATCGGAATGCCGGATTCAGCATGGGCACCAATGAAGCCGGTTTGTGGCAGGAAGTGACCGGTTACCATCAGCGACAGGTAAACCGCAGGAATCAGGAAGGCCAGGATCAGTACGATGTACTGGGCCACCTGGGTGTAGGTTACACCTTTCATGCCGCCGAGTACTGCGTAAGCAAATACCACGAAGGATGAAATGATCAGTCCTGTGGACACCTTCACTTCCAGGAAGCGGGCAAAAGCAACACCAGCACCGGTCATCTGGCCGATTACATAGGTCAGCGAGATGATGATCAGGCAGACAACCGCGACAACACGGGCTGCTTTACTGTCATAACGCTTACCAACGAAGTCGGGCACAGTGTAGGTACCGAAGCGGCGCAGGTAAGGAGCCAGCAGGGTTGCTAGCAGTACATAGCCACCGGTCCAGCCCATGATGAACGCGGAGTTCACATAGCCGACCGAGATCAGGCCGGCAACGGAAATGAACGAGGCAGCAGACAGCCAGTCGGCCGCAGTCGCCATGCCGTTCATCACCGGGTGAACTTCACCACCGGCGATATAGAACTCGCGGGTTGATTTTGCACGAGCCCAGATTGCAATCCAGGTATAGATTGCAAAGGAACCCATTACAAAAATCAGGTTAATAGCAAATTGGCTCATGGTTAGTCCTCCAGACCAAATTCGTCATCCAGCTTGTTCATGCGCCAAGCGTAGAAGGTGATCAGGGCCAGGAAGGTAAAAATGGAACCTTGCTGGGCAAACCAGAAGCCGAAGTCGGCTCCGCCAATGCTAATACCCATAAACAGGGGGCGTAGAAGCAGTCCAAAGCCGTAGGACACAGTGGCCCATATGGCAAGGCAAATGATGATCAGACGGAGGTTTGTACTCCAGTATTGCTGATCTCTTTCGGTAATTTCTTTAGGCATGATGAGTGCGCTCCAGATTTAATTGTTTTTGTGATTTGGGTGGGGTTGTTTAAAGTATTTTTATTAAGCAAACCTCCGGCGAAGTTCAGTTTTATTATGGGGTTAATGGGTGTTTTTAATGGGGTGTACTGTTGATGGTCAGAATGACCATGCGGCCGTGTGGCAAGTGTTTGCGCCGCGAAAGTGTGGCATGCCTGGCTTGCGCACTATGCTAGGGCGTACAGCTTTATTGTGTATTCGACCTTTAGATTATTCGGTGCTACTTGTTTGCAAGCATATAAATAGCTCGCTACCTTATTATAATTGCTTGGCTTGCTATTTAGTTGGGTGATTTTTTATCGGTTGTGTCAGCAGGCTAATTATATAAATAGCTGGTCGTGCTAACGAATTACTGGGTGTACTGTATATTTAATATGCGCAGATGCCGCCGCTTTTGTGACGAAGCAGGTGCAGCAGGCGCGTCAAAAAAAGCGGCACAAAACCAGCAAGGATTGTAAAACTAAGGTATAAACCTTCGTGAAACAGGGCGCGCCCTGTGTAGACCCGTACGAAAACAGGAGAAAAACATGAAGCAATTGATTGTACCGGTGGAAGAATTCACGACACCGGACCCGATCAGCATTGAAGAAACCATGGGCCTAGAAGAGCTGCTGCGCCTGATGAGCAGCAACGGCATTCGTCACTTGCCAGTCATGCGTGACGGCGAGTTGGCGGGAATCATCAGTGATCGTGATGTGAGACTGTTTGCCGGCATGCCGCTGGAAGACCGCAAGGGGCTGACAGCGGGCGATATCATGACGGAGGACTTGCTGTCCATTGATGCCTCAACACCGCTGGACGAAGCAGCGATGCTGATGTCGGCGCATAAGGTAAGCAGCCTGATTGTGCGTGAAGACGACCAGTTTTTGGGTATCTTTACCGCAACGGATGCGCTGAATGCGCTGGTGGAAGTGCTGCGCGGCGTAGAAGAATAGCGGTTAGCTCGGCAGATTGCTGATACTGACACCCTGCTGGGCAAAGACTTCCTGCGCAACCTTGAGGGCGTTGAGGGCGCGCGGGAAACCCACATACGGAATCAGGTGTACGATACAGCCGGCAATTTCATCGGGCGTCAGGCCCACATTCAGGCCGGTAATCACGTGCATGCCGATTTGAGGCGTGCCCTGAGCCACCAGTGCAGAGATAGTTGTCAGCACCTTTTGCTTGTTGTCCAGCCCGTCGCGGGCGTAGATATCGCCAAAGGCAAATTCCACCACCATACGCGTCAGGTCGGGTGCTATATCCTTAAAGCTGTCGCCAATTTCCATGTGGCCGGTCGGGCTGTGCTCGTCGGCAACGGTTAATTCACGCAGCTTCTCCATGCCCTTTTTAAAACGGTCGCTGGTCATTACTCTTCCCGCTTACAGACGCTGTACATTGGACAGCTTTGGGTTGGCTTTCAGGTTTTTGCGATACACCAGAGCCATTTTGCCAATGCTCTGGACCAGTTCGGCGCTGCTTTGTTGGCATAGCTCGGTTAGAATGGCCGCTCGGTCGGCACGGTCTGGCAGGCGTAACTGGATCTTGATCAATTCGTGATCACTTAGCGCCCGCTCTAGCTCGGCCATTACGCCCTCGCTCAGGCCCTGTTCGGCCACGATCAGCACTGGCTTGAGGTGATGTCCGATCGACTTGAATTGTTTCTTTTGCTCTTGGGTGAGCGCCATGGCGTTTGACCTCTGAATGTATAAAGCGCGCATTCTACCCTAGAAGCCCCCTGGTGAGGTATGTAGTGGCACGATCAAAAAGCAGCGCACACTGGATGAAGCGGCATGTGTCGGATCCTTATGTGAAAATGGCACAAAAAGACGGTTATCGCTCCCGCGCCAGCTATAAGTTGCTGGAGATTCAGGAAAAAGACCGCATCATGGCCCCTGGTATGACGGTGATTGATCTGGGCAGTGCGCCTGGCGGCTGGTCGCAGGTGGCCAGCCGTATTGTTGGTGAAAAGGGGCGCATGATTGCCTCCGATATTTTGCCTATGGACGGCATGGCAGACGTAACCTTTATTCAAGGGGATTTCACCGAGCAGGCCGTATTCGATGAGATTATGGCAGCCGTGAACAATCAACCGGTGGACCTTGTAATTTCTGATATGGCACCCAATATCAGCGGGGTTAGGGCAGCCGACCAAGCAGGCTCCATGTATCTGTGTGAGTTGGCGCTGGATCTGGCGCTGCAGGTGCTCAAGCCCGGTGGGGATTTTCTGATTAAGGTGTTTCAGGGTGAGGGCTTTGACGATTATCTGAAGACAACCCGCGAGCATTTTGGCAAGGTGATGATGCGCAAGCCCGACAGCTCGCGTGACAGTTCACGCGAACAATACTTGCTGGCTCGTGGTCGTAAGGCATAGGTCTGATCTTGGACTAATGAAGCCTTAACCCCTAATCTTCTAGTGTTACACTCCGGCTGCACAAAGCGTGCCGTTTGCGGTACATTGACCGCTTGGATTTTTATCTGTTGCGTTTTTGGCAGCAAAGGTGATTAAGAGTGAATGATTTGTCGAAAAACCTGTTGATGTGGTTTGTGATTGCTGCCGTTCTGGTGACTGTGATGAACAATTTTTCCACCACCAGCGAAACAGGCAAGATGACCTACAGTACATTCCTTGAAGAAGTGAATTCGGGGCGTGTGCAGCAGGTGACCGTGGACGGCTATACCATCAGTGGCCGCCGTAGCGATGGTTCTACCTTTGAAACCGTGCGTCCGGCCATTCAGGACAACGGTCTGATGGGCGACTTGGTGGAAAACAATGTCACCATCGTCGGTAAGCAGCCTGAGCGTCAGAGCTTGTGGATGCAGCTACTGGTGGCCGCTTTCCCGATCCTGATTGTGTTTGCGTTGGTGATGTTTTTTATGCGCCAAATGCAGGGTGGCGGCGGTGGCCGTGGTAACCCAATGAGCTTTGGTAAGAGCAAGGCGCGCCTGTTGGCAGAAGACCAGATCAAAACCACGCTGGCCGATGTGGCCGGCTGTGACGAAGCTAAAGAAGAAGTGGGCGAACTGGTCGAGTTCTTGCGCGATCCAAGTCGTTTCCAGCGTCTTGGCGGCAAGATTCCCCGTGGTGTATTGATGGTCGGTCAGCCTGGTACCGGTAAAACTTTGCTGGCCAAGGCAATTGCCGGCGAGGCTAAAGTACCGTTCTTCACCATTTCTGGTTCTGACTTTGTCGAGATGTTTGTTGGTGTTGGTGCTTCCCGTGTGCGCGACATGTTTGAACAGGCAAAGAAACACGCGCCTTGCATCATCTTTATTGACGAGATTGACGCCGTTGGTCGCCACCGTGGTTCCGGTATGGGCGGTGGCCATGACGAGCGCGAGCAGACCTTGAACCAGTTGCTGGTGGAAATGGACGGTTTTGAAGACAACGATGGCGTGATTGTGATTGCTGCCACCAACCGCCCCGATGTACTGGACCCTGCATTGCTGCGCCCGGGCCGTTTTGACCGCCAAGTAGTGGTCGGCCTGCCGGATATCCGTGGTCGCGAACAGATTCTGCATGTACACATGCGCAAAGTTCCGGTGGATAAAGATGTGGATGCCGCGGTGATTGCCCGTGGTACGCCCGGTTTCTCTGGTGCGGATCTGGCCAACTTGGTCAACGAAGCGGCGCTGTTTGCTGCCCGTTCTGACCATCGTCTGGTCACCATGAAAGAGTTTGAGCTGGCCAAGGACAAGATCATGATGGGTGCCGAGCGCAAGTCCATGGTGATGTCGGAAAAAGAAAAGCTCAACACTGCTTATCACGAAGCCGGTCACGCCATTGTTGGTCGTCTGGTGCCTGAGCACGATCCTGTGTACAAGGTATCCATTATTCCTCGTGGTCGTGCTTTGGGTGTGACCATGTTTCTGCCGGAAGAAGACCGTTATAGCCTGTCTAAACGCGGCATTATCAGCCAGATTTGCTCGCTGTATGGTGGTCGTATTGCCGAGGAAATGACCCTTGGTTTTGAGGGCGTAACCACAGGTGCTTCCAACGATATTATGCGCGCGACCCAGCTAGCCAAGAATATGGTGACCAAGTGGGGTCTGTCGGAAAAACTTGGCCCGCTGCTGTATGCCGAGGACGAAAACGAAAGCTATCTTGGCCGCTCCGGTGGTGGTCATGTTGGTAATGTGTCCGGCGAAACCGCCAAGCTGATTGATGCTGAAGTGCGCAAAATCATTGATGACAGCTACGCTACAGCTAAGCAGATTCTGCAAGATAACCGTGACAAGCTAGACGCCATGGCCGATGCGCTGATGAAGTATGAAACCATTGACAGCGACCAGATTGACGACATCATGGCTGGCGTGCCAGTGCGTGAGCCAAAAGACTGGTCCGGTGGCGGTAACACACCACCACCGAGCACCGAGCAACCTAGCGAGACCAGCGAATCGGAAGAGCCCCGTCCCGATGCGCCCATTGGTGGCCCGGCCGGCGAGCACTGAAACGGCAGCACCCCGTAGGGCGCCTCAGCGGCGAATAGCGCTATGGCTGGGGCTGCCTACAGGCTCCCATTTCTGCGGACTAAAGGATTCCCCGACACAACGGCGACGCAGAGTCGCCGTTTGTGGTTAACCACGTTGAACTGGACATTTTTTATGTCAGCCTTTCTACAGTGCGGTAAGCACCGCCTTGATCTTTCCACGCCCCATGTCATGGGGATTCTCAATATCACCCCCGACTCTTTCTCTGACGGCGGCCAGTACAACAGTCTGGATGCCGCGTTGCACCGTGCTGAAGAGATGCTTGCAGCGGGTGCATCTTTGCTGGATGTAGGGGGCGAATCCACCCGTCCTGGCGCACAAACTGTGAGTACGCAGCAGGAGCTTGACCGCGTGGCACCGCTGGTGGAAGCGCTGGTGCAAAATTTCGACTGCATTGTTTCGCTGGATAGCTCGACACCGCAGGTGATGACCGAGTGTGCCGCGCTGGGTGCGGGCTTACTTAATGACGTACGTTCATTGCAACGTGAAGGAGCCTTGCAGGCAGCAGCACAGACCGGACTGCCGGTGTGCCTGATGCACATGCGGGGCGAGCCGCAGACCATGCAGGATGCGCCACATTATGAGGATGTGACGGCTGAGGTGATGCAGTTTTTACAACAACGGACTGACGCTTGCTTGGCAGCGGGTATGAGTCGGCAGCAAATCATCCTCGATCCTGGCTTTGGCTTTGCCAAGACGCTTGCGCATAACCTTGAGCTCTTTCACCGTTTGCCGCAGCTGCATGCGCTAGAATTGCCGCTTTTGGTGGGCGTGTCGCGTAAATCCATGATTGGCCAAGTTATCAACAAGCCGGTGGATGAACGCTTGGCGGGCAGTCTGGCGTTGGCGGTCATGGCGTTGGAGCGTGGGGCCAGCATTATTCGTGTGCATGACGTGGTACAAACCATGGATGCATTACAGCTTTTTCAAGCAGTACAAACAGGATGGCAGGAGCACCCATGAGCAAAAAATACTTTGGTACCGATGGGATTCGCGGGCGTGTAGGCGAGGCACCAATTACGCCGGATTTCATGCTCAGGCTGGGCTGGGCTGCCGGTATGGCGTTTAAACAGCAGGGTAAATGCAAAATTCTGGTGGGCAAAGACACGCGTATTTCCGGTTATATGTTTGAGTCGGCCCTGCAAGCGGGGTTGTCTGCAGCAGGGGCTGATGTGGCGTTGTTGGGGCCCATGCCTACGCCTGGGGTGGCTTATTTGTCGCGTACCTTCAAGGCAGAGGCGGGCATTGTGATCAGCGCCTCGCACAACCCGCATTATGATAATGGCATCAAATTCTTCTCGACTTCAGGCAAAAAACTGCCGGACGAAATCGAGCAGATGATCGAGGAGCTGCTGGATACGCCGATGCAGGTAGCCGAGTCCGAGCACCTAGGCAAGGCATCGCGCATCAATGATGCGGCGGGCCGTTACATTGAGTTTTGCAAGAGCAGTGTGCCGACCAGCACCAATTTTTCGGGATTAAAAATCGTCATTGACTGCGCCCATGGCGCCACCTATCGCATAGCGCCCAGTGTGTTTAGCGAGCTGGGTGTTGATGTGGTTACCATCGGTAATCAACCGGACGGCATTAATATCAATGCGGGTGTGGGTTCGACCAGCATGGCTGCATTGCAGAAAGCCGTGGTTGAGCAGGGTGCAGACATGGGCATTGCTTTTGACGGCGATGGCGACCGTGTGCAGATGGTAGATCATACCGGTGCGATTCTGGATGGTGATGACTTGCTGTATATCATTGCCACCGACCTGATCGAGCGCGAGCGCTTGCCTGCCGGTACCGGCGTGGTTGGTACTTTGATGACCAACTTCGGCCTTGAGATGGCATTGGGTCAGCTGGGAGTGCCGTTTGTGCGCGCCAATGTGGGTGACCGCTATGTCATGCAGGAGATGGAAGAGCGCGGCTGGGTGCTGGGCGGTGAGGGTTCGGGGCATATTCTCTGTACCCAGCATCACACCACAGGCGATGGCATTATTGCCGCGTTGCAGGTGTTGTTGGCGGTGCGCCGTCGTGGCAATAGCCTTGCCACGGAGCGTCTAGCTTGGAACAAGTTGCCGCAAACGCTGATCAACGTGCGCTTTGCAGGTGGCTGCGATCCGCTGGAGCACCCAGAGGTGATTGCGCAGGTTGAGCGAGTGACCACCGAGCTGGCAGGGCGCGGGCGTGTGTTGCTGCGCAAGTCGGGTACCGAGCCTTTGGTGCGGGTTATGGTGGAAGGCGAGAATAAGGCTGAGGTGTTGCGTCATGCCCAGGCTTTGGCCGCCGTGGTCGAGCAGGCGTGCGGCTGATTTAGCTTGCATGCGGCTCAAGCCTTGAGTACTATCTGCACCCACTTTGAGGTACGGGGATAGCTATGCGTCGTCCACTGGTAGCGGGTAACTGGAAAATGAACGGCAGTTTGCAGCAGGTTTCTGCCTTGCTGGCTGCACTCGATTCTCTTGCGTTGCCGGATACGGTTGATGTGGCAGTATTTCCGTCCATGCCGCACTTGATTCTGGCAGCAGATAAGCTCAAGGCTATTGCAGTCGGTGCGCAGGACTGCTCCGTACAGGCAGGTTTTGCTGCTATGACGGGTGAAACCTCAGCAACCCAGTTAAAAGATGCTGGATGTTCGCTGGTGTTGGTCGGGCACTCCGAGCGTCGCGAGTTACAAGGCGAAACAGACGATGTGGTTGCCAGCAAATTTGTTGCGGCCCAGTCAGCAGGTTTGGTTCCTGTGTTGTGTGTCGGTGAAACCTTGCAGCAACGCGAGCAGGGTAAGGCTATTGAAACCGTTACTGAGCAGGTTGAGGCGGTCATTCGTACTGCGGGTGTGGATGCCTTGGCAAATAGCGTGCTGGCGTATGAGCCGGTTTGGGCTATTGGTACGGGCTTGACGGCATCACCTGAGCAGGCGCAGCAAGTGCATGAGGCCTTACGCAATGCAGTAGCCTGTCATAGTGATGCGGTCGCGCAGGGTTTGCGGATTGTGTATGGCGGCAGTGTGAAGGCTGCCAGTGCTGCAGAGCTGTTTGCGCAGCAAGATATTGATGGCGGTCTAGTGGGCGGTGCCTCGCTGGATCCTGATGAATTTGGCGCTATTATTGTCGCCGCAGGAAAATAAGATGCTTGAGCCGGTAATTATCATCGTTCATCTGGTCATGGCCATTGCGCTGGTTGGCTTGGTTTTGATTCAGCAAGGTAAGGGTGCCGAAGCAGGCGCTTCGTTTGGTTCCGGCGCGTCCGCAACCGTATTTGGCGCGCAAGGAACCGGTAGCTTTTTTAGTCGCATCACTGCTATACTAGCCGCCGTTTTCTTTGCCACCAGCTTGGGTTTGGCGTTTTATGCCAAGCAGCGGGCCAGCGGTGTTGAGGAAATTGGCTTGCCAAGCCTTGAGGTTCAACAGGCACCGGTTGTTAAACAAGTAACAGGTGATGTTCCTCAGCTTGAGGCGGTAGAGGCAGAGAACGAAAGTGATTTGCCTGTTGTGGAAGCCCAAGATACAGAAGCGGATATTCCGCAGGCTGAGTAAGTAGTCAGTTTTGCCGAGGTGGTGGAATTGGTAGACACGCTACCTTGAGGTGGTAGTGGCCTAACGGCTGTAGGGGTTCGAGTCCCCTTCTCGGTACCATTTTCAAGTCGCGCATGTCGCGGCTTGACTTTTTTAGGGCTGGCACATAGAATTGCGCCGCTTTCATTGCAGGATGTTAGTTGTTCTGCACTGCCTGGGTTCAGCCTGTACGCAAGCAGGTGAAAACAGGATTCTCATCAGGCCCCTTTTAGGGGCTTTTTTATGGGCCGCACACATCAAAGTGCCGCCATTTAGGATGTGGGCTTTAGGCCCATTTTTTATTTCCGAAATGTACACGAGCACAGTGGAGGGCAGATGAGCAAGCTGCAAGAGCTGCAGGCAATCCTGACACCGGTTGTCGAAGCCATGGAATTTCAGTGCTGGGGGATTGAGTTTATATCCCAGGGTCGGCATTCCGTGCTGAGGGTTTTTATTGAGCATGAACAGGGTATAGGGGTAGATGACTGCGAAAAAGTTAGCCGTCAACTCAGTGCGGTGCTGGACGTAGAAGATCCAATTGCCGGCGAGTACATGCTGGAAGTGTCATCGCCCGGTATGGATCGGCCACTGTTTACCCTTGAGCAATTCGCTGCCTATGTGGGGCACCAAGTCAAGATTAAAACGCGGGTGGCCATTGAGGAGCGTCGTAACTTTCAGGGCGCGTTGCGTGGGGTGGAAGATCAGGATGTTGTGGTGCAGGTGGATCAATATGAATACCTGATCCCGATTGATTCTATTGATAAAGCAACTGTAGTTCCGGTTTTTGACTGACAGGGCCAAGCCCTGTGAGCCTGTAATAATAGAGGCAAACAAATGAGCAAAGAAATTCTGCTGGTAGTTGAGTCGGTTTCCAACGAAAAGGGAGTTCCGGCTGAAGATATTTTCGAAGCGCTGGAAATTGCGCTGGCAACAGCGACCAAGAAAAACTATGAAGATGAAGTGGATCTGCGTGTTGAGATCAACCGCCAAACAGGTGCCTACGACACCTTCCGCCGCTGGCTGGTGGTGACCGACGAAGAGCTGGATGACCCCGCACACCAATACACCCCAGATATGCTGCCGGCGCAGTATGCCGACAAGCAGGTGGGTGACCTGATTGAAGAACAGGTGGAGTCCATCGAATTTGGCCGGATTGCCGCGCAGACCGCCAAACAGGTAATCGTGCAGAAAGTGCGAGAAGCCGAGCGGGCGCAACTGGTTGAAGCGTATCGCAGCAAACTGGGCGAAATTATTTCTGGTACGGTCAAGAAAGTGACCCGCGACAACGTCATCATTGATCTGGGCAATAATGCCGAGGCGTTGCTGGCACGGGAAGAAACCATTCCGCGTGAAAATTTCCGTGTAGGCACCCGTATCCGTGCGCTGCTCAAAGAAATTCGCAGCGATCAGCGTGGTCCGCAACTGGTGTTGTCGCGCACCGCGCCCGAAATGATCATGGAGTTGTTCCGCATTGAGGTGCCGGAAATTTCTGAGGGGCTGATCGAAATTATGGCGGCTGCCCGCGATCCGGGGGCGCGTGCCAAGATTGCTGTGCGTTCCAAGGACAAGCGCATTGATCCGCAGGGTGCCTGTATCGGCATGCGTGGTTCGCGTGTGCAAGCGGTGACAGGCGAGCTGGGCGGCGAGCGTGTGGATATCGTCCTGTGGGATGAAAACATGGCGCAGTTTGTGATTAATGCCATGGCCCCTGCCGAGGTGGTGGCCATCATCGTTGATGAAGATGCCCATTCCATGGACATTGCCGTTGCCGAAGACAATCTGGCCCAGGCCATTGGTCGCGGTGGTCAGAATGTGCGTTTGGCGTCGCAGCTCACTGGTTGGACGCTCAACGTAATGACTGAGTCTGATATTCAGGCACGCCAGCAGCAAGAAACAGGCAGCATCTTGCGCCTGTTTGTCGAAGAGCTGGATGTGGACGAAGAACTGGCTCAGGTTTTGGTGGATGAAGGCTTCAGTTCGCTGGACGAAGTAGCCTATGTCCCCATGGAAGAAATGTTGGAAATTGAAGGATTTGATGAAAATATTGTCAATGAGCTGCGTGCTCGGGCCAAAGATCGCCTGTTGTCACGTGCCATTGCCACCGAAGAAAAGCTGGCAAATATCCAGCCGGAGCAGGATTTGCTTGATCTGGAAGGCATGACCAAGGAGCTGGCGGTTGAGCTGGCTTCCCGTGGTGTACTGAGTCGCGAAGATCTTGCCGAACAGTCCATTGATGACTTGCTGGAAATTGCAGGCATGGATGAAGAAAATGCCGGCAAGCTGATCATGGCCGCCCGCGCCCACTGGTTTGAATAAGCACGTAGCGGCTTGAGGAGGAGTTCACATGACGCAAGTCACGGTTAAAGATCTGGCACAAACGGTTGACACACCCGTCGAGCGTTTGCTTCAGCAAATGAAAGAAGCCGGTTTACCGCATAGCAAGGCCACTGATGCGGTCAGTGATGCCGAAAAACAAAAGCTGCTGGCTCATCTGAGTGCAGCACCGGGCGCTGTTGCCGCAGAGGGCAAGAAAATCACCCTGCAGCGCAAGACCACCACAACCCTGCGTGCGTCTGGCAGCAAAACTATCAGCGTTGAAGTGCGCAAAAAGCGCACTTATGTCAAACGCGCCGAAGAGGCTACCACCGATAAGCCGGCTACAGCTGCAGCCGCGCCCGCTGCTAGCGCAGAGCCGGTGGTGGACATCATTAAGGAAGCAGAGCGCAAGCGTATTGAAGCGGTAGGGCAGGCACGTCTGGCTAAGGAAAAAGAAGCAAAAGCCCAAGCAGCTGCTGCCCAGCCTGAGCCAGAGAAAGCGCCTGCGACGCCTGCCCCTGTGGTGGCTGCGGTAACCGAGCCGGTAGCCAAACCCGTTGAGCGTAAAAAGGAAGAGCCTAAGCGCACCGTGCGCCGCGAAGAGGACGACCGCCGTGACCGCAAACCGGCTGCTGCGCGTCCGGCCACCGGTCGCAAGATCAGCCTGCGTGATGATGACGAGGGTGGACGCCGTGGCGGACGCCGTGGTGGCAAGAGTAAGAAGCGCAACGAGCATGGTTTCCAAGCACCTACCGCACCCATCGTGCGTGAAGTGCAGATTGGCGAAACCATTACTGTTGCCGAGCTGGCCTCGCAGATGTCAGTTAAGGGCGGCGAAGTGGTCAAGTTTATGTTCAAACTTGGCACGCCCGTCACCATCAACCAGGTGTTGGACCAAGAAACTGCCGCTCTGGTAGCCGAAGAAATGGGTCACAAGTACAAGTTTGTTAGCGATGACATCCTTGAAGAGCAGCTGGCTGAATCCTTGAAGATGGACGGTGAATCCTTCCAGCGCGCGCCGGTAGTTACCGTAATGGGTCACGTTGACCACGGTAAAACCTCGCTGCTGGACTATATCCGCCGCGCCAAGGTTGCCACCGGCGAAGCGGGCGGTATTACCCAGCACATCGGTGCTTATCACGTTAAAACCGATGGCGGCATGATTACCTTCTTGGATACCCCTGGTCACGCAGCCTTTACTGCCATGCGTGCGCGCGGTGCCAAGGCAACCGATATCGTCATTCTGGTAGTTGCTGCCGATGACGGCGTGATGCCGCAAACCATCGAGGGTATCCAACACGCTAAAGCGGCCGGTGTGCCCATCATTGTTGCGGTAAACAAAATCGACAAGCCTGAAGCCGATCCAGACCGCATCAAAAACGATCTGGCCCAGCACGATGTCATCCCAGAAGAGTGGGGTGGTGACACTCAGTTTGTGCATGTGTCTGCCAAAAAAGGCACCGGCATTGACGCGCTGCTGGAAGCGGTACTGGTGCAGTCCGAAGTACTGGAACTGACCGCTATTCCTAGTGCCTCTGGTCGTGGTGTAGTGATTGAATCCCGTCTGGACAAGGGCCGTGGCCCGATTGCCTCTGTGTTGGTACAGAACGGTACTCTGCGTCAGGGCGACATGGTGCTGGTGGGTGTCAACTTTGGCCGCGTGCGTGCCATGATGGATGAAAACGGCAAGCCGATTCAGGAAGCCGGTCCATCTATTCCAGTGGAAATCCTTGGTTTGGATGGCACCCCGGATGCGGGTGACGAAATGACCGTGGTCGCGGACGAGAAAAAAGCCCGTGAAATCGCGCTGTTCCGTCAGGGCAAGTACCGCGAGGTCAAGCTGGCCCGTGCCTCCGCCGGCAAGCTGGAAAACATCTTCGAAAGCATGGGCCAGGAAGAGAAGAAAGTTCTCAACGTGGTTATCAAAGCCGACGTGCGCGGAACTCTGGAAGCCCTGCAATCCTCGCTCACCGAGCTGGGTAACGATGAAGTTGAAGTGTGCGTAGTGGGTGGTGGCGTTGGTGGTATCACCGAAAGCGACGCCAACTTGGCGCTGGCGTCCAACGCGGTCATCTTTGGTTTCAACGTGCGTGCCGATGCCGGTGCGCGCAAGATTGTCGAAACCGAAAGTCTGGATATGCGCTACTACAACATCATCTACGACATCATCGAGGACGTGAAGAAAGCCCTGACCGGCATGCTGGGCAGCGACCTGCGTGAGCAGATCGTCGGTATTGCCGAGGTGCGTGATGTATTCCGTTCGCCGAAGATTGGCGCTATTGCCGGTTGTATGGTGATTGAAGGTACGGTACTGCGTAGTCGTCCGATTCGCGTACTGCGTGATGACGTGGTGATCTTTGAGGGCGAGCTGGAATCTCTGCGCCGCTTTAAAGATGACGTCAGTGAAGTGCGTCACGGCATGGAGTGCGGTATTGGCGTCAAGAGTTACAACGACGTCAAGGTCGGCGACAAGATTGAGGTGTTCGAGAAGGTCGAAGTGGCCCGTACCCTCTGATCAGCATTGCCAAGTGAGTGAATGACAACGGCACGCACGGGTAACCTGCGTGCCGTTTGTTGCTTTGAACTACGCCCGATGAGGCAAGAAAACGATGAGTAAACAATACAGCCGTGCCCAGCGAGTGGGCGACCAGATTCAGCGAGAGCTGGCAGTGCTGATTCCGCGTGAAGTTAAGGACCCGCGCCTAGGCTTTGTCACCCTGACCGGCGTGGATGTTAGCCGTGACCTGGGGCATGCCAAGGTGTTTATCACGCTGATGAATAGTGAAGATCAGGCGAGCATTGATGCCAACCTTGAGTTACTTAACGAAGCAGGTGGTTATTTGCGTATGTTGCTGGGCAAGGCGATTAAGATGCGCAGCGTTCCCCAACTGCATTTTTACTATGACGAAAGCGTCAGCCGCGGAGCCTACCTGTCATCCCTGATCGACCGAGCCATGGCCAGCGACCGTAACAATCAACATGCGGATGGAGAGGACTGAGTGAACCAGCAGGTCAAGCGCAAACGCCGCGCGATCAGCGGCATTCTTATTCTCGATAAACCGTACGGCTTTAGCTCCAACGGCGCACTGCAAAAGGTGCGTTGGCTGCTCAATGCAGAAAAGGGCGGCCATACCGGCAGCCTTGATCCGCTGGCCACGGGTGTGTTGCCGTTGTGTTTTGGCGAGGCGACCAAGTTTTCCCGCTATCTGCTGGATGCCGACAAAACCTACGAAGCCGACATCCGTCTGGGCGTCACCACCGATACCGCGGATGCCGAAGGGCAGGTGCTGGAAACCCGTCCAGTCACTGTGGATGAGGCTGCGGTTGAGGCGGTGTTGCCGCAGTTTCGTGGTGATATTCTGCAGGTGCCCCCCATGTATTCGGCACTGAAAAAAGACGGTCAGCCGCTATACAAGCTGGCCCGTGCCGGCGAGGTGGTCGAGCGCAAGGCGCGTCCGGTGCATATTGCCGAGCTAACGCTACTTTCGCTGCAGGACGGCTTGCTGCGTGTGCGTGTTGCGTGCAGCAAGGGCACCTATATTCGCAGCCTCGCCGAAGACATCGGCGCGGCGCTGGGCTGTGGTGCCCATGTGGCCGGCTTGCGTCGTACGGTTGCCGGCCCCTTTGATCTGAGCCGCTCAGTCACTTTGGATGCGTTGATTGCCTTGCAGGAAGAGCAGGGTAGTGAGGCGTTGGATTCGCTGTTATTACCATCCGACGCTGGCCTTCTGGACTGGCCGCAGGTGCAACTGACCGAGCACAGCAGTTTTTATTGGCAAAACGGCCAGCCGGTGCGAGCGCCAGGTGCACCGCAGGATGGTCTGCTGCGTGTCTACAATCACCACGACGAATTTATTGGCGTGGCAGAGATGGATGATGACGGACTGGTTGCGCCCAGGCGGCTGGTTAGGTCACAATAGCCAAGTTTTTCCGGCCCTTTTATGGTCGGTCTGTGGGTGGCTGTCGGCAGGCGCGGTCATTCCATTTCTTAACACGGGATTCGCCCCGCAGGGCATGCCCGGCCTGTCCACCAGTAAAGGAGCCAGACATGGCACTTAGCGTTGAAGAAAAAGCCCAGATTGTTAGCGAGTATCAGCAAGCAGCCGGCGACACCGGTTCTCCCGAAGTTCAGGTTGCTCTGCTGACCACCAACATCAACAAGCTGCAAGGCCACTTCAAGGAAAACAAAAAAGACCACCACTCCCGTCGTGGTCTGATCCGCATGGTAAACCAGCGCCGCAAGCTGCTGGACTACCTGAAGAAGAAAGACCTGAGCCGCTACGCCGCTCTGATCGGCCGTCTGGGCCTGCGTCGCTAAGCGATTGCAGCTCAATGCGAAAAGCCGGCGTTCTGAATCATTCCGGGGTGTACTACTTCGGATTTCAGACGCCGGCTTTTTGTTTTTTAACCCTGTTACCCGGTGGAAGCTCTGACAAGCCTCTGTGTATGAGCGGCAGCTTGTCAGAGTTTCCATAAAAGAATGCAAACCGGCCCAAATACCTCACGCCGGTCCAACTGTTCCCCCAGGTAACCCAGAAAGAAGGAAATAACCGTGAACCCGGTGATTAAAACATTTCAGTTTGGTCAGTCGACCGTAACCCTGGAAACTGGCCGCATTGCGCGTCAGGCTTCCGGTGCCGTACTGGTTAAAGTAGATAACGATGTCACTGTGCTGGTGACTGTGGTGGGTGCCAAGCAGGCCGATGCCGGCAAGGACTTCTTCCCGCTGTCCGTGCACTACCAAGAAAAAACCTATGCCGCCGGTAAAATTCCCGGTGGTTTTTTCAAGCGTGAAGCGCGTCCTTCCGAAAAAGAGACCCTGACCTCGCGCCTGATCGACCGCCCCATCCGTCCGCTGTTCCCCGACGGCTTCCGCAACGAAGTGCAAGTTATTTGTACTGTTGTTTCCACCAGCAAAAAAACCGATCCAGATATCGCTGCCATGCTGGGTACCTCCGCTGCGCTGGCCGTGTCCGGTATTCCGTTTAAGGGCCCGATTGGTGCTGCCCGCGTTGGTTTTCACCCCGAATCCGGCTACCTGCTCAACCCCACCTATGAGCAACTCAAAGCCTCTGCGCTGGACATGGTGGTTGCTGGTACCGAAGACGCAGTGCTGATGGTTGAATCCGAAGCCAAAGAGCTGACCGAAGACCAGATGCTGGGTGCTGTGCTGTACGCCCACGAAGAATTCCAAGTGGCCATCAACGCCATCAAAGACTTTGCTGCCCAAGCCGCTAAGCCTACTTGGAACTGGGAAGCCCCAGCCGAAAACACCCAGCTGCTGGATGCCATTCGTAACCAGTTTGGTGCTCAGGTGTCCGACGCCTACACCATCACCGTCAAGCAAGACCGCTATGCGCGTCTGGGTGAGCTGCGTGATCAGGCGGTTGCCGCGCTGGCCAATGACGAAACCGGCCCTTGCACCAAAGAAGTCAAGGACGCCTTTGGCGAAATCGAATACCGCACCGTGCGCGAAAATATCGTGTCGGGCAAGCCGCGTATTGATGGTCGTGACACTCGCACCGTGCGTCCGCTGAACATCGAAGTTGACGTACTGGACAAAACCCACGGTTCTGCGCTGTTTACCCGTGGCGAAACCCAGGCGCTGGTGGTCACTACACTGGGCACCACCCGTGACGCCCAGCTGCTGGACACTCTGGAAGGCGAAATGCGCGATCATTTCCTGTTCCACTACAACTTCCCTCCTTACTCCGTAGGTGAGTGCGGTCGTATGGGCGCTACCGGCCGCCGTGAAATCGGCCACGGTCGTCTGGCCCGTCGCGGTGTGGCGGCGATGCTGCCAAGCGCAGAAGAGTTCCCGTACACCATCCGCGTGGTGTCCGAGATCACCGAATCCAACGGTTCCAGCTCCATGGCTTCTGTGTGTGGTGCCTCGCTGGCACTGATGGATGCCGGTGTGCCACTGAAGGCACCGGTAGCCGGTATCGCTATGGGTCTGGTGAAAGAAGGCGACAAGTACGCTGTTCTGACCGATATTCTGGGTGACGAAGACCACCTGGGCGACATGGACTTCAAGGTGGCGGGTACTGCCAAAGGCGTTACCGCACTGCAGATGGACATCAAAATCGAGGGTATTACTGAGGAGATCATGGAAACTGCGCTGGAGCAGGCCCATGCTGCCCGTATCACCATCCTGGACCAGATGAACCAGGTGATTTCTGCGTCACGCAGCGAGCTGAACGCCAACGCGCCGACCATGCTGGCCATGCGCATTGATGCCGACAAGATTCGCGACGTCATCGGCAAGGGTGGCGCCACCATCCGCGCTATCTGCGAAGAAACCAATGCGTCCATCGACATCGAAGACGACGGCTCCATCAAGATTTTTGGTGAAACCAAAGATGCGGCTGAAGCTGCCCGTGAGCGCGTGTTGAGCATCACCGCCGAAGCCGAGATTGGCAAAATCTACCACGGCAAGGTTGAGCGCATCGTTGACTTTGGTGCCTTCGTCAACATTCTGCCCGGCAAGGATGGTCTGGTGCACATTTCCATGATCAGCAACGAGCGCGTGGAAAAAGTCACCGACTACCTCAAAGAAGGCGAGATGATCGACGTCGTGGTACTGGACGTTGACAACCGTGGCCGCATCAAGCTGTCCATCAAGGACGTAGAAGCTGCCCGCGCCGAACAGGCGTAAGCGCTACCAACAAAAAAGCCACCGCGAGGTGGCTTTTTTTGTGTCCGGTGTTTAGCGGCTGCTGGCAATTTTGACCAGAACGCCGCCTTCAAAGCGCAGGTAGTGGTACATGCCGTTGCGCGGCCCGTACATCCATTCTTCTACTGGCACCTCGCGGATATTGCCGTAGATGTCGGTGATTTCACGCCAACCGGCTGCGGAGCGGTCTACCGGTTGACCGCAGATGCGGGTGACCTGATAACGGCTGTCGCCCAAGCTGACCAAGCCGCTGCCGCAGCGCAGGGTGGAGGCCGCATGCACTGGGCTGGCGATAAAACTGGTTAAAAGTAACAGGGCAAGAGCAAGCGGCTGCAGGGATTTCATAGCAGAACTCCGGTTAGGGCTGGCGCAGGGCTTCGATGTGCATCAGCCGGTTGCCTTCAAGGCGCAGAATGTAGCTCATGCCGTTAAACGGGCCGTATAGCCATTCTTCGATGGGCATTTCGGCGCGTCGGTTGGGGCCGAGGGTGTAGCCGACGCGGTCACGGTAAACCGGCTGACCGCATTTGCGCAGAATTTCAAAGCTACGATCCCCAGTGCTAACCAGCTGAGTGCCGCACCTGAGGCTGTCGGCAGCGGCCGGCAGAGCGGGCAGCCAGAGCAGTAAGGCAAGGGTGACATACTTCATAACACATCCAGATGCAGGCGGGTAATAACGATGTTGTTATCTGCTGTGGCTTTTTCATCCACATCCAGCAGATACAGGCGCTCGACATCCAAGCCACCCTGTTCGACCAGATAGCTGCGGATGGCCGCCGCCCGTTGTTGCGCCAGCCAACGCAGATACAGCGGCTCAGATGCCATATAGGTTAGCACCTGTTGGCGCTGCCAAGCATGGCGTTCGCGGCGTGGCATGGAAGGCATGTCGGCCACCTTACCGGACTGTTGCAGCGCCTGATAAATCTGCGGTAGTAGGCGATCTTGCAGTTTTTCGGGAACGTCTAGGCTGTAGATATCCGCTGGCAATTGTTTGCCGTGTTCCTGCAGTTGGCGGTACAGCAGTTCTTGATAGCGCCGGTGCAGCACGCGCCCGGCCAGCGTGGGGCCATCGACAGCTTGTGCACTGGTGCCTTCGATATTCAGTTGCAGCATGGGGCGCTGCTTGAGTGCGTTAGCCAGGCTGTCAAGCAGGGCGTTGGCTTCAGGGCTGAGCTGTGCCGTGCCGGCGCCGAAGGGGATTTGGCCCAAATCCTTGTTGCCGGCCTTACCAATGGAGCCCAGCATTTTGAAAGGCGAGGTTGCGGCGCGAGCCACTAGGTTGCGCAGGGTTTGCCAGACAATGGGCATGACGCTGAAGTCAGGGCTGTTGAGGTCACCCTTGACCGGAAGGTGAATGCTGATATCGCCCTTGGTGTCTTTGAGCATGGCCACCGCTAGGCGCACGGGCAGATCAACAGCATCGCTGCTGCTGACTTTTTCGCCCAGTTGCAGTTTTTCCAGCACAACCGTGTTGCTGGCTTCCAGTTGTCCCTTGTTGACTTGATAGTGCAGGGCCAAATTGAGCCGGCCTTTTTTGATGCGGTAGCCGGCAAACTTACCGGAATAGGGCGTTAGTGCAGTCAGTTCGATATTTTTAAAGTCGGTGGTGATGTCCAGTTGTTGCATGGGATCAAAGGGCGTTAGCGAGCCGTGGATGCGCACCGGTGCGTAATTATCCACGGCACCGCTGATGTCCAGTGGCGTGCTGGTGTTTTGGTCGGTGGCTAGGCTGCCGATCCGGCCGTTCAACGCCTGGATTGCAGTGGCAAAGTGGGGCTGCAGGCTGTAATCAGCAAAGTTGGCTGAGCCGCTTTCGATCCGTATTTCGCCCAGCGCAAAGCTAAAGGCGCTGTCGTCATTGGCAGCAGCCGGTTCGCCGGCAGGTGTGGCGGGCAGTATCTGGCTGATGTTGGTGCTTTGATCTTCATTGATAACCAGTCGGGCATAGGGTTTCACGGCATGGATCTGGCCAATGTCCAGATGGCTATGGCCTTGTTGCTGGGTGAAACGGATGTTGTCTAGGTTGAGTGCTTGCCACTTGAGCAGATCACGGTTCTGGAGCGGGTCGCGTATATGCAGCTGCTTGGCCTTGAGACTGCCGCTTAGCTCGGGAATTGGGTTGTGCAGCGTGGCAAAGCGGGCCTCTAGGTTGGCATCGGCAAATACACTGAGCAGTTCGATGTTGGCATAGGGCTTGATCCAAGCGCGTGCTGGGCGCAGGTCCAAATTAGTGGCTTGCAGTTTCAGTGTGCTGGCAAGGCTTTGCTGGGCGACCGAAGCGTGCAACCCGATCTGGCCTTGTTCGTCGAGGCGGGTATCCAGGCGGGCTGTTAAAGGCTGTTCACTACGGCTGTCAAAGCCGTCCACATTTAGATTGAGCGCATGCAGCTTAAGGCGTATCGGCTCCGGTGTATTGTTGAGTGCTAGGTCGAGCGCGCCGTCTTGCAGCTTGAAGTTAGCCAGCTTGAGGTGCCAAGGAATGTCGGCCAGCCGAAAGGGCGTGCTGGCGGCGGTGCTGACGGTTTGCGCACCGTCGGTTTTGGCGCTGGGGCTGATGCTGGCCCAGTTGAGTTGGCCCTGTTGATCAATAATCAGCGGTGTCGCCAGTGTGTTGATGCGTAGCTGTTTGGCGGCTACCTGTTGTGCGGCAAGGTCAAGGCTGGTCTGTTCAAGTTCTATGGCAGCGGCCTTGAGTAGAGGCTGTTTGGCCGTATCGGCCAGTTCCAGCTGCTGTAATTTTACGTCCAGCCCATCGACTTTGAGTTGCAGGGCGTCACCCAGTTGCAGCTGATACTTACCCTGCAGCTGCAGGGTGCCGCTGTTGAGCTGCAAGAGTAGGTGCTCACGCACGTAGGGCCACCAGCTGACCAGTGCTAGGCGCTCAACACTCAGGTTGCCTTCTAGGCTCAGGTTACCAAGATCAAAGCTGCCGGCGGTCTTTAGGAGACTGCCGTCAGTGGCAGCCAGTTGTAGCTCAAAGCTGGCCGGTTCTGGCAGGTCAAGGCTGAAATTTTGCAGGTGGATGTCGATCGGGTCGAACTTAAGGTCGAGCGGCTGCTTGGGGCCAAGGTCGCGGTAATGCACTGAGCCTTGCTCAATACGAACCTGTTGCAGGGTGAGCGGGAAGGGCGGCGACTGGGTGGTGGGTTGGTTGCTCGTCGGCAGATCAAACAGGTGCAGCAGGTTAAGCTGGCCTTTGGCGTCTAGTTCAATCCGTGCGTAGGGCTGTTGCAGTACCACTTCGCTTAGATGAATCCGGCCCTGTAGCAATTGGTTCCAGTCCAGTCGTGTCTGGGCTGCCTGCAGGGCCAGCGTGGGCTGTTCGCCGATCTGTAGCTGCCATAGGCGCAGCTCAAGGCTTAGCGGGTTAAATTCCAGCCGCTGTAGCTGGGCTGGCTCTTTACTGTAGGTCTGTAACAGCGGGTTGCCGAGATACAGCCCCAGCGCCGGAATAGCCAAAAAGCCTAGCCACAGATAGCCGAGGCCGGCGATGAGGAGAATCCTGAATGAAAAAGTCAGCAACGTGCGCATGGTGTTTCCCGTCTGTGGCAACAATGCACATTATGCATCAGTCGGGTGCGGGTTGCAGGCTGAAGGCCGGAGGCAGGCTCCGGCCTGCCGTTTTTAGGCTTGGCGGTACAACGCGGCCAGCCCCAGCGTGGATGAATCCAGTCCTGCGCCATCCGAGCTGCCATCCAGCAGCGGATACACCTGATCGCCGAGCTCTTTGCCCAGCTCCACGCCCCATTGATCGAAGGCGTTGATGCCCCAGATCACGCTCTGCACAAACACCTTGTGCTCATACAGGGCAATCAGTGCACCGAGGCGCTGAGGATCTAGCTGGGGCAGTACGAGGGTGTTGCTTGGGCGGTTGCCGGGGATGACTTTATGCACGGCTAGGGCTTTGATCTGGGGTTCGCTCAGGCCTTTCTGGCGTAGTTCGTCTTCGGCACGGGCCAAGGGCTTACCCAGCATCAGCGCTTGGCTTTGCGACAGGCAGTTGGCAAACAGCCACTGCTGATGGTCGGCTACTGGGTTTTGGCTACGGGCGGCGATGATGAAGTCGGCCGGAACCACCTGGGTACCCTGCAGCAGCAGCTGGTGATAGGCATGCTGGCCGTTGGTGCCGATGTTGCCCCAGATTACCGGACCACTGGCGTAGGCCAACGGTTGGCCATCGTGGCGCACGCGCTTACCGTTGGATTCCATATCCAGCTGCTGCAGGTAGTCGGGCAGGCTTTGTAGGTAATTGTCGTAGGCCAGCACGGCATGGCTTTGTGCGCCATGGAAGTTGGCATACCAGATACCGAGCAGGGCCATGATGACTGGCATATTGGCATTCAACGGCGCATGGAGGGCGTGTTGGTCCATTTGCCAAGCGCCATCGAGCAGCGCGCGAAAATGCGCCATACCGACGCTTAGGGCAATGGGCAAGCCGATGGCCGACCACATGGAGTAACGTCCACCCACCCAGTCCCACATGGGTAGAATGTTTTCTTCGGCAATGCCGAACGCCACCGCCTTGGATACGTTGCTGGATACCGCGATAAAGTGGCGGGCCAGATCGGCCTCGCTGCAGCCACTGTCGAGCATCCACTGGCGAGCGGCTTGGGCGTTTTTCAGGGTTTCTAGCGTGCCGAATGACTTGCTGGAGACAATGAACAGGGTGCGCGCTGGAACGACCTGGCGGCTGATCTGGTGAAACTCGCTGCTGTCGATATTGGCTAAAAAGTGGCAGCGCAGATGGCCGCTGGCAAAGGGTTGCAGCGCTTCTACGGCCAGCTGCGGGCCGAGAAAGGAGCCGCCGATGCCGATATTGACCACATCGGTGATGGTTTGGCCGTCAAACCCCGTCCACTGGCCACCCTGTAGTTGGTTGACCAAGTGCTCCATGCGTGCGTGCACCTGATGCACGGCCGCAACAATGTCTTCGCCTTCAAATATCAGGCTGTCGCTGGCCGGACGGCGCAGGGCGCTGTGCAGTGCCGCACGGTGTTCGGTGGTGTTGATGAGTGCGCCGTCGTACTGAGCTTGGAGCGCCTGCGGCACGCCGGCCTGTTCGGCGAGCTGGGTCAGTAGCGACAGGGTGGTGCTGTCGATCAGGTTTTTCGAGTAATCCAGTAGCATGTCTTGGTGATGGACAGACATGCGCTCAAAGCGCTGCGGGTCGGCGTCGAAGGCCGCCTGCATGCTGTAATACTGCATGGCGGCGCGTTGTTGCAGCAGTGCCTGCCAAGCGGGGAGGGAAGCTGGGTTCACTGAAGGGTAAGCTTGTTGCATCCTGATTTCCTTTTGCCGAATTAACAACACCAACCTGCTGGGCAACCGAGCGAAGGTGCACGGGCCGCTTATTATTAAGGCCATGCTTAAAGATTAGCACTGCATGGCGGTGCAGGGGAAAACAGAACCGGTTTTATTGACCTGTGTAGCAAAAATAAGGCGTTACCGCTGCCTAAAATGACATCGCCCGGCAAGCCGGGCGATGAGGGAACGCAGAAGCTGTTTAGACCAGCTGCACCGGAATGGCGTTGCTGTTGTGGCTGAGAGAGCCGTCGGCAGCCATGTACAGCAGGCGTGGCTTGTGGGTGTCTAGTTCGTGTTCTTCGTAGTGGCAGTAGGCGCAAATGATCAGCCGATCGCCCACTTTGGCCTTGTGTGCAGCCGCACCATTAACGGAAATGATGTGTGAACCCGGTTCGCCACGGATGGCGTAGGTGGTGAAGCGTTCGCCGTTGTCCACGTTATAAATCTGGATTTGCTCGTATTCACGAATGCCAGACATGTCCAGCCAGTCGCCGTCAATGGCGCACGAGCCTTCGTAGTCCACGACTGCGTGGGTGGTGATGGCCCGGTGCAGTTTGGCTTTGAGCAGTATGGTTTGCATCAGTGTATCTACCTCTGGTTTGGTGAAGCGGCCCTGTGGCTTAGGGCTTCACGGCAAATGCGATATTGTCGATCAGGCGTGTGGTGCCCAGAAAGGCAGCCCCCAAAATAACCAGCTCGCTGCTGTCGGCAGTGGCCGGTTGCAAGCTGTCTGCCTGGCGCAGCTCTATATAGTCGGGACGCATGCCTGCTGCCCGTAGCTGGTTGGCAGCCTCTTGCACAATGGCGTGATAATCACGGCGGCCTTGCTGGATACCGGCAACGCTTTGTTGTAGGCAACGGTACAGAGCCGGTGCCGTTGTGCGCTGCGCGGCGTCAAGATACCCGTTTCGGGAGGATAATGCGAGTCCGTCGCTACTACGCACAATGGGAGCGCCGACGATTTCAACGGGCATGTTCAGTTCGGCCGTCATCTTGCGAATGACGGCCAGCTGCTGGTAATCCTTTTCGCCAAACACGGCCACATCGGGCTGAACCATATTGAACAACTTGGTGACCACCGTGGCCACGCCGTCAAAGTGACCCGGGCGGCTGCCGCCGCACAGCCCTTCGCTGACATCCGCCACCTGCACCAGCGTTTGGCCCTGCATACCGTGCGGGTACATCTGCTCAACCGTCGGGGTAAACAGCAGCTGGCAGCCGGCTGTTTGCAGGGCGTGCTGGTCATCGGCCAGGGTGCGTGGGTAGCTGTCCAAGTCTTCATTGGGGCCGAATTGCAGCGGGTTGACGAAGATACTGGCCACCACGAAATTAGCGTGCTGGCGGGCAGTTTCGATCAAGGACATATGGCCGGCGTGCAGATTGCCCATGGTCGGTACCAGTGCGATGCGCTGACCAGACAGGCGTGCCGCGTTAATTTGCTCACGCAGGGCGGCAAGGGTAGACACTGTGTTCATGTGTTAAATTCATGCTCCGGGGCAGGAAAGCGCTGGTCCTTGACGGCGTTGTGGTAGGCCGCCATGGCCTCGCCGATGGAGCCGGCGTCCTGCATGAAATTGTGGACGAATTTGGGGGTGAAACCGGTCAGGGACAGGCCCAGCATGTCGTGGAGTACCAGTACCTGGCCGTCGGTGGAGGGGCCGGCACCAATGCCAATGACGGGCACGCTGGCTGCGGCGGTAACCTCAGCGGCCAGCGTGCTGGGGACGCATTCCAGTAGCAGCATGGCAGCGCCGGCCTGTTCCAGCGCCTGCGCATCGGCCTTCAGGCGCTCAGCCGCTTCGGCGTCGCGTCCCTGTACCTTGTAACCGCCAAATACATGGACCGATTGCGGCGTCAGCCCCAGATGAATGCAGGCGGGAATGCCGCGTTGTGCCAAGCCGGTAACAGCCTCGCACAGCCAAGCACCGCCTTCCAGCTTCACCATGTGAGCGCCGGCGCGCATCAGCATGGCGCTTTGGCGATAAATTTCTTCTAGGGTGGCGGTGCCCATAAAAGGCAGGTCGGACACGATCATGGCACCCTTATTGCCGCGCTTGACGCAGGCGGTGTGGTAGGCCATGTCTTCGATGGTGACCGGCAACGTGCTGTCTTGGCCCTGCATGACCATGCCCAGCGAGTCACCGACCAGTAGCATTTCGATGCCGGCTTGGCAGGCAGCGGCGGCAAAGGTGGCGTCGTAGCTGGTCAGCATGCTGATTTTTTCACCGCGGGCCTTGCAGGCCTGCAGGGTAGTCAGGGTTATGTCCGGCATGGAGCTTGGTTCCTCGTTCAGTCGCCTGGGTCGGGCGTAGGTGTCGGTGCAGGGCTGTCCGGGCCTTGAATATTATGGGCTCAGGCGGTGCAGGCTGCTGTCTTGTGGACAGTGCATCAGTATATCAATCAGTGCGCGGCCATCGGGTAAAAGCAGGCTGGCGGCAGCAAGTTCGGCCAAAGGATACAGGACAAAAGGGCGCAGGTGCATCTGATAGTGGGGCACCTGCAGGCGCTCGTGTGCAATGACCTCATTGCCAAACAGCAGAATATCCAAATCCAACGTGCGCGGTCCCCAGCGCTCGCCGGTACGCACCCGGCCATGGTCCTGCTCGATAGCCTGCAGCGCGTCCAAGAGTTGCAGCGGCTCAAGGGCTGTTTCCAGCAGGGCGACTGCATTGGTATAGCGCGGCTGGTCAGCTGGCCCTAGCGGGGCGCTGGAATACAGTGAAGACGTCTTGAGCAGCTGTGTGTGCGGCAGTTGGGCCATGGCCTGCAGGGCTTGGCGCAGTTGCACAGCCGGTAAACCCAGATTGCTGCCCAGCCCGATAAAAACCTGCACACTCATTGCGGCGTACCTGCCTTGGCGGTCGAGCGTGTGTTGCGTTTGCGCGGGCGGCGGCTTTTGCGTACCGGCCCGCTTAGCTCGCTGATCATGCGGCGGCGGTTGCCCTCATCGGCAAACTGATAGTCAGTCCACCATTGGCCAAGCTGGCCGGTGTCTTCGCCGGCATCTTCACGCAGCAGCAAAAAATCATAGGCGGCGCGGAAGCGCTCATGGGCCAGTACCACATCGGCACGCTTGCCGTAACGGTAGGGCAGACGTTCTTGCAGCGACCAGATTTCTTGCATCGGCAGGGTAAAACGTTTGGGTATGGCCACCTGTTGCAGCTGTAACGGCAGTAGTTTATGCGCTGCTTTTTGCATAGCTGGAACCGGCGCTAGACCGTCGGCCTGATAGCGCGCGCACAGCGGGATCAAGGCCGGCCACAGCAGTGCAGCAAATAGAAAGGCCGGCGTGACCGTTTTGCCTTCACGCAAGCGCTGGTCGGTGTTACGCAGGGCCAGACGCACCAGCTCGGTGCTGTAGTCGGGGTCAGCATCCAGCTCGGGAGCTGTGTGTGGAAACAGCGGGGCAAACAGGCCGAATTGGCGCAGCAGCATAAAGCTGTCTTCGGCGCTGCCGTTCAGAAACACCTTGAGCAGCTCGTCATACAGGCGTGCTGCAGGAATATCGCCCAGTAAATGCGCCAGTCGATAAATGGGCTCAGCCGTTGCATCCGGCAGTTCGACGCCCAGCTTGGCGGCAAAACGTATGGCGCGCAGCATGCGCACTGGGTCTTCCAGGTAGCGAGTTTCCGGGTCGCCGATCAGGCGCAGCGTGCGCTGCTTGAGGTCGGCCAGACCATGGGTGAAATCGTGAATGATTTGGTTGGCCGGGTCGTAATACAGGGCGTTGATGGTGAAGTCGCGGCGCAGGGCATCGTCTTCCAGCGTGCCGTAGACATTGTCGCGCAGGATACGTCCGCTGCTGTCAGTCACCGAGTGGCCGGCAGCCGCATCTTTGGCCGTATGGTTGCTGCGAAAGGTTGCTACTTCGATGGTTTCGCGGCCAAACAGCACATGCACCAAACGAAAGCGGCGACCAATAATGCGTGAGTTGCGAAACACGTCACGCACCTGCTCAGGCGTGGCGCTGGTGGCGACGTCAAAGTCTTTAGGTCGCTCGCCCAGTAGGGCATCGCGCACGCAGCCGCCAACCAGAAAGGCTTGGAAGCCGGCATCCTGCAGGCGCAGTGCCACAGAGACCGCGTTGCGGCTAAAACGGTCGGGTTGCAGGCCGTGTTCGGCCAACGTCAGGCGTTGTTCTTTGGGGCCGGGCGTGGCTTTCGGGCGTGGCTTTCGGAATGAGCGGATTAGTTTTTTCAGCATGGCAGCCTGTCTGTGACGTCGAGCGGCAATCCGTCTGTAGAGCGAACAGGCGGCGTGTATTGCTGGCGTGTGTCTATACAGGTGTGGCCGGCAAGGTACTCGGTGGTGAAAGGTAGGAAAATCATGCGGCGGATTCTAGCACCGCCAGCGTGCGGGGTGAATCTGATTCGAGGCAATAAAAAAGGAGGCCTAGGCCTCCTCTTCGTATGCAGCTGTACGGTGTGTTGTTATTGTTGTGACTGGGATTGTTGTTGTTTTTGTTGAGTCCCTGTGTTTGTGCATGCTGTTACTGAATGAAAATCAGCGGATTGCTTTGAATGCTGACGCGGTCAATACCTGCCGTTCGTGCCGTTGCCGGCTATTGTTATTGTTGTTGCGTTTCGTCAGGACTGAGGCAGTCCTCTTCAAAGTAATCAGTTGATTGCGGCTCCTGCTTGCTATTATTTTTACCGGAGACGGTGCTGTTATTGTTGTTTTATGCGTACTGTTATTTTTGTTATGTATAGAACAAAGCAGGTGGCGTGCCATGTTTTGTATCTTTCTGTATTTTAAGTGTTTTGTTGTTTTTTTGGGCGAGTGTGGCGCACAGGTAACACGCAAAGTGTTACCTGGCTGCACGCAGGCGTTACCGTTCGGCGCTGGGTAACGCTGCCGTCATCAGACTGCCTGCGAAATGTCTTCGCCGCCCAGGGCTTGCAGCAATTGCGGGATGAAGCTCTGCAAGGTCAACATCATCAGGGTAAAGCTGGCGTCAAACTGGCTTGCGGCATCGTCACCGCCATCCTGCTCGGCCTGTGACTGCAGCAGGTCTTCAAAACGTAGGCGCTTGATCGCCAGCTTGTCGTCTAGCAGGAACGACAGCTTGTCTTCCCAGGCCAGTGAAATTACCGTGGCCAGTTTGCCGGCCGCTAGATGGTTTTGTACTTCTTCACTGGCCAAATCTTCGCGCTTGATACGGATGATGCCGCCGTCTTCGGCGCTGTCACGCAGCTCGCATTCGTCCAGCAGCATCAGACCGTGGCTGGCTTCGTGGTTTTTCAGCCAGCTGGTAAAGGTGGCCAGCGGGGCTTGTTTAACATTGACCGGACGCACCGGCAGGCTGCCCATTGCTTCGCGCATGGCTGACAGCAGCTCTTCTGCGCGTTTGGCGCTGGAGGCGTCCACATAGATCAGGCCGGCTTGGCTGTCGATAGCGGCAAAGGTGGTGGACTTGCGAATAAAAGCGCGCGGCATCAGGGTCTGGATGATTTCATCCTTGATCTGGTCTTTTTCTTTCTTGTAAACCTTGCGGGCTTCGGCGGCCTCGATCTCGTCGGTTTTTTCCTTGACGGCATCACGCACGACCGAACTGGGCAAAATGCGCGCTTCTTGGCGTGCAGCAATCAGCATGAAACCTTGGCTGGCGTGCACCAGTGGGGCGTCTGCGCCCTTGCCCCACGGCGCGACAAAGCCGTAGGTGCTGGGTACTTGGCTGCCGCAGGCTTTGGCGGGTTGAGTGGCCAGTGCGGCTTCCAGCACATCGGGCTGCAAGGGGGATTCAAGGTTGAGGCGGTAAACCAGCAGGTTGCGAAACCACATAAAGAGAAGCTCCAAGCATCTATAAAGAGGGCGCACATTATTCCTGCTGGGGGCCGGCAAGCCAAGGGCGGTTATTTGTCCATAGGCTGTAATGCAGTGCTAGCGGGGCTTTGCGCTGTTTTTGAGGCTGTTTTGCATACGGGCTTAAGGCAGCGCTGGGCAAATAAATGAAAATATTTTCAAATAGTGCTTGCCAAGAGTTAAAACGGTCTATATCATGCGCACCACTTCGAGAGACAAAGGGTGATTAGCTCAGCTGGGAGAGCGTCTGCCTTACAAGCAGAATGTCGGCGGTTCGATCCCGTCATCACCCACCACTCTTGAATAGATCTACCGCGCAGTGGTAGTTCAGTTGGTTAGAATACCGGCCTGTCACGCCGGGGGTCGCGGGTTCGAGTCCCGTCCACTGCGCCATATTTAAAAGCCCTTAGCTATTAAAAGCTAAGGGCTTTTTTCATTTCTAAAGATTTTTTTATTGCTCGGTTCAGGGGCGGGCTGGCGTTGCTGTGACCAAAATGTGACCTATGGGCTGAGCAAGCCGGTGTTCATTGAGCGCAGAGGAAGGGTTATAGAAGTGCCTATGCCGAAATGATAAATGGCAGCTTTGCTAACTCGCACACCGAGGCCCATGGTGCAGGCTTTCTTTTTATTGTCTGACTGGCCCCCAGTGAATGCTGCATGGGCTTGTGTTGGCAAAATATCTGTATGAGTGCGCGCCAGACAAAGCGCGAGTCCCAAAACGGGCTTGTGCAACACACTAGGATGAAGTCTTCCGCAACGGTACTGGCTCAATCATCGAAGAACCTTATCCAGTCCAGTACAGACGGGCACACTCTGGCGTCGCCAATGGAAAACGAAGCGTTGCCAGCTGCCTTAAAACAATGCCGGCAACACCCCGTTGGCCAGTAATACGCAGATAGCGGTACCCGCTGAAATGCTCAGAAACAAATTGCGCTGCCAGCGGTGTACCAGAAAGGTCACCAGGCAGGCGATCAGCTGAGCTGTGGCCAGTGGAGGATCGGCAAGGTCGATAGCCGCCAGGCAATACACCACCAGAATAACCATGATACCCAGCGGCATGGCGCGGTTGAGTGCCAGCAGCAGGGGCGAGTCTTTGATGGTGTTTTTCAGCACAAAGGGCAGGGCGCGCAGCGCTAAGGTAACGATGGCAGCAGTGGCAATAGCCAGCAGGATATAGCTGTTATCAGGCATTGCTTCAGACATGGCTGTTGTCCTGTGCGGCGGGTCGTTTACGCTGGTCAAACCGGTAACGCACCATCAGGAAGATCGCAAAAGCGGTCATGGCCACCACCAGCATGTGCTGGCTGGCCAACAGGCTGGCCAGAATGCCCAGGGTGGCAGCACTGAGCAGCGTACTGCGGTCGGGGTTGTGCCGGTAGGCATCCATGGCCAGGGTGATGAACAGTGCGGTAAGAATGAAGTCGAGCCCGCGCACGTCCTGCAACAGGGTGCTGCCGATGAGTGCGCCGGTGATCGAGCCGGAAATCCAGCACAGCTGCAGGCCAATCTGGCTGCAGAGAATCCAGCCGTGATTCAGTTGGCGCGGCTCGCGGGTGGCGGTCAGGGCAAAGGCTTCGTCGGTCAGGGCGAAAATGCTGTACAGCTTGCCCAGCCCGCGTACTTTTTGCAGTGGAAATGACAGGCCGTAGAATAGGTGGCGTGAATTGACCAGCAGTGTGGTCATGGCGATGGTGGACAGCGGTGCGGCGACCGCCAGCAGGCCGACCAGTAAAAACTCAACCGAACCGGCATAGACGCTGCCGGACAGCAGCGGCGCCACCCACAGGGGCAGGCCGCTGCTGGCGACCATCACGCCCAGGCCGCTGCCCAATACAAACATACTTAGCCATAGAGCGCCGGCATCCAGGGCCGCGCGTTTAAAGGATTTGATCACATAACCTCTGGGTGTTGCGCCCGCGCTGGCTGTTGTGCCGCGCGCCTGCTGTACAAGGTTTGCCGGTGGGCAAAAGGCTGGCCATTATACGCGGGCTGCAGGGGTTTGGGGCTTGTGCTGGCTAACCGCCGACCTGCTTCGGCTATGCGCAAAGCGTGTGAAGTGTCCAGTGGGCAGAATGGCCTTTTCTGCAAGGCGCTGGCTTGCGTTTTACTTTGGCGTGCCGGATTGCTTGTGGTTTTGATCAATGCGTGTGAATTAAGGCGGGATGAGAGAGTCCGTCCCAGCTTGCGACAGGCCCGCACGCGGAAACCCGCGCACAGTCCCTGCCGCTTAATCCCAACAGCGCTGTTGCCCATGCCCTCCAGCGGCAGCAATTCAAAAGCATGACCCATGCCCCGCAATAGATGTTCCTGGCAGGGCTATACTTCGGCCTCATTGTAGGGAGGCGAAGAGCTCATGTTGGTCCACAAGAACCCTGTTTATTGGCTGATTGAACTGCTGGCATGGTGGGAGGGCAGCATACAGCCCCGCCAGCTGGCGCTGTATTGGCAATGTACCCGGCAACATGCCAGTAAAAAACTCAACGCGTACAGGCGTGAACCCAAGGCGCTGCAATCCTGAGTCAGTCGAAAGAGATTTCCCCACGCCCGTGGGGGTGTTTCTCAGCTGGGGCAAGCAGGGCCTCAAGTGCCGCAAATTCCCCACGCCACGCAACAGGCTTTGCTAGTTCATAACCCCACGTCTTAAAAATCTTCATACCGATTCATATCCAGCACGGCTTTTTCCAGTGGCTGGCTTTCACCGATGTGGCGGCTCAGGTCGTGGAAATACTCCCAGAACTGCGGGTGGGTGCGGCGGATGCCGTAGCGTGCGACCAGTGCCTCAAAGTCCTGCTGTTTGCTGACCTGCTGCATGGCGGCGACAAAGTTTTCTAGCTCGCCGGCTTGCACGCGGAAGATGAAATTGGGGTAGCTGGACAGCACTTCGGGGTAAAGGGTCAGGGTGTCTAATCCGGGTTGATAGCGCAGTGACTCGCCCAGCAAAAACGCTACATTGCTGTGGGCGCGGTTACGCAGCAGGCTGTAGACCTCGCGGCTGCCATCGGTAAATTCGACGCGCAGCATGCTGGCCTCGGGTAAGAAGTTGATCACCGGCAAGCCGGCGGCGGGGCGGCTGGCCAGACGTGACAACAGCTGCTCGCCGGCGGCTTGTTCCTTGCCCAGGCCCGGGCGGTGGCAGTACGCCGAATCGCAGCGGTTGATGGGGTCGGGGCGGGCATTGAGGCTGGCTGTGCGCTCGGCCAGTTCGCGGCCAAATGCCTGCACGCTGCGCTCAAGTGGCAGCTTTAGGCCACTGGGGCTGTCGTCGTCGATTTTGGTATAGGTTAGCCACTTTTTAACCTTGCCACTGCGCTGATACCAGCTATTGAGCAAGACTTTGCGGCTATCGGCGGGCATCAGGCGCAAAAAGTTGACTTCGCCGCCGTTGCGGATTAGGTCGAAATACAAGCGGGTCTGCAGCTGGTGCGAGAGGCTGTCGAATACGTCGAAATTAACCACCAGCTGATAATAGGTGCGCTCCAGCAGCGGGTAGTCCATCAGCCACAGGGTTTGTGGCACGTCACCGAGCAGTCCTTTGCGCACTGAGGCGCTGTCATGGTGACGGAAAATACTCAGCAGCGCGTTGTCGTTACCCTGCCAGATGTGATCCCAATCGGGCGCGGGTTGGCGGGCGTAGGCTTTGCTGCGGATTTTTTCGTAGGTATTGCGCGATTTGCTATAGCGTCGCCAAGCAGACAGCAGTTTGTCCTGCTCGGCATTGATGCCGGGCAGAGCCAGCAGCGGCGTTACCCGTGCGCGGTAGGCAGCATCGGTAATGTACAGGTCGTGGGCGGGGTCTTGAAACAGCGTCCAGAAGTTGTCGCGGATCACGTCGGTGGCAATCTGGCCGCGACAGACCGGGCCGCGAATAAAGGTACGCACAAAGTATTCGGCATCATCCAGCATAAATTGGTAGCGCGCGGCCGCAGGAAGGGCGGCAAAGGTTTCAAACGGGTTGGAGCGGGCCTGCTTGCCGTAGTCGGGCAGGGTATCGACCTGCCAAGCGGTCGCACCGAACAGCTCGCGCACGCGCTCCAGTTTGGCCTGTGTCAGGGGGTAGGTAATGTGGGTCTTGTGTACCAGCACATCCTGTATTGGCCGGAGCCGGTACTGGAAATGGCTGCCAGCATCCTGATTGGGGCGACGGCTGGTGGCAGCGTGGGGAGCGGAACGGCTGTCACTGTGCGAACGTACCCACTGGAAAAAACGGCCCTGTTTGCCGCCTTCTTCGTCCAGATAAACGTGTGCCAGAAACAGGTGCTCATACAGCCAGCGAGCCAGCAGGCGCTGCTCGTTGCTGCTGCCATTCATCAGGGTTTCCCACTGCTTAATCTGTTCCAGCTCAGCTGCGGTGGGTTGCCAGTGTGTGGCATCCATAGCGCTGCCCTTGATCAGCCAGTTGGCCAGCGTGTTGTACTCGTTGTCGCTCAGGCCGGTGACGGCATAGGGCATGCCACCGTGCGGATTTTTGCGGGCATAGGCACTAAATTCGGCGGGCGTCGGGCAGCTGTCGTTACGGTTTAGGCGTAGGTCCAGCCCAGCGGGCAGTTTGCTGTTGTCGCTGGGCAGCGGATTTTGGCGCGCCAAACTCAGCATTTGCAGCAGCACGGACTGTTGCTGCGGGTCCTGCAGGACATCGAAAAAGCCCAGCTCGCGCCATTCGTCCTTGTTGTTGGCATCAATGAACAGGCGGGTGGGTTGCTGGCTATGACGGCGGGCACCCTTATACACCGGCAATTTATTAGCGCCGCGCTCTAGCCCTTCAGCGCTGCCAAGGTTGAGCTGGCAGGGTGCGTCGTAGCAGGCATGGCAGGCCAGGCACTTTTCAACAAGAATCGGCTGCACATCACGGGTAAACGAGGTCTGATTTGCCTGGGCCAGCAGGCACCAGCCCAGCCCGAGCATAATCACGAACGAACGCATAGCCATCCTGCTCCTGCGGGTAATAAAAAGGGGCGTCAGTGTGCAGGTTTTCAACCGGTTTGACCATGGCACCCTTGTGCTTTTCTGCGATGCGTTTGGGTGCGGCTTGACAACAGTGGCTAAGTCTATAGAATGCGCGTCCTGTTACGGCCAGACGCCGATAACATCGCGCAGTGGTAGTTCAGTTGGTTAGAATACCGGCCTGTCACGCCGGGGGTCGCGGGTTCGAGTCCCGTCCACTGCGCCATATTTAAAAGCCCCTAGCTTGTTGAAAGCTAGGGGCTTTTTCGTTTCTAAGGGTTTTTTAGCACTGTTTTTAGAGGCAGGCTAAAGGCACCGTGACCAAAACGTGTCCCGGTGGTGGAAAAAGCCGGTGTTCATTGATCTGTGAGGAAGGGTAGCAGAAGCCGCTATGTCGAAATGACCCATGGCGACCTTGGTAAGGGCTGCATGGGGCGAGTAGGGTGATACTATCGCGCTGCGTCTGCGGCGCTGTGAGGCTTGAACAGCCAGCACACGCCATTCATTTGCCATGGAAAGAATAACGCATATGACATCGCTGAATTTCGAATTCCTGCGCCTCGGCAATGCGCCGTTGGCCAATCTGGCTGGTTTGGCCGAAGCTGTATTGCACGTTGATCCTGGTAGCGCCCTGACTCGCCTACGAAGTTTTGCCGAAGAGCTGACCAAGACGATCTATAAGGAAGAGCGGCTTCCGCGCCTGCCCCAGGCCAGCTTTTACGAACTAGTGAAGAACCCCGTATTCGTTGACTGCACCAGCAAGCCGCTGATTGATCACATCAATATCCTGCGTATTCAAGGCAACGATACTGCCCATGGTGCCGTGGGCGATTTACGCAGCGCACAGTCGGCACTCAGCAAAGCGCATCAGCTGGCCATGTACATGGCAATCAAATACTACGGTGTGCCGCAGGCCAGCATTCCAGACTTTGTAGAGGTGCCCGACTCGGCCAGCGCTAGCGCGGCCTTGCAGAAATCGGTATCGGCCTACAAGCAAGAGCTGAATCAGACGGAAGAAGCACTGCAACGGGTGATTGCCGAGCTTGAGCGCGAGCGCACCCGCAATGTAGAAAATTTGGAGCCGCCGGCCAAACCCGACCAGCAAAAACGCCAGCGTGAGAGCCAGCAGGTAGCCGACAGCCTGCAATGGGACGAAGCCAAAACGCGGGCGTTGATGATCGATGTCATGCTGTTGCAGGCCGGTTGGGATGTCGGCAACCCGGCGCAGGTGGGGCAGGAGGTCGAGGTTGATTTCCCCAACAATCCGTCCGGCAAGGGCTTTGCCGACTATGTGCTGTGGGGCGACAACGGCCAGCCGCTGGCGGTTGTCGAGGCCAAGAAGTCCGGCACAGTTAGCCTGCAGGCTGGCCGTGAACAGGCCCGGCTGTATGCCGACGGCTTCGAGCGCATGGGCCTGCAGCGTCCGGTAATTTTCTACACCAATGGCTATGAAACCTTTATCTGGGACGACAGCCAGTACAACACCTATCGTCCGGTGTATGGCCTGTACAGCAAAGACAGCCTCGAATACCTGATGTATCAGCGCAACTACCGCAACCGGGAACTGGAGCGCTTTAACCCAGAGCTGAGCATCGCCGACCGGCCCTACCAGATTGAAGCGATCAAGACCGTCGCCGCCCATTTCCAGAGCCAGCGGCGCAAGGCGCTGATCATTCAGGCCACCGGCACCGGCAAAACCCGCGTCGCCATCGCCCTGGCCGAATTGCTATTGCGTACCGGCTGGGCCAAGCGCGTGCTGTTTCTCTGTGACCGCAAGGAATTGCGGGTACAGGCCGACGACGCCTTCAAGCAAAATCTGCCCAGCGAACCACGCTGCGTGATTGGCGAGAGCGGCAAGGTAGACCAAACCGCCCGCATTTACATCGCCACCTATCCGGGCATGATGAACCGCTTTGCCCAGCTGGACGTGGGCTTCTTCGACCTAATCATTGCCGACGAAAGCCACCGCAGCATCTACAACAAATACCGCGACCTGTTTGACTACTTCGACGCCATGCAGGTGGGCCTCACTGCCACCCCAGTAAAATTCATCAGCCGCAACACCTTCGACATGTTTGACTGCGAAACCACCGACCCCACGTTCGAGTTCGGGCTGGACGCAGCCATTAACAACGATCCACCGTACCTAGCACCGTTCAGGGTCAAAGACCTGACCACCGATTTTTTGCGTGAGGGCATCCACTACAACGACCTGACGGCGGAGCAAAAGCAGCAACTCGAAGACGATCTGGGCGAAGAAGAAGCGCAGCGAACCACCATCGCTGGCAAGGATATTGGTCGCAAAATTTTCAGCGAAGATACCGACCGCATCATCCTAGAAAACCTGATCAATAACGGCATTAAGGACGAAACCGGCTCGCTGGTGGGCAAAACCATCGTCTTTGCTCAGCGCCAGGACCATGCCGAGCATCTGGAAAAGCTGTTCTGCAAACTCTACCCGCAGTACGGCACCAAGGTGTGCAAGGTGATTCATAACGCGATCCCGCATGTTGAGAGCCTAATCAAAGAATTTAAGCAACCGGATAACGATTTTCGCATCGCCATCTCGGTTGACATGCTCGACACTGGAATTGACGTACCGGAGGTGGTCAATCTGGTTTTCGCCAAGCCGGTTAAAAGCTGGGTCAAATTCTGGCAGATGATTGGCCGGGGCACCCGTCTGCGGCCCAACCTGTTCGGGCCGGGCAAGCACAAAACCGAATTTCTGATCTTTGATCACTACGGCAACTTCGACTACTTCGAGCAGGAATATAAAGAACCGGAAGACACCGGCAGCAAGTCGCTGCTGCAGACCACCTTCGAAGCCCGCCTGCAGCTGGCGCAGGCGGCGCTCAAGCACAATCACGCTGCCGCCTTTGATGTCGCCATTGAACTGCTGCGTGCAGATATCAATGACCTGCCGGACGACAGCATTGCAGTCCGGCGCGAGCTGCGCAGCGTGCACCAGTTGCAGCAAACCTCACTGCTACAGGACTTCAACGCCAAGACCCAGCACTTGTTGGAAGCCACCATCAGCCCTTTGATGTCGGCCCGCGTCCTGCGCGACAAACACGCCACTGCCTTTGACCGTCTGGTTGCTGGCATCCAGCGCTGCATGGTGGAGCAGGCCAGCTGCTTTGAGGATGGCAAGAGCGAGCTGTTGGCCGAACTGGACAGGCTGGCAGTAAACATCAACGCCGTCCGCCAGAAGGATGCCGTAATAGCTGAGGTACGCAGCGCCGACTTCTGGCAACAGCCCAGCATCGAGCGGCTGGAATATGCCCGCAAAGAGCTGCGCGGCATCATGAAGTATCGCCAGGGCGGTACGCCCCCCGGCTATGGCATCAGCAGTACGCGCACCGGCGACGGCGATATCAAAGTACAAGAACGTGCAATGAATATCTCCGGTGCCAACGAGGCGATGCTCTACCGTCGCCGCCTCAAGGACATACTCGACGGCATGCTGGCCGCCAACCCCACGCTGCAGAGAATCCATCAGGGCCAGCCCATCGCCGAGTCTGAGCTGAAAACGCTTACCTCAACCATTCTGACCAGCCATCCGGGCGTTAGTCTGGAGGTACTCAACGAGTTCTACGGGCGCACTGCCGACCAACTGCATCTCACCGTGCGTGAAGTCATCGGCCTTGACCCCGAAGCCATCGAGGCGCACTTCAAGCAGTTCCTGCATCAGCACCCGAATCTGACCGCCCAGCAGGTGCGCTTCATGAACCTGCTGAAGAACTACATCGCCCAGTACGGCAGCATCGTCGTGGACAAGCTCTACGAACCGCCCTTCGACAGTGTGTCCCATGAGGGCATCGACGGCGTATTCAGCCCCGATGACGTGGGCGAGCTGGTGAGCGTACTCAAGCCTTTTATCCGACAGGACGTCACCCGTGAATAATCAAAACCTTTAACAGGAAACGCTGTACAACGCCATTGCCGAGGTTATCCAGCAGGCGCGCCAGCAACGACAAATCCCTCGTTGAGCAAGAAGCACAAGAAAAAACCAAACCGCTGCGGGATGACCCTAAGAGCACCCTGCGCAACAAACCACGTCACCCTGCGCGCAGTCGCAGGGTCCACGACAACCAGACACACAACACAGGACCACTGAACGACTCATGCTTACTGGCAAAATCCGTAACGACATCGACAAACTCTGGGAAAAATTCTGGACCGGCGGCATCACCAACCCGCTGACCGTGATCGAACAGATCAGCTACCTGATGTTCGCCCGCATGCTCGACATGCA
>JAHAYO010000032.1 GCA_018384595.1 Thiopseudomonas sp.
CAGCTGATCCTGCTGGCCAACCTGACGGGTTATGCTGGCGCACTGCTCGACTTGCAGCGCCGAAACGCTGGTTAGCTGCTGGCTAATATCACGGATATTAGTGGTGTTGCGGTTGATTTCTTCGGTGGTAGAGCTTTGCTCTTCGACGGCTGTGGCGATTTGCAGGTTCATCTCATTGATGCTGTTAATGGCGGTGCGGATGCGCTCCGGCATGTTATTGGCAGCGCAGGCGTCACGGGCGGTTTTTCCAGCAACTTCATGGCTGTTTTGCATACGATTCTGAGCCTGTTGCGCCCCTTGTTGTAGCTGCTCAATCATTTGGTTGATTTCTTGCGTCGCCGACTGAGCTCTGGATGCCAGTGTGCGCCCCTCATCGGCTACCACGGCAAAACCGCGTCCCTGTTCGCCAGCACGGGCGGCGGATTGAGCGTTGCGCGCCACTTCATCCGCGGTGGATGACATTTCTTGCATGGCCGTTGCCAGCTGGTCGAGCTCTTGCAGGGACACATGCAGCGGCATGCAAGGGTCTTAACAAGCTGCGCACCAGCACTGTCATCACCCAAGCGCCCAAGGCCGGCGCCAATAGAGTGCCAACCGGCTTACCAAGTCAGCCGGTTGGCTTGAGCCATAATGATGCTTTCGTCCAGCACCACACCGATCTGCCAGTCCATGCCGTCGAGCTGATTCAGTGGGGTAAAGGACACCAGCGAACTGACACCGTTGGCGCGTACAGCTTGCAAGCTGTTGTTCATGGCTGGGCTGTTAGCGCCTTTAGCGCCTTTCCAGCATCACTCCCGCCTCGATATGTTCGGTCCACGGAAACTGGTCAAACAGCGCGCAGCGGGTGATCCGGTGGGTGTCGCTGAGTTGGCGGATGTTTTCGGCTAGCGTCTCTGGGTTGCAGGAAATATAAAGAATACGCTCAAAGCGGCGCACCAGCTCGCAGGTGTCGGGGTCCATGCCGGCGCGGGGCGGATCAACGAATACGGTGCCGAAGTGGTAGTCGTTTAGCTGGATATGTGCCAGACGGCGAAACTCACGCACGCCGTTGAGCGCTTGGGTCAGCTCTTCGGCGGACAGGCGCACCAGCTCAATGCTGTTGATACCGTTGTCAGCCAGATTGGCCAGCGCGGCGTTGACCGAGGTTTTGCTGATTTCGGTGGCTAGCACCTTGCGCACGCGGGTTGACAGCGGCAGGGTGAAATTGCCGTTGCCGCAGTAGAGCTCCAGCAGGTCGTCGTCACGTTGACCCAATGTGTCATAGGCCCAGCCGAGCATGTGCTGGCACACGCCGCCATTAGGCTGGGTGAAGGCCCCTTCGGGCTGGCGGTAGCTGTATGTGCGGCCTGCTACCGTGAGGCGCTCAGTCACATAGTCCTTGTCCAGCACGAGACGCTGGCCACGGGAGCGGCCAATTAGTTGCACGCCCAGCTGTTGGGCGAGCGGTTGCGCGGCGGCCAGCCAGTCTTCACCCAGCGGGCGGTGGTAACACAGGGTAATCAGCGCTTCGCCGGACAGAGTGGTTAAAAATTCGGCCTGAAACAAGCGGTTAGATAGCGCGTCGTTGGCCTGCCACGCGGCTTTAAGGCGTGGCATCAGTCGGTTGATGAGTGCGCTGGCGATGGGCAGCTGCTCCATCAGGATGGGCGTGCGTTTATCGCCGGGGTTGAACATGGCGTAGTGGCCGCTGCCGCTTTCAAACCAGATACGAAACTCGGCACGCAGGCGAAAGTGCTCAGGCGCTGAGGCAAAGACGTCGGGCGGCAGGTCAGTAAAGGGAGTCAACAGCTGCTGCAGGCGTTGCTGTTTGCGATGCAGTTGGGCCTGGTAGGCGCTGGGTGAATAATCGGCTGACATGGCTGTACCGGAGCAGTAAAAAATGCCGGCAAGGATAGCAGTCTGCGACGGGTAAAGTCATTCCGCGTCTACAGCGGTCGAGCTACGGCGCTGACGCAGGGTGCGCAGCAGCATGCAGCGTAACGCTGCGGCCTGGGGTATTCTTTACGCCCTAATAAAAGGGCGTCACGGCCACGGGCCGGCGCCAATAATAAGGCATGAATCAAAGGCGGGAACGCGATGAAACATAAGGGTGGAGTGTGGCTGGCAGTGTGTGTGTTGGCGCTGTTGTTGGGTGGCTGTGAACCGGTGCCAGAGCCGCCGTTACCGCCAAGACCGGTACTGGTGATGCATCCACAGCCGGCCCATGCGGGGGCGGCGGTGTATCCTGGCGAGGTGCGTGCTCGCGTGCAGCCAGATCTGGCATTTCGTGTAAGCGGAAAAATCGTGCAGCGCAGTGTGCAAACCGGTGACCGCGTGCAGCAGGGTCAGCTGCTGGCCGCGCTTGATCTGGCCGATTTGCAGCTGCAGGTGCAGGCGATGCAGGCGCAGCTGGCGGATGCTGAGGCAGCGGTGGCACTGGCCACGGCTGAGCTGGCGCGTTATCGCAAACTCTACGAGCGCGATCTGCTGAGCCAATCGCAGCTGGATAGTCTGCAAACTGCTCTCAAGAGTGCCTCGGCCCGTCGTCAACAGGCGCGTGCGGCGCTGGATAATGCCCGTAACCAACTGGACTATGGCCGTTTGCGGGCACCGGCGGACGGCATGATTGCTCGCACGCTGGCTGAAGCAGGGCAGGTGGTGGCGGCGGGTCAGCCGGTGTTTGCGCTGGCGGAGGACGGCCAGCGCGAGGTGGAGTTCAGTATTCCTGAACAGCGTTTTGCCGAGTTTGCCATCGGCCAACCGGTGGAGGTGACGCTGCTGGATCAGCCGCAGCAACGGCTCAAGGGCACAATCCGTGAGCTGGCGCAGGCGGCTGATCCGCGTTCGCGCACCTACAGTGCTCGTGTCAGCTTGGATGATGCCGGTGCGGAATTGGGCCAAAGTGCCCGCGTGCATGTGCGCACCCCGGCCGGTCAGGCCTGGATTGTGCCGCTGTCGGCGGTGGACGCCGATGGCGGGCAGCCGAGGGTTTGGTTGTTTGCCGCCGCTGACGGGCGGGTACGTCCGCAGCCAGTGCGCCTGCAGGCCTATGACGCGCAGCATGTGCTGATTGCAGACGGCCTGCAGGCGGGCGACTGGGTGGTGATGGCCGGTGTGCATCTGTTACAGGACGGCCAGCCGGTGCGCGCGCTGGATCCGGATAATCGGCCCCTAGCCACGGGTAGCGAGGCGCAGCCATGAGGTTCAATCTGTCGGCTTGGGCGCTGCAAAACCGCCCGCTGGTGCTGTTTGCCATGCTGGTGATCATGCTGGCGGGCATCCTGTCCTATGGCAAGCTTGGGCAAAGCGAAGACCCGCCCTTTACCTTCAAAGCCATGGTCATCGACACCCGCTGGCCAGGCGCGACCGCGCAAGAGGTGTCCCGTCAGGTGACCGAGCGCATTGAAAAAAAGCTGATGGAAACAGGCGAGTTTGAAAAGATCGTTTCGTTTTCCCGTCCCGGCCAGTCGCAGGTGATTTTTGCCGCCCGCGACAGCATGCGCTCCAAGGACGTGCCGGAGTTGTGGTACCAAATCCGCAAAAAAATTGCCGACATTCACCACAGCTTACCGCGTGAAGTGCAGGGGCCGTTTTTTAATGACGAGTTCGGTACCACCTTTGGCAACATCTATGCGCTGACCGGTGCCGGTTACGACTATGCGGTGCTTAAAGACTATGCCGAGCGGCTGCAGCTGGAGCTGCAACGGGTCAAGGATGTGGGCAAGGTGGAGCTGGTTGGCCTGCAGGAAGAAAAAATCTGGATTGAAATTGCCAACGCGCGGCTGGCCAGTCTGGGCGTGTCATTGCTGCAGGTGCAGCAGGCGCTGGATGCACAGAATGCGGTGGCAGGCACCGGTTTTTATGAAACCGATAGCGACCGGATTGCGCTGCGCATCAGTGGACGGTTGGAGTCGGTGCGCGAGATTCGTGAGTTTCCGATCCGTATTGGCGAGCGCACCCTGCGCTTGGGCGATGTGGCCGATGTACAGCGGGGCTTCAATGATCCGGCTGCGCCGGGCATGCGCTTTATGGGCGAGGATGCGCTGGGCATTGCCGTCTCCATGAAGCAGGGCGGTGACATTTTAGTGCTAGGTCGTGCGCTGGATGCGACCTTTGCTCGCTTGCAAAACGAGCTGCCGCTGGGCATGACGCTGCACAAGGTGTCGGATCAGCCCAGCGCGGTCAAGCGCGGTGTGGGCGAGTTTATCCAGGTGTTGATCGAGGCGTTGGTGATTGTGCTGCTGGTGAGTTTTTTCTCGCTGGGGCTGCGTACCGGGCTGGTGGTGGCGTTTTCCATTCCGCTGGTATTGGCGCTGACCTTTAGCCTGATGCACTACTTCGACATCGGTCTGCACCGTATTTCGCTGGGCGCGCTGGTGCTGGCGCTGGCGCTGATGGTGGACGATGCCATCATTGCCGTGGAGATGATGGCGATCAAAATGGAACAGGGCTGGGACCGCGTGCGGGCCGCCAGCTTTGCCTGGACCAGCACCGCCTTCCCGATGCTGACCGGCACGCTGATTACCGCCGCCGGCTTTTTGCCGATTGCCACTGCCCAGTCGAGCGTGGGCGAATACACCCGCGCTATTTTTGAGGTGGTGGCGTTGTCGTTGCTGGTGTCCTGGTTTGCGGCGGTGTTGTTTGTGCCTTATTTGGGCGACAAGCTGCTGCCGGACCTGGGCCGCATCAAGGCGGAAAAACATGGCAGCATTCAGGGCGAGCACGACCCCTATGCTACGCCGTTTTACCGGCGGGTGAGGGCAGTGGTGAACGGCTGTGTGGTGCATCGCTGGTGGGTGATTGCGTTGACGGTGGCGGCCTTTGCCCTGTCCATTGCCGGCTTTGGTCTGGTGCCCAAGCAGTTTTTCCCCGACTCCAACCGCCCCGAGCTGCTGATTGACCTCAAGCTGGCCGAGGGCAGTTCCTTTACCGCTACCCAGGCCGAAGTAAAACGACTGGAGGCCGAGCTGGCGCAACAGGATGGCCTGCTCAACTATGTGGCCTATGTGGGCACCGGTTCGCCGCGCTTTTACTTGCCGCTGGACCAGCAACTGCCGGCCACCAGTTTTGCCCAGTTTGTGCTGCTGACCGAAGACCTTGAGCAGCGCGAGCGGTTGCGCAGTTGGCTGATTGAACGGTTGCACAACGACTATTCGCACCTGCGCGGGCGGGTAATCCGGCTGGAAAACGGCCCGCCGGTGGGCTATCCGGTGCAGTTCCGGGTGTCGGGCGAGCATATCGATGTGGTGCGCCAGCATGCCCGTGAGGTGGCGGCGGTGATGCGCGGCAACCCGCACCTGAGCAATGTGCATCTGGACTGGGAAGAGCCCAGCAAGGTGGTACGCCTGAATATCGACCAGGACCGCGCCCGTGCGCTGGGGGCCAGCAGTGCCGAGATTGCCCGCTTTTTGCAGGGCGCGTTGTCGGGTACGCCCATTAGCCAGTTCCGCGAAGGCAATGAATTGATTGCCATTATGCTGCGCGGCTCTGAGCAAGACCGGATTGATCTGGGTAACTTGGCGCAGCTGTCGATTCCGACCGCGTTGGGCAACCCTATTCCGCTGTCGCAGGTGGCGGAGCTGGAATACGGCTTTGAAGAGGGCATTATCTGGCACCGCAACCGTTTGCCCACGGTTACGGTGCGGGCTGATGTGTACGGCACCCAGCAGGCGGTTGATCTGACCGCTGCCATCAGTCCGCAATTGGATGCTATTCGCGCCCGTCTGCCGTCCGGTTATCGGCTGGAAATTGGCGGTACTGTGGAGGACTCCGAGCGGGGCGGCAAGTCGGTGGCTGCCGGTATGCCGCTGTTTTTGCTGGTGGTGATGACACTACTGATGATCCAGCTGCGCAGTTTTTCACGCATGTTTATGGTGCTGTTGACTGCGCCGCTGGGCATGATCGGGGTGACGTTGTTTTTGCTGCTGTTTGGTAAGCCGTTTGGTTTTATTGCCCTGCTGGGCACCATTGCCCTGTCGGGGATGATTATGCGCAATTCGGTGATTCTGGTGGATCAGATTGAAACCGATATTGCTGCGGGTCATGGTCAGTGGCAGGCGATTGTTGATGCTACGGTGCGGCGTTTTCGGCCTATTGTGTTGACGGCTATGGCAGCGGTGTTGGCGATGATTCCGTTGTCGCGCAGTGTGTTTTTTGGGCCGATGGCGGTGGCTATTATGGGGGGGCTGGTGGTGGCTACGGCGTTGACTTTGCTGTTTTTGCCGGCGCTATATGCGGCTTGGTTTAGGGTGAGGCGTTAGCCTGTCGCTATGCAGTGAGTGCCTGCTGCTGCGCTCTTCTGTCATTGCGCGCGGGATGTAATCTCTCGTCATTTCGCGCGCTATGTAGTGCCCCCAGTCATTCCGTGTGTCATGTCGCGGTCCGTCATTCTGCAGGGAACATAAATCTTCCGTCATTGCGCGCGTAACGTAGTGGAGTCGCGGAATCTATGTTGTTGGGGTTTTGGGTTTGGTTTTGGTGTGGCAGGCAGGGTGAGGCGCTGCGCAACGCTACGCACCTGCGCCGAAGCGAGCTTCGTCACAGGTGCTGATGCGTTGCTTCGGCCTCGCCCTGCCTGCTGATACGCCGTGCCGTGGGTGGGGGAGTGGCCCAGCGTTGCTGGGCTGCTGTCGCGTGCTGAATTGCTGAATTAGTGTGTCGTGGGGCGCTTCTGCTTACAGTCTTGGCGGGCTGTTCAGTGAAAGCCTGCCGTCGGTTCCTGCCGCTATCTATGTGTGATACCGCTTCGGCGTGTCATGTCGTCTCCCTGTCATTCCGTGAGCAACGAAGTGTCCCCTGTCATTGCGCGCGTAACGTAGTGGAGTCGCGGAATCTATGGGGGTGTGCCAGTTAGGCCGAGGTGGGGCTGTTTGTAACAGGTTCGTTATGCGGGGTGGATCTACTGGCTCTATGTCAGCTGGTGTAAGATACGCACACTTTTCATAGCGACAGGTAACCTGCGGACGATGAATATTCTGGTGGTGGGCCCCAGTTGGGTGGGCGACATGGTGATGGCGCAAACCCTGTTTATCTGCCTGAAACAACAGCATCCGGGCTGTAACATTGATGTGCTGGCGCCGGACTGGAGCAGGCCGCTGCTGGAACGCATGCCTGAGGTACGCGAGGCGCTCGGCTTTCCGCTGGGTCATGGTGTGTTTGATCTGGCCACCCGTCGCCGTATCGGTAAGCAGCTCAAGGGTCAGTACGATCAGGCTATTTTGCTGCCTAATTCACTCAAGTCCGCACTGACGCCGTTTTTTGCGGCCATTCCTAAGCGCACGGGCTGGAAGGGCGAGATGCGTTACGGTTTGCTCAATGACTTGCGCATTCTCGACAAAGAACGCTATCCGCTGATGATCGAGCGTTTTATGGCGTTGGCCTACGACAAAAACGCCGAGCTGCCCAAGCCTTATCCGCGCCCCCATCTGGTGGCGGAAGAGCAGAATCGTGACGCCGCCTTGCAGGCCTTCAAACTGAGCACCGCCCAGCCGGTGCTGGCACTGTGTCCGGGTGCCGAGTTTGGCGAAGCCAAGCGCTGGCCGGCCGCCCACTATGCGGTGGTGGCCGAGCAGAAAATCCGTGAAGGCTGGCAGGTGTGGATTTTCGGTTCGGCCAAGGATCATTCCGGCGGTGAAGAAATCCGCAATGCGCTGATTCCAGGCCTGCGCGAGGAAGCCACCAACCTAGCCGGCCAAACCAGCATGGCGCAGGCGATTGATCTGATGTCCTGCGCTACCGCAGTGGTCAGCAACGACTCCGGCCTGATGCACGTGGCCGCCGCGCTGGCGATTCCGCTGGTGGCGGTGTATGGCTCGACTTCACCGCAGTTCACGCCGCCGCTGGCCGAGCAGGTGGCCATAGTACGTACCGCACTTGAATGCAGCCCCTGTTTCGAGCGTACCTGCCGCTTTGGCCATTATGACTGCCTGCGTCTGCTGCAACCCCAGCAGGTGCTGGATGCGCTGGAGCAGCTGGTCGGCGTGCCGGTGGCGTTGCAGGAGCCGGACTGAATGCGTGTCCTGTTGATTAAGACATCCTCCATGGGCGATGTCATCCATACCCTGCCGGCCCTGACCGATGCGCAAAACGCCATTCCCGGCATCCGCTTTGACTGGGTGGTGGAAGAAGGCTTTGCCGACATTCCCGCCTGGCATCCGGCGGTGGAACGCATCATTCCGGTGGCCATTCGCCGCTGGCGCAAGAATCTGTGGCAGACCTGGCGCTCGGGCGAGTACCGCCGCTTCAAGGCCAGCCTACGCGAGAAGCCCTATGATTTGATACTGGACGCCCAGGGCCTGACCAAAAGTGCCTGGCTGACCCGTGGCCTTGACGCACCGGTGCACGGGCTAGACCGGCACAGCGCACGCGAGCCCTTTGCCTGTCGTTTTTATCAGCAGCGGCATGCGGTCAGCTGGGACTTGCATGCTGTTGAACGCATCCGCAGCCTGTTTGCGCTGGCGCTGGGCTATGCAAAGCCGCAGTCTACCGGCGACTACGGGCTGGACCGGCAGGCGCTGGCAGCGCAACTGGTCGGCGCACCCAAACAACCCTGGTTGATGTTTTTGCATGGCACCACCTGGCCCAGCAAACACTGGCCGCAAGCCAACTGGCGCGCACTGGCGCAGCACTACAGCGCCGCCGGCTGGCACGTGCGTTTGCCATGGGGCAATGCCGAGGAGCAGGCGCGTGCCCAGAGTATTGCCGACGGGCTGGCGGGCGTCGAAGTGCTACCCAAACTGCGTATCAGCGAAGTGGCCTGCTGGCTGGCCGGTGCGCGCGCCTGTGTGGCGGTGGATACCGGCCTTGGCCATCTGGCCGCCGCCATGGACACACCCTGCGTGTCGCTCTACGGGCCGACCCTGCCCGGCAAAATTGGTGCCTATGGCCGTGGCCAGCTGCATCTGTGTGCCAGCGGCCCCCACGCGGGCAAGGGCGACAAACATCTTTCCTGTTTTGACAGTCTAGGCCCAGATCAGGTGATCGCGGCGCTGGACCCACTGTTGGCCAGTACGGCTGCGGAGTAAGGCATGCAACTGGCATTTGTGCTGTACAAGTACTTTCCCTTTGGCGGTTTGCAGCGCGATTTTTTGCGTATTGCGCTGGAATGCCGTAAACGCGGCCACCGCATCCGCGTCTATACCCTGAGCTGGCAGGGCGAGATTCCCGACGGTTTTGATGTGCGCATTGCGCCGGTCAAGGCGTGGTTCAACCATCACAAATACGCCAAATTTCAGAGCTGGTGGCAGGCAGACAGCGCGCGTGAGCCGGTAGACCGTGTGGTGGGCTTTAACAAGATGCCTGGACTGGATGTTTATTACGCCGCCGATGCTTGCTATGAAGACAAGGTGCAGGGCCAGCGTTCGGCGCTGGCCCGCATGAGTGGCCGTTATCGCCATTTTGCCGCCTACGAAAAGGCGGTGTTTGCCCCTGAATCGGCCACGCAAATTCTAATGATCTCCGCGCTGCAGCAGCCACTGTTTGAGAAACACTACGGTACCCAGCCGCAGCGTTTTCACCTGTTGCCGCCCGGTATCAGTCGCGACCGCAAGGCACCGCCCAATGCCGGTGAAATTCGCGCTATTTTTCGCCGTGAGTTTAAGCTCGCCGACACGGATTTGTTGGTGTTGCAAATCGGCTCTGGCTTTAAGACCAAGGGGCTGGATCGCAGCCTGAAAGCCCTAGCCAGCTTGCCGGATGCGTTGCGCAAGCGGGTCAAAATGCTGGTTATCGGTCAGGATGAGCCGCGCCCGTTTTTGTTGCAAATTAAGGTGCTGGGGTTGGATGCGCAGGTGGAGATTCTTAAAGGTCGTGATGATATTCCGCGCTTTTTGTTGGGGGCTGATCTGCTGATCCATCCTGCCTATAACGAAAATACCGGTACCGTGCTGTTGGAGGCGCTGGTGGCGGGTTTGCCGGTGTTGGTCACGGATATCTGCGGCTATGCCCATTACATTGGCGAGGCTGAAGCCGGACTGGTGCTGGAAAGTCCCTTTGCACAGCCTGCCTTGAACCGCGCACTGGCTGGGATGCTGCAAAACAGCTCACAACGGCGTATCTGGGCGGAAAATGCGCTGAAATATGCCGAAGATGCAGACCTGTATTCCATGCCGGAACGGGCGGCTGATGTTGTTTTGCAGTGAGATTTGGGGTTTTGGCTCTGGTGTGGCAGGTAGGGCGAGGCGCTGCGCAACGCTACGCACCCGCGCCGAAGCGAGCTTCGTCACAAGTGCTGATGCGTTGCTTCGGCCTCGCCCTGCCTGCTAATACACCGTGCCGTGGGTTAGGGAGTGGCCCAGCGTTGCTGGGCTGCTGTCGCCTGTACTATCCCGCGTCATTCTGCGGGGAACATAATCCTTCCGCTATTCCGCGTGTCATGTAACGCCTCCGTCATTGCGCGCGTAACGGAGTGGAGTCGCGGAATCTATGCTGTGTGGCGTGCAAGCCAAAAAACGTTTTTTCTAGCCCCAGACGGCAGATGGCTGTAGGCGACCCGGCAGCGATCGCTATTTGGCCAGTCAACACCCGAGGGTGAAAATCAGGTAAACTCGCCCGCTATTTGTTTTGTGATCCCGATGCCTGAGCACCATGCCAAGACTCTTTGAAGAAATCCCTGTTGAACGCCCAGAAACGCC
>JAHAYO010000050.1 GCA_018384595.1 Thiopseudomonas sp.
TAAAGGAACTGGTTGAGCTCTACGCCCAAGCAGCCCGAAATGCTCTGGAAGCAGGTTTTGACGGGGTGGAGCTTCACTGCGCGAACGGGTACCTGGTAAACCAGTTCATTTCGGCCCATACCAATCAGCGTGATGATGAATATGGCGGTTCGCTGCAGAACCGTCTTCGCTTCCTGCGCGAAATCACCCTCGCCGTTGCTGGTGTGGTCGGCAAGGAGCGCGTTGGCGTTCGCTTCGCCCCGCTGTTCGCGACCACAGACGAAGACCGCGTATACCTTGGTCTGGTCGAAGAAGATCCTCATCAAACCTACATCGAGGCAGTGAAGATCCTCGAGGAAGTGGGCATTGCCTACCTGTCGCTCGCCGAAGCCGATTGGGAAAACGCACCCGAGCTGCCTGAGACGTTCCGGGAAGCTGTTCGTAACACCTTCAGCGGCAAGATTATCTATGCCGGCAAGTACACCGCTGAACGAGGAAATCGCGTGATAAAAGCTGGCTGGGGCGACCTGATCGCTTTTGGCCGCCCCTTCATTGCGAACCCCGACCTGCCCGCTCGTATCGCCAACAACTGGCCGCTTAATCCAGTTGATCCAAGCAGCATGTACGGCGGTACCGATAAGGGCTACACCGACTACCCGACTTACAAATCCTAAACGCTCAGAGCCACGCCCCATAACTCAGGGGCATGGCTCAGCGTTTGCTGACCGAGGAAGTTAAGCATGTACCAACCGAGCACGACCCCCTACCAAGAGCATAGGGGATTCAAACGAACCTTCAGGCAGGGTCATCTAAGCCTTGGGCTGTTCTTTCCCCTGGAGGCTTTCCAGGGTGACACACCGCGCATGCTGGATCAGGTCGCGCTGGCCAAACGTGCAGAGGCACTAGGTTTTTCGGCACTCTGGTTTCGCGACGTCCCACTCAGGGACCCAAGCTTCGGCGATGTCGGCCAGGTTTTCGACCCTTGGGTGTATCTGGGCTACATGGCAGCCCATACAACAGAAATCGCACTGGGCACCGCCTCCATCGCGCTTACTTTGCGTAATCCCTTGCACACGGCAAAGGCCGCAGCGAGCATTGATCAGTTGAGCGGAGGTCGTTTGCTCCTGGGAGTAGCCTCTGGCGATCGTCCCGTGGAGTTTCCCGCATTCAGCGTTGATCCAGAAAAGCGTGGCGAGACCTTTCAAGAAAACCTCAATGTGATACGCCAAGCCCATCGAACACACTTCGAGCCCATTCGCTGGAGTCACGGCGAGTTACTGGGGGCCGATCTCGTTCCCAAACCTACGACTCGGGAAATACCGCTATTCGTAACCGGACATAGCCGCCAGTCGCTCGATTGGATCGCCCGTGAAAGCCATGGATGGATCAACTATCCACGTCCGCCAAAAATACAGCGACTCATCGTGGAAGATTGGCGACAGGAAACGGCTAAACAATGTGGCACTATCTACAAGCCGTTCTTGCAATCGCTGTATATCGACCTGGACGAACACCCATCCACGCCGCCCTCGCCTATCCATCTAGGATTCCGACTGGGACGTAACCACCTTCTGGCCTTGCTGGATACACTTCAGGAAATCGGTGTAGATCACGTCATCCTGAACCTCAAGTATGGTAAACGCCCCGCAGCAGAGGTTATCGAGGAACTTGGCAAACATATCGTCCCGCAATTCGGCGCACAGGTGCCCGATAGTCCTACCTGACAGGACAATAGGATTCCAGTCCAAACCAGCCCGTCATTGCGACGGGCTGGTGCGCAGAGATCACGGCGAAGCCTTCCAATTTGATGCGCAAACCAGGAACATATCTAGATATCATAAAAAACAGGTATCAAAAACTCATGACTATTGACGTCAACGAAGCCCTGAAAGCATTGGCGAACCCGATGCGCCTTACCATCCTCAATTGGCTCAAGGATCCCAGGACAGCCTTTCCTGAGCAGGAGGTCGACCCAGAAACGGTAGGCGTGTGCGTCAGTATCATCCAAGAGCGCACGGGCCTCTCGCAGTCAACGACATCGCTATATCTCGCAGCTCTACAGCGCGCGCAATTGGTGACATCGCAGCGGGTCGGCCCCTGGACCTACTACAAACGCCACGATGAGAATATCGATGCCTTCTGCAAGGCGCTGCAAGAAAGAATCTAGGGTCTGCACAACCTTTTATTTTTGACTGATATCAGTATTTGCCGATTTCAAAAACAGCAATCTGACCAAATAACGATCAGATCATCCGAAGCTTCGAGTGATCGAACAGCATTACCAGTGATGCGGTGCGCGGAAAAAACGCTTCTATAGCAAAACTGCCACTTGACAACGCTGAAACCAGGGGCTGTACACGCAAAAGACAGCACACTCCAGAGAGGGACGCGAAGCCCTTCAAGTGCTCTTCTACGGCCAACCTTCTTTAGGGGGCAGCCGCCACGGCGTCGACATCCCACGCCAGCCCCTGGCGCGTTGGGTGATCCAAAGTGGCGAGCAACTGCAACCGTTGCTCAACCTGATGCGCGACAAGCTGCTGGACTACCCCGTGTTGCACTGCGACGAAACGCGCTTGCAGGTGCTGCATGAACCGGTACGCGCCCCCTCGGCACAATCCTGGATGTGGGTGCAAAGCAGTGGGCCGCCGGACAAGCCGGTGATCCTTTTCGACTACACAGCCAGCCGCGCGCAGGAGGTGCCGCTACGCCTGCTCGATGGCTTGGGAATGCCCTCGCAGCGATACCGCCTTGCCGACTGCGGCCCCGCCCGTGCCTGACGTCATGGAGGACATGCTGGCGATGGTTGGATTGGATGGCACGGCCGACATGGGGAAGGGTAAAGATCCAGTGGAGAAAGTCCCTGCCTCAACCACAGCCGCAGCGTCTCCCTTGCCACTTACCCCTGCAGACGGTTGGATGTGCTTTTAGAGCAAGCACTGTGGGTGCAAGAGCGACCACCCATTCGTATCCTAACCATGCAAACCCAATGGGGCAGCTGCTCACCTAATGGCCGCATCACGTTAAACCCACACTTGGTTAAGGCTCCCCGCGATTGCATTGATTACGTCATCCTCCATGAGTTGCGTCATATCGCTGAGCACAATCATAGTGAACGATTTTATCGGCTTTTAAGCCAGGTGATGCCCAACTGGGAAAAAACTAAAGAACGGCTAGATGGATTGGCTAGCAGAATACTAGCTTTATAGAAGTTAGGAGCATGGTAAACGTGCGTAATAAGCTTTGTCGTCCCAAGCGAAAGCTTATGCAAGGCGGTGAGCTATGTAAGCAAGCTCAGCGGTCGAAGGCTTTAGTACTGCGCTGAATTATTGCAATAATTCAGCAGTCACGCCGCTGCTAAAGAGTATTGAGCTAATTTGGGTGCATGACGTGTGTCGGTCTTTATCGGTTTCTAGGGCAGCAGTCATTTCATGCGTTGCATTTTTTCGGGTAAAAATAAGCTGGTCTCTGTTTGGTCTCAACTCGGTCTCAATTAAAAAACAGCGATTAGCCCAGGATAAGGCTAAGGCGCAACCAGCAGAAATGGCAATGGAATGACAGTGTTTATTTGCGTCCTGATTATGATCGTTGGGGCACTCACTCAGCTACCGCAACCGCCAAGCGCGTGATTGGAAGTTATGCACTTAGGGTTTGCAGCGGGCCTTACCAACCAGCACCCAGCACTGCTACGCCATTCCCTCAAAGGCATGCTATTGCATGCCTCATCTGCCAAACTACTGTCGAGGTATTAGCCAAGCGCAACAATGGATAACAGCGCCGGATCATCGGCATGTGCCAATAATATCGTCTCCACGCGCGCCTGCCAGAGACGTGCAAAATCTGCCTGTTGCTCTGGCGTCTCTCGATTCTGAATCACCGCCTGCATGCGTTCACGCTGAGAAGCATCGGCAGGTATTCTGTGAGCATCGAAACTCACCATAACAGCGGCGCCCGTGTCCAGCCGCTGGAAGCGCACAAGCGCATTATGTTCACTCTGCTCAGTCGCGAAGCTGAGTAATCCGTGGCGTGCAAAACGCTGACCAATACCTTTAAAGCCTCCTTGTCCTGCCGCGCCGGTAATGAGCGTCAGCACCTGCGCGACCACGCCAGTGGTGCCATCGGTTTCCGGTGACGGCATATGTACGGATATGCCACCACGCTCAGGCAGCGTATCGGGATACAGCGCCTTTAGCGCCGCTCGTGCTGTCAGGAACGCACCTGCCACGGTAGGACAAGAATGCCCAGCCAGCCGAACTGCATCGGCATAACGGTACTCCATGATGCCATTGGCAGTGGTACCGAGTAGTTGAGCCAATGCGTCGTGTACACGAATAACGGGGGCTTTATCGAAAAAATCGGGAAACATCATGGTGTTCTCCTTAATGAATCGCATTGTAAGTAAGGGTTTGAGATTAGCAGGCTAAGCCAGGTTGATCACTATCTGGCATCAACTATTAGGATGAATTCGCACAATACACTTCGCCACCCCTGTGCACCCTCTCAAGCAGCCTTAAAGTAATATATTTAACGGTGCGTCCGTGTGGCACGGCCTTTTCTATGGCGCGGCGGATATTGCGTAGGTTGTCCGGCAGGTCGCTGGCAGTCAACGAGGTGCGCACCGCCATCATGCCGCAACCCAGGTCCACGCCCACAGCAGCAGGAATAATCGCCCCTCGGGTTGGAATCACGCTGCCAATGGTCGAGCCTTTGCCCAGATGCACGTCCGGCATCACGGCCAGATGGGGGTAAATAAATGGCATCTGTGCAGTGTTGAGCAGTTGCTGACGTGCCTCGGCCTGTACCGGCACGCCTTTGGTCCACAATTTGATTGGGACACCTTGGCTACTGGTTAAAATCTCGAATCCTGACATGGTAAACTTCCTTTATTGTTGCGCTGGTGAAGCAATGGTGCCAATAAAATGCTCTGGATGACCCTGTGTTGCTGATTTAGGATAGACGTATTCGTACAAACCAACAAATGAGGTAAGAATATGATGAAAAAGCAATTTGCTTTTGGCTTACTCGCCGCCGCTCTGACTGCAGGCGCGCATGCTGAGACGTATAAGCTGGACCCTAACCATACCAAGGTACTGTTCGCCATTGGCCACTTTGGCACCAGCACCAACCATGGCGGCTTCTACAGTATTGAGGGCGAGTTACAGTTGGATGCTGCCAAAGAGACAGGTCAGTTGAGTCTGGAGATTCCGGTGGCCAGCGTACAAACCGGAATTGCGGCGTTTGATGATCACCTGAAAAGCGCTGACCTGTTTAATGTAGAAAAGTATCCGGTCATGACCTTTACCTCTACCGCTTGGACGTTTAAGGATGGCCAGCCCGAAACAGTCACCGGTGATCTGACTCTATTGGGCAAAACCAATCCGGTTACCCTAACAGCGGAGCAGTTCAATTGCTATGAAAGCCCGATGTTTGATGGTGCGACGGTCTGCGGCGGCGACTTCAGCGCCACGCTAGATCGGACCCAATGGGGGATGGACTATATTGTGGGGCCGATCCCAGCCGAGGTGCAGCTGAGCATTCAGGTGGAAGGCATTAAGCAGTAAAAAGGCGCCCATTACAGCCCGCTTTGCCAAAGCGCAGTAGGGCTGTGGACACAGTAAAAAGGCGGGTACGAACCCGCCTTTTGTTTGTGATGAGTCATTTAGTGGGCGACCGGCTGGAACTTGGGGTCATCAAAGTAGTTGGCGTAGTTATTCAGTGCGTTGATGACTTGGACTGCGCCGTCGCGTGCGCTGGCTTGGTTTTCCATCTGCGCTGAACCGTCCATTAAGTCATGAATAACAATGTGCAGTTGCGCGTCGGCTGCTGGCTCAAGCTCACAGTTTTCAATCATGTAAGCAATTTGAGAGTTAATTTCACCGGCCAGGGCAACATAATTTTCCTGCGGCAACTTATCGGCGTGAATGCCCTCAACCTCGGCACTGACTGCCTGGCTGATTTTACCCATTGCCTGGCTGAGCGGTGCGTCAATGCCCCATTTGCTGCCATTATTCAGCTGCATCTCGGTGACTGCCTGGCCGTGGTTGTGCTCTTCTTCGGCGGCGATGGTGAATGCCGATACACTGCCAAGGCTGACAGCCAGACCGGTAACAGCGGCGAATTTGAACAGGCTGGATTTGATCGTCATGATGTGTTTCCTCTCAATGAAACCGTGGACTTGGTTTGCAGTGAGTATCCCGTTTCTATCTTAAAAAATGCTTAAGAAAGGAATTTTTTATTCCGGCAGTGCTGGAGTGGCAGCGGTAAAGCTCACCCTGACCATCAGCCCGGTTGCACTGGTAGAGTTGGCAAAAGTGAGCTGTGCATCATGCAGTTTGGCGATCCGTTGAACAATGGATAAACCCAGACCGCTGCCGTCTTCACCACTGCCCAGCACACGATAAAAACGTGAAGTGATACGTTCCAGATCTGCAGTGGCGATGCCCGGGCCGCTATCGGCAATCTGCAACACGACCCTGTTGTTGTGTCGCTGAAGCTGGATGTCCACCTGCCCATTGCCCGGCGTGTAGCGTATGGCGTTATCAATCAGGTTGCGTACCAGAATGGCTAACAGCGTGCTGTCGCCATGGATCAGTCCGTCATCTTCGGCGGTGAAGCCGAGATCCACCGCTTTGCGGATGGCTGCGGGAGCGTGCTGGGCAATGCTGTCACGGACCAGTGTGGCCAGTTGAACCTGTTGCGGCCCGATCAGGCAGTGCTCCGGATCAAGCTGGGCCAGGACGAGCAACTGATCAATCAGATGCGCCGCCCGGTCTGCGCCCAGAATCACTTTACCCAGTGCTTGCTGGCGCTGCTCGGCGTCTGTGGCGGCGCAGGCCACTTGTGCCTGGGTTTTAATCGCCGCCAAAGGCGTGCGTAGCTCATGGGCCGCATCGGCGGTAAAGCGGCGCTCGTACTCAAGGGAGTCTTGCAAGCGCTTAAATAACGAGTTGAGTGCATTTTGCAGCGGGAGCACTTCACGCGGGGTGTCACTCAGTTCGAGCGGGTCCAGTTTATCCGGTTGACGCTGTTTGACCTCGTTGGCAAAGCGCGACAAGGGCGTAAGGCCGGCACCCACCGCCAACCAGATCAGCACGCCCAATCCGGGCACGGCAAAATAGAGCGGGTGAAGCAAATGCCGTGCTACGCTTTCGGCAAGCTCGTCGCGCAAGTCATAACGCTCGGCCACGCGCACATTCAGCTGTTCACGGGCATCCCAGAGGCTGTAAGTACGGTAGTGAACACCTTGCAACAGCATATTTTGCAGCCCGACTTGTTGTGTGCCCAGAGGCACTGCGGGTGCAGTACTGGACTGCATCAGCAGTGTGCCGTCGCGCCAGACTTGCAGGGCAGTATGCGTGTAGTCGCTCAGGGGGCCGGCTGGATGGTGGTCGGTATCGTCCGCCTCCAGCTGTTGCAGAACCCGCTCTGCGGTATGCATCAGGCGTTCATCGAGCATGGTGCTGATTTCGCGGCGGGTATCCAGATAAGTAAAAAAAGCGGTGGCAATCCAGGCCAGCAAGACGGACATGGCCAATAAGGAAAATAGACGCCAGCGCAGGGACGTTCTCATGGGGTGGTTTTCTCAATCATGTAACCGACACCACGGACCGTAAGGATGAGCTGGGGGTCGAGTTTGCGGCGCAAATGATGGATAAAAACCTCAATGGTGTTGCTTTCGATTTCATCTCCCCAGCCATACAGCTGTTCTTCCAGCTGGGCTCTGGACATCACCCGTCCGGCGTTGAGGAGCAAGCTGTGCAGGATGGTAAATTCACGGGCAGAGAGGTCGACCGGTTGGCCGGCCAAAGTCACCGTGTGGCTCGCCGGATCCAGGCTGATTTCCCCTTGACGAATAACGGCGTCGGCATAGCCTTTGGAGCGGCGCAGCAAGGCTCTTAAACGTGCTTGCAGCTCGGTCAGGTCAAAGGGTTTGGTCAGGTAATCATCTGCGCCGGCATCCAGCCCCGCCACACGGTTCTCAACCGCACTGTAAGCGGTCAGGATGAGTACGGGCAGATCCTTGCCTTGTGCCCTGGCACGCTTTAGGACGTCCATGCCGGAGAGCTTGGGCAACCCCAGATCGAGGACCACAGCATCATAGCTGTTGGCAAGCAGTGCGGTATCCGCCTGTTGACCATCCAGTACCCAGTCCACCGTAAGCCCGGCTTGGGTCAGGCCGGTGGCAATCCCGTCGCCGAGCAGTTGGTCGTCTTCAACCAGTAGGATTTTCATCAATATCACAGTCAAGCTGAATGTGCGTGCAGGGTAGCACTGAATAATGACTGGTGGTGCAGTTGCATCTTCGCGGTAGCGTTGTTGTCAAGACTGTAAAACATAAAGGGTGACGTAGGCCAGCACGATATAGCGTCCGGTTTTGGCGATGCTGACCACAAGCGTAAAGCGCCAAAATGGCTCACGCAGCACCCCGGCCACCAGAGTTAAAGGGTCGCCAATCACCGGCATCCAGCTAAGCAGTAAACTCCAGCGTCCATAGCGTTGATACCAGAGTTGTGCCCGCGCCAGTTGCTCGGCAGAGGCAGGGAACCAGCGCCGATGCTGCCAGCGGTGCAGCTGTGTGCCCAGCCACCAGTTAATTTGCGAACCCACTACATTGCCCAGGGAGGCGACTGCCACCAGCGAGATGACCGCGCCCGGTTTGAGGGTCAGCAGCGCAACCAAAGTGGCTTCGGACTGCATGGGCAACAGGGTGGCGGCAATGCAGGCGGACAGTGCCAGGCCTGCGTAACTGATCCAGTTCAGCATGGGGTAGTGCTTGCTTGCAGGCTATGCCTTATCAGCTGGTACGCGGGCTGTTTACTGAGCAAAGCTGAGGAAAAACAGCATGAAAAACGGCGCGGCGATGGTCAGGATCAGGTCGGATCTTCACCAAGCAGCTGGGTATCACTCAAATCATCCCAGCCCTGAGCATGCTGGATCATCAGTGTGCGCAGTTGACTGGTCAGGCTGTGCCGCACTTTGGACGGGTCGCGATGGTCCTGCAGTTGCTGCCCAAGGCGTTCACACACACCGCTACGATCCATGATTTCACG
>JAHAYO010000053.1 GCA_018384595.1 Thiopseudomonas sp.
CGGTATAGAAGCGGACCAGGTAATAGTTGCGGTAATCCTCGCGCACTGTGTGCAGGATGGTTTCCACCTCGCTCAAGCTGAACGGCTCAATGTGAACCCGCTGCAAGCGAAGCGGTTTGATGTTGCGGTAAGGATTGGTGAAGTCGTGACGATCTGATGCTTCGGTCATCAGCATCCGCAAGATGTTCATGTGGTTGTTGATTGACTTGGCAGACATCACACCACTAGGGCCACGCCCAGGACGCTTGGCCATTTTGTTGCGGGCCTTCAAAATATCCGGCTTGGTAATTTCGCTGACATGCTTGCCCTTGAAGATCGGCTTCAAGGAACTGTTCAGGATCGAGTCAACATTTTTTGTATGCGAGCCGCGCCACTGAATTTTGTTTTCATCGAACCATAGGTCGGCGAAGTCTGAGAAAAGAGGGGTGTCTTCCGGTTCGCGGTTGCCAGTAGCTGCAGAAACGCTCACTGTTGGCTGTACCTTTGCAATATTCCCGCTTCCCGGAAAAAACTCTACGTAATCAAACTGACCCAGCAAGATTTTAGCCTGGACCCGCTGAAGCAAAGCTTCAGCCTTTTTTCTGTTCGCTGGCGTATCTACCAAGGCGGTTTGCTCTCGGCAGCGATGACCAGCAAACATGAAATCCAGATACAGCTTTCCTGTTTCTTTACGTACGCGAACCTTAGACATGGCACACCTCGCCATTTGCCATCGGAATGGTCAAGACCTCGCAGCTCCGTGAACCTGCCAGCATCGTCTTTTCGACTTCTTCCCAGAGGAAAAGAATTTTGCGACGCCCAAACGGCTTGATGTAATGCTTACCCTCAAGAAGAACGGAGTCCTTGAGGTTTTGCCGAATCGTTCGGCAGTCGTACTTGATGCGCTCGGAAAGCTCTTCTGTAGTCAGGTAGGTATAAGTAATGTCCATAACAGTGTTCCTCTGCTAGTCTATTCTGGGTAAAGAAAAGGCATCCAAAGTGAAGCAATGCCATTCAGAATGACATTCTACGCATCAGAATCGCATTTGCAAGCACTTTTTGCCATTTAGAATCAAATTTATTTATCTGGGATGGATTTTATGATTCGGTGTCACTTGGCTCGCCTGATGGGAGAGCACAAAATGAAGATTGTTGACGTGGCCAGGGAGACCGGCCTGAATAGAAATACGGTCACATTGCTTTATAAGGAAACGGCGCAGCGGATCGACCTGGACGCACTGGACAAACTCTGCAAGCTTTTTGAGTGCGAGGTCGCTGATATTTTGGAGTTCATGCCAGACGATGAACCATAGCCGTGCTGGCTAATATCGGTTCAAGGCAGTGTTCAGGATTGCTGGTGATGGGCAGGGATGCCAAAAGCTGTGACAAAAGCCGTTTGTGACAAAAGCGGCCTTACGGTCAAAACTTCGGGAAAGAGAAAAACAGAAAAAGCAGATCTGTCACACATACGTCACAAATCTGTCACAGAGGAAATTTGGCAGGATAGAAACAAAAAAGGCGAACCAGTAAGTTACTGATTCGCCTTTATTTTGTCTGGTTGCGGGAGCAGGATTTGAACCTACGACCTTCGGGTTATGAGCCCGACGAGCTACCAGACTGCTCCATCCCGCGCCGGCAATTATACATAGAATATGGCGTATGTCAAAAAACTAATCAGTTTCCTTTTTTAATACCGCCAAAACGCAGGTGTAAACAGAATCAGCAGAGAAAACACCTCCAGCCGGCCCAGCACCATGGCGAAGCTGAGGATGAGCTTGGCGCTTTCCGGCAGGCTGGCGTAATGGAAGGTGGCGTCGCCCAGCGCGGGGCCGAGGTTGTTCATGCAGGAGGCCAGCGTGGAAAACGCGGTGACCGGGTCCAGATCGCAGGCTAACAGGCCGAGCATCAGCAGGAAAAACGCGCCCATGTAGACAGCACTAAAGCCCCAGACCGCTTCGATAACTCGGTCGGGCACGCTGCGCTTGCCCAACTTGACGGTAAATACGCCACTGGGGTGCAGCAGGCGCAGGATTTCGCGCTGGCCCTGACGCAGCAGCAACATCACTCGCATCACCTTCATGCCGCCGCCGGTGGAGCCGGCGCAAGCGCCAATAAAGGCGGTGTACAGCAGCAGGTAGGGCAAAAAGCTAGGCCAGGCGCTGAAATCGGTGACGCCAAAACCGGTGGTGGTGGCCACAGTGACCACCTGAAACAGCGCGTGGCGCAGGGCTAGGCTCGGGTCTTGGTAATGCTGATAGAGCATAAGCACGGCAAAGGTGAGCAGGGTGACAGCGGCCAGTAATTTGAGGTAAAAGCGGCATTCGGCATCCTGCCAGTAGGCTTTGAGCGAGCGGTTGTGTAACGCCAGAAAGTGCAGCGAAAAGTTGATGCCGGACAGCACCATAAAGAACACGGCAATCAGTTCGATGGTGGCGCTGTTGAAATGGCCGATACTGGCATCGTGGGTGGAAAAGCCACCAATGGCGATGGTGGCAAAACTGTGACCAATGGCATCAAAGCTGTCCATGCCGGCTAGCCAGTAGGCCAGCGCGCACAGTACAGTCAGGCCGCAATAGATTAGCCACAGGGTTTTTGCGGTGTCGGCAATGCGGGGCGACAGTTTGTTGTCCTTGATCGGCCCGGGCATTTCGCTGCGGTACAGCTGCATGCCGCCCACGCCCAACATAGGCATGATGGCTACCGCCAGCACCACAATCCCCATACCGCCCAACCATTGCAGCTGCTGACGGTAATAAAGGATGGCGCGCGGCAGCTCATCCAGCCCTGTCAGTACCGTAGCGCCGGTGGTGCTGAGGCCAGAAAAGGCTTCAAACAGCGCGTCGGTGAGGCCCATGGCAGGCACAGGTGAAAAATAAAATGGCATGGCACCAAAGCTGGCCAGTACCACCCAGAACAGTGCGGTAATCAGGTAGCCGTCGCGCACCCGTAGCTCTTCACGTCGCCCGCGCACGGGCAGCCAGGTGAAGAGGCCGGTCAGCAGGGTGATGCCCAATGCCAGTGCAAAGCTGCCGCTGGCATCGCCGCCGTCATACAGCGACAGCAACAGCGGCGGCACATGGGTCAGGCTGAACAGCATCAGCAGGATACCCAAGATGCGGGCAATGGCAGCGAAATGCATGGAAATTCGTCCTGATGGTTAGAAAAAACTGAGCCCGACCTGAAACAGGCGTTCTACGTCGGGAATGTGCTTCTTGTCCACCACAAACAGGATGACATGGTCGCCGCTGCTGATCCGGGTGTCTTTTTCGGCCATGATGACCTCATCGTCGCGGATGATGGCACCAATAGCGGCCCCCGGCGGCAAGCGAATGTCGCGGATTGTGCGGCCCACCACCTTGCTGGATTTTTCATCGCCATGGGCAATCGCCTCAATGGCTTCGGCGGCACCACGGCGCAGCGAGTGTACACTGACCACATCGCCTTTACGCACATGGGCCAGCAACACACTGAGGGTGGCCAATTGCGGGCTGATGGCAATGTCGATGGCCCCGCCCTGTACCAAATCCACATAGGCCGGGTTGTTGATGATGGCCATGACCTTGCGCACGCCAATGCGCTTGGCCAGCAGGCTGGACATGATGTTGGCGTCGTCGTCATTGGTGACGGCGATAAACAGGTCGGCTTGGTCGATGTTTTCTTCCAGCAGCAGATCGCGGTCGGAGGCGCTGCCGTGCAACACCACGCTGCTGTCCAGATGGTCAGACAGATGGCGGCAGCGGGCGGCATCCAGCTCGATGATCTTGACCTGACAGCGGCTTTCAATCGCTTCGGCCAGCCGCTCGCCGATATGGCCACCGCCGGCAATCACCACCTTGCGGTAGCCGGCTTCCAGCCGTTGCAGCTCGCTCATCATGGCGCGGATTTGGTGGCGGGCAGCAATGAAGAACACTTCGTCCCCCACCTCGATAATCGTATTGCCAGCCAGCTTTAAGGGATGATCGCCGCGGAAGATGGCGGCGACCCGCACATCGGCATGGGGCAGATGTTTGCGCAGCTCGCGCAGCTGATGGCCGACCAGCATGCCGCCGTGACGCGCGCGTACACAGACCAACTGCGCCTTGCCGTCGGCAAAGTCCATGACCTGCAGGGTGCCGGGGTTTTCCACCAGCCGCTTAATATGGTGGGTGACCACCTGCTCGGGGCTGATGCAGACATCAATCGGCAGCGCTTCGGGGCTGAACAGTTCGTGACGCAACAGGTATTGAGTGGCGCGTACACGGGCAATTTTGGTCGGCGTGCGAAACAATGTGTGCGCCACTTGGCAGGCGATCATGTTGATTTCGTCGCTGTTGGTCACAGCTACCAGCATTTCCGCATCATCGGCACCGGCCTGGCGCAGCACGGACGGAAAGGAGGCATGGCCGGCCACGGTGCGAATGTCCAGTCGCTCGCCCAGTTCACGCAGGCGTTCGTGGTCGGTATCCACCACGGTGATGTTGTTGGCCTCGCTGGCCAGCTGTTCGGCCAGATTGCCGCCCACCTGACCTGCGCCGAGGATAAGGATATTCATGCCTGCTTGCGCCTGTAGTTTTCAGAGGCGGTATTTTGCGGGGGGCGGGGGTGGAGTACAAGCCATGCTGATAAAGGGGGCGGCTGCATTTATCAGGGGTAAATGTAGCCGCCCCCTTTATCAGCCCGCTGCTTGCTTTGGCTGGAATAGCGTCTTTATAATGCCAACCTTGTGTGTCAAGAACCGCATGAAAACACGATTTTTGGTTTTTTGCGGCTAGAAAAAGCGTTAGAAATGTGAGCTAAGTCACGGTTTTGCATGTGCAAACTTGCTAGCCTTGACGCCCTCTCAAGAACGAAATCATCCAGAAAGCAAGCGCAAAACTGTGCATGCTATGGTGCAGCCAACCCTGTTTGGGTGGCAGCATAACCTCACTTCTGCCGGTGTGAAGCAATTGGCTTGGTAAGATGCGTTAAGGCGCAGGAGTGTAACAACAACGATGGCTGGTTGGCTGTCATAACTCAGGGAATGCATTATGCATAAGCGTATTGTTACATTATTGGCTGGCAGCATTTTGTTGGCGGGGTGTACCGCTCCGTTCACAGAAGCTCCAACAGCAACAAACTTCAAGCAAACAGATCAGAATAAATTCCAGTCTGCGGCTCACTGGCAGGTCATTGCAAATGACTCCGCGGCGGAGCTGATCAAGACTCTGCCTTCAGGCCACCCGCCTCTCTATATCAAACAGACTGCTGAAGACAGTAAGTTTCAAAAGGCCTTTAACCAGAAGCTGATGCAAGCATTGCTGGCCAAGGGCTATCCGGTAATGAAGAGTCTGAACACTCCGGGCACCCTAGAAGTTGAAGTAAAAACCGATTACGTGCGCTGGAAAGATCGTCCGGCTCGTGACCCGATTATGGGTGAAATGACGACTCTGGCCGGTGGTCTCTGGGTACTGCGCAACATTGGTAAGCACACGTCTGCCGGTGCCGCCATGATGGGTGCTGCCGTTTCGGCTGATGTTTACTTTGCCGTAAATTCTAAATACGCCAAAGGCCCGCGTCCCAAGCATGAGCTGGTGGTTAGCACAACGGTATCAAGCAGCGACCGCTTCTATGCCAACGTAACCAATGTGTACTACACCACTGAAAAAGACTTTCACAATTACGCTACACAGTTGGCTCCAACCCGGCTGCCAGTTAAGGGGTACTAAGTGATGAAAAAGCTTTTTCTTGTTCCTCTGATTGCGGTTGGCGTAGTGCTGTCTGGCTGTGACACAACGCATAAAGTGCGAGAACCGACTTACCAAGATGCGCTCAAAGACCCGTTTATTGCGGTGAATAAAGACGCCGCGCGACGCATGGTGAGTCAGCTTGAATACAGTCTGCCGCCCTATAGCCGTGTAGTGATTGCCTCGCTGGTGGATGTACATTCGCTGGAGCCGACTAACTTCGGACGTATTATTTCCGAACAGGTTTCCGCTGAATTTACCCGCAATAATTACCACATGACTGAGCTTAAGCTGCGTGACAGTGTAGGTATACTTGATGGTGTGGGTGAAGCGTTGCTATCGCGTAACCTTGAGCACCTGGCCGAGCGCCATGATGCGCAAGCGGTTATTGTGGGTAGCTATGCAACCAGCCAGGAATTTGTTTACGTGAACCTGAAGGTCATTCATCCCAAGAGCAATACCGTGATTGCTGTGGATGATTACACCTTGCCACGTGATCAGAATATCCGCAGGATGCTGCGCAACTAGTTTGCCACGCACAATAAAAAACCGCTGAGAGGCGGTTTTTTATTGCCTGCCGACGGCGAAAAGAGGTCAATGACTGTGCTTGCGTGTTGCGGCGTATGCCGGATCTTGAGGCAGGGAGGTGCTGTTTCAGGACAGTCTGATAGCAGAGGTATGCGTGGGTGGTCGTAACAGTCTAGGGCAGGGTGATACTCTATGTGTCGATACACGAACAATAACAACCAGCAGGTTGTCCTGCATTTGAGGTAAAACATTATGCGCAAGTGCATGGCTTTAGTGCTGACAGGCTGCCTGTTGGTGACAGGGTGTACAGCCCCTTTCACCGAAGCACCGGTGGC
>JAHAYO010000066.1 GCA_018384595.1 Thiopseudomonas sp.
CCCGGAGCAGCTGTTCCAGGCAGAGAAGCGTGCCAACTATGCGGGCGTGGTCGTGCCCGGCAGCAAAAAAGCTGGGGTGGTTTGGCATACACAGGGCTCGGGCAAAAGCATCTCGATGGTGTGCTACGCCGGCAAGCTGCTGCAGCAGCCGGAAATGAATAATCCAACGCTGGTGGTGGTTACTGACCGCAACGATCTGGATGGGCAACTGTTCGGTACCTTTAGCTCAGCAAAGGAGCTGCTGAAGCAGGAACCGGCCCAGGCGGATGACCGTGATGCGTTGCGCGTTATGCTCGCCGAGCGGGAGTCGGGCGGCATCATTTTTACCACCGTGCAGAAATTTGCTTTGCTGGCCGGCGAAAATGCCCACCCAATTCTGAACGGGCGGCACAACATCGTAGTGATCTCTGATGAAGCCCACCGCAGTCAATACGGGCTGAAAGCCACCCTGAAAGCCGACGGCAGCTACCAGTTTGGCTACGCAAAGCACATGCGTGATGCCCTGCCCAATGCGGCCTTTATTGGTTTTACTGGAACGCCCATTGCTAACGAGGATAAAGACACCCGTGCGGTGTTTGGCGACTACGTTTCAATCTACGACATTCAGGATGCGGTCGATGATGGTGCGACCGTGCCCATTTATTACGAGTCGCGCCTGGCCAAGCTGGATATCAACCGCGACCTGATTGATGAGCTGTCGGATCAGGTTGAGGACGTGGTCGAGGACGAAGAGGATATTGGCCAGCGGGAAAAAACCAAGGGCGAATGGAGTCGCCTGGAAAAACTGGTCGGTTCCGGCCCGCGCTTAAAGCAGGTTGCTGCCGACCTGGTTGAGCACTTTGAAACCCGCTCGGCGCTGATCGAAGGCAAAGCCATGATCGTGGCCATGAGCCGTGATATTTGCGCACAGCTGTATAACGAAATCGTCGCGCTGCGGCCCGAATGGCATGACACAGACCCGGAAAAAGGCGCGATCAAGGTGGTGATGACCGGCTCGGCTGCTGACAAGCCGCTATTGCAGCCGCACATTTATAACAAGCAGACCAAGAAGCGGCTTGAGAAGCGCTTTAAAAACGTGAATGACCCGCTAAAGCTGGTGATCGTGCGCGATATGTGGCTAACGGGCTTTGACGCCCCGATCTGCCATACCATGTATGTCGACAAGCCGATGAAAGGCCACAACCTGATGCAGGCCATTGCGCGGGTGAACCGCGTGTTCAAAAACAAGCCGGGCGGCCTGGTGGTGGACTATATCGGTATCGCCAACGAGCTCAAGCAGGCGCTAAAAACCTATGCCGATGCCAAAGGCCGTGGCGAGCCAACCCACAGCACCGAAGAGGCTTACGCCATCCTGCTGGAAAAGCTGGATGTGATTCACGGCATGTTTGCCAAGACGCCGCAAAGCCCGGGCTTTGATTACAGCGCTTTTGCCACCGATGCCTTGAAGCTGCTGGTACCGGCTGCAAACTATGTTCTAGGTCTGGATGACGGCAAAAAGCGCTTTCTGGATACCGTTTTGGCGCTGAACAAAGCCTATTCGCTGTGCAGCACCATGGATGAGGCGAGCGCGTATCACAAAGAAATCGCTTTCCTGTCCGCCGTGAAAGCAGCAATTGCCAAATACACCAGCGTTGATAAAAAACTGACCCAGGAAGAGAAAAACTCCACGCTCAAGCAGATTCTCGATAATGCGGTGATTGCCGGCGGCGTGACTGATGTTTTTGCCCTGTGTGGGCTGGATAAGCCCAATATTGGCCTGCTGTCTGACGAGTTTCTGGAAGATGTACGGCAGATGCCGTACAAAAACTTTGCCGTTGAGCTGCTGGAAAAGCTGCTAAAAGACGATATCAAAGCCAAAACCCGCAATAACGTGGTGCAGGAGAAGAAATACAGCGAGCGCCTGCAAGAAACCCTACGCCGCTACAACAACCGAGGCATCGAAACCGCGCAGGTGATTGAAGAGCTGATCGCGATGGCGAAACAGTTTCAGGCCGACCTGGCGCGTGAGGCAGCTCTTGGGCTCAATCCTGACGAAATCGCTTTCTATGACGCGCTGGCCAACAACGAAAGCGCCGTGCGCGAACTGGGCGATGAAATCCTGAAGAAAATTGCCGTTGAAATCACCGACAAACTACGGGCATCAACCACCGTGGACTGGCAGGTGCGCGAAAGTGTGCGGGCCAAATTGCGCATCCTCGTGCGCAGAACCTTGCAACGCTACAAGTATCCGCCCGATCAGGCGGTAGAGGCTGTGGAGCTGATTTTGCAGCAGGCTGAAGTGCTGTCGAATGCGTGGACTCAGTGAGCCAATGAGCAACTGCCCGCCATGGCGCTGGTGCTGGCCGGACTGGCACAGATGCGGGTATAACAGCCGGCAGCGGCACAGATTGCTGTTTTCACCGCCAACCGCCCGATATTCAAAAGCGGAATATAAAAAACCGGGCACAAGGCCCGGTTTCTATTTGCAGCAGCTAAAACAGTCGCCCTTAGCCCAGCAGTTCCTTGTTGCGCACCGCCCCCTTATCCGCACTGGTGGCTAGCAGCGCATAGGCTTTTAGCGCGGTGCTGACCTTGCGCGGACGCTCCTTGGCGGGCTTCCAGCCTTTTTTATCCTGGGCTACACGGCGGGCGGCAAGCTCTTCGTCGCTCACCTGCAGCTGGATAGTGCGGTTGGGGATGTCGATCAGGATGTGATCGCCCTCTTCCACCAGGCCAATGGCACCGCCGGCCGCCGCTTCTGGCGAGGCGTGGCCAATGGACAAGCCGGATGTGCCACCGGAGAAACGGCCATCGGTGAGCAGCGCACATTCTTTGCCCAGACCCTTGGATTTCAGGTAGCTGGTCGGGTAGAGCATTTCCTGCATGCCCGGGCCGCCCTTGGGGCCTTCGTAGCGGATGATGACGATATCGCCGGGCTTGACCTCATCGGCGAGGATGCCGCGCACGGCGTCGTCCTGGCTTTCAAAGATTTTCGCCTTGCCGTCAAACACCCAGATGGACGGATCAACACCGGCGGTTTTCACCACGCAGCCGTCTTCGGCAATGTTGCCGTACAGCACCGCCAGGCCGCCTTCGCGGTTGTAAGCGTGCTCGACACTGCGGATACAGCCTTTTTCGCGGTCCAGATCCAGCGTCGGCCAGCGGGTCGCCTGGCTAAAAGCAGTCTGGGTTGGAACTCCACCCGGGCCGGCCTTGTAGAACTCGTGCACGGCCGGATCATTGGTTTGGGTAATGTCCCATTTGGCGATGGCCTCGGCCATGGTTTTGCTGTGTACGGTGGGCAGGTCGGTGTGCAGCAGGCCACCACGCGCCAGCTCGCCAAGGATGGCGAAGATACCGCCGGCACGGTGCACATCTTCCATGTGATATTTCTCGATATTGGGCGCGACTTTGCACAGCTCGGGCACCTTGCGCGACAGACGGTCGATGTCTTTCAGGTCAAATTCGATCTCGCCTTCCTGGGCGGCAGCCAGCAGGTGCAGGATGGTGTTGGTAGAGCCGCCCATGGCGATGTCCATGGTCATGGCGTTTTCGAACGCCTTGAAGTTGGCAATGTTGCGCGGCAACACCGACTCGTCGCCATCACGGTAGTAACGCTGGGTGATATCGACGATGGTGCGCGCAGCTTCCAGGAACAGCTGTTCGCGGTCGGCGTGGGTGGCCAGCGTGGTACCGTTGCCGGGCAGGCCCAGGCCCATGGCTTCCACCAGACAGTTCATCGAGTTGGCAGTGAACATACCGGAGCAGCTGCCGCAGGTCGGGCAGGCGCTGCGCTCGATTTCGGCCACTTCTTCGTCACTGGCGTCGTCTTCGGCGGCGATCACCATGGCATCGACCAGATTCAGCGGGTTGGCGGACAGCTTGGACTTGCCAGACTCCATCGGGCCACCGGAAACAAACACCACCGGAATGTTCAGGCGCAGCGCGGCCATCAGCATGCCGGGGGTGATTTTGTCACAGTTGGAGATGCACACCAGCGCATCGGCACAGTGGGCGTTGGCCATGTATTCGACCGAGTCGGCGATGATCTCGCGGCTGGGCAGCGAATACAGCATGCCGTCGTGGCCCATGGCAATGCCGTCATCCACGGCAATGGTGTTGAACTCTTTGGCTACACCGCCGGCCTTTTCGATTTCGCGGGCCACCAGCTGACCCATGTCTTTCAGGTGGACGTGTCCGGGCACAAACTGGGTGAAGGAGTTGGCCACGGCAATGATCGGCTTTTTGAAGTCTTCGTCCTTCATGCCGGTGGCGCGCCACAGGGCACGGGCACCTGCCATGTTGCGGCCAAAGGTGGAGGTTTTCGAGCGATAGTCTGGCATGGGAAATTCCTGCAATGATGATCGGGCAAACAGGGCCGATTCTACGCCGTGGCAGCCTTTCGGGCAAAGGCAGTGGGGTGGCAGGCAGAACTTTACTTTACCCCTGCGGTCGGAAAACTTCTTTATCTCGGACTCTCCATAATGCGCGCTTGGCTGGCTCTACCTCTATTGTTGTTGCTTTTTGGCCTGGGTTATTACTTCGAGCTGGATGACCGCCTGCTGCAAACCTCGCGCGAGCTGCGTACTCCGGCCAGCGAGCGCAAGGCCAGCATCTGGCTCAACCGCTATTCAGTCGATATTCAGGGCAAGCCGATTGAGCGCCTGCTCAAGGCAGAAACCTCTGGCCTGACCTGGCATGCGCCCAGCAATACCCTGTTCACCATTACCGGCAAAATCCCCAAGCTGGCGCAGCTTAGCTTGGAAGGCGAGCTATTGCGTGAAATCGCCCTGCAGGGCGTAGCTGACCCGGAAGGAGTCGAAGCCTTGAGCGATGGGCGCTTTGCTTTGGTGGATGAGCGCCGCAGCAAACTGGTGCTGTTTTCCCTGCCGCTGACCGACACCATCGACCTGACACAAGCCTTGCAGTTTGACCTGGGCCTGCTGGATGACGCTTTTTTATACCCCAAAAACAAGGGGCTAGAAGGACTGGCCTGGGATGCGCCCAATTCGCGTTTTATTTTGGCCAAAGAGCGTGATCCGCATGCGTTGTTTGCCCTGAATTTTGATCTGGCCAAAAATCAGGCGGGTGCCCTTGAAGAACTGCCGTCTGAGGCGTTGTTCATGCGGGATATTTCCGGACTCGACCTGGACAGCAGGACCGGCCACTTGCTGGTGCTGTCCGACGAGTCACGCATGCTGCTGGAGCTGGACAGCAGGGGCGAGCCGGTCAGTTTTATGAGTTTCATGGCCGGCTTCAACGGTCTGAGCCAGAGTATCGGCCAGGCCGAAGGGGTGGCCATGGACGACCAGGGGGTAATCTATGTGGTGGGTGAGCCCAACCTGTTTTACCGCTTTGTGCCAGACCCGACAGGGCAGACAGCAAAATAATGACAAGCCCGTCACGCCACGGGCTGCCGAGGCGGTATAGCATGGTGCCGTTTTTGATGCCTGGATTGCTCGCCAATGAGTACCCGTACACTGTTGCAATGGGTTGAAGCGGGTGTGCTGCCACCCGGACAACTGGAACCGGCGCTGGACATGACTGGCGCCAGGCCGGATGCCCGCCAGACCCTGCGCCTGCTGGACCGCCTGCTGCTGATTGCCGCATTGCTCTGTGCCTGTAGCGGCGTTATTTTCTTTTTTGCCTACAACTGGGATGCGCTGGGGCGCTTGCACAAGTTTGCGCTGGCACAAGGAGTGCTGGTGCTGTCATTGCTGCCGTTGTTGCGCTATCCCGTGCAACACTGGATTGGCCAGGCCAGCCTGTTGGCTGCCGGATTGTTGCTGGGTGCATGGTTGGCCCTGATTGGCCAGACCTACCAGACCGGTGCCGATGCCTTTGAACTGTTTCTGCTGTGGGCGCTGCTGCTCTTGCCCTGGGCCTGGCTCGGACGCAGCCTTGTACTGGCCGGGCTGATGTGGGTCTTGCTGAACCTGGCACTGGTGCTGTCGTTTAGCGCCTTCAGCCATTGGCCGGCGGATATGCGTTTTGCGCTGCTGCTGGGCTTTAACCTGCTGTCCTGGCTGCCGGTGGCGGTGCGGCACTGGCGAGGTGCCAGCCGCTTGTGGACACTGGCCAATGCCCTGCTTTTATGCTGGCTGCTATGCATTGTCACCCTCTGGGCAGTGCTGTCGCTATGGCGCGAGGCGCACGGACTGGCGGGACAGCTGGTGCTGCTGGCCATGCTGGGGCTGCACTCTGTGCTGTATGGCCGTGTACGCAGGCAAAAGCCACTGCTGATTCCGGCCGTGCTGGCGGCAACCCTCTGGGTGATGGCAGCAGGCATCAAGTGGCTGCCGGATTCGTGGCTATCCGAGCTCGCGCTGGGCGTCTTCAGCCTGCTGGTCGCGCTGGGGGTATTGGCCTGGTTCCGCTCGGAACATGGAGGCCCGCATGAGCAACCATGACAGTCGGCTCTGGCAACAGCTGCGCAACGGCGGGCTGGTACAGGGCAACCTGCCAGCCGACCTGCAACTGCAACCGCTTTACCTGCGCCTATTCCTTGGCGGAATGACCTGGCTGGCGGCACAGCTGTTTTTGCTGGCCGTGTTGAGTTTTTTCAGCCTATTCATGTTCATGCTGCGTAGCGACATGGAACTCCCGCTGGCACTGGGCGGCACCCTGCTGCTGTGTCTGTCGGCCTGGCTGTCGCGCCAGCGCGTGCATCCTTTTCTGCAGCAACTGGGTGCCGCATCTGCACTCACCGGCCAGGGCATGCTGATAACGCTGCTGGTTATCACGGATCAGACCGGTAACGGCGCACTGGCACTGGTTCAGCTGCCGGTGTTCATACTGGTGCGCAACAGCCTGGCCCGCAGTCTGGCGGTACTGCTGTTCGTACTGTTCGGCTGTTACGACCTGGACCAGGCTGCCCTTTTCAGTACAGTCTGGGTGTTGCCGCTGTTAATGCTGGCAACGGCCTGGCTCTACCAGAACGAAACCCGTCATGCCGCGCAACAGGCATGGCTGCACCCGCTCAAGCGCGGCCTGACGCTGGCACTGGGCTGCTGGCTGGTGCTGCAACATGCCGTCAACATCGCCGACTGGGGCGTCATCTGGCAACATCAGCCCCCGCTGCTGACCCTGGCCGCCGCCGGCTGGCTGCTGTGGTTTGTCCGCCGCCAGCTACAGCTGCCGGCACAGCGGCTGGCCGGACTGCTGCTGGGTGCACTGGTGCTGCTGGCCGGCTGGCTGATTCCCGGGGTGACGGTGTTGAGCCTGTTGCTGGCCTTGTCCTGGCGGCACGGCCAGTTTCATTACGCCCTCGTCCACCTGCTGGCACTGGTCATGGCGCTGATGGCCTATTACTACAACCTAGAGCAAACCCTGCTGATCAAGGCTTGCGTACTGCTGGGGCTGACAGGGCTGTTGCTGGCCGTGCGCCTGACGGTGTTGCGCCTGGTGTCGCCGACTGTGGCAAAGGAGCACTAAGCCATGCGTAAAGCAGGTGTTTTTACGGTATTGCTGGCTTTACTCGCGGGTATAAATTTCAGCATCTGGCGTACCGAGCAGGCACTGGCCAGCGGGCAGGAAGTGATTCTGGAGCTGGCCCCGGTCGATCCGCGTTCGCTGATGCAAGGCGATTACATGGCACTCAACTTTGCCCTGGGCGAACACATCCGCCCGTTGCTGGGTGATGACAAACCCGCCACCGGCCATGCCGTCATCCGTACCAACGCACAGGGCGTGGCGCAGTTCGTCCGACTGGATGACGGCCAGCCACTGCAGGACGGCGAGCTGGTGTTACAGTTTCGTTATCGCCAACACCGCATCCAGTTCGCCACCAATGCCTTCTTTTTCCAGGAAGGAGCAGGACAGCGCTACGAAGCGGCCCGCTACGGCCTGTTTCGGGTCAGTGACGATGGCACGCCATTGCTGACACACCTGCTGGATGAAAAATTGGAAAAAATCGGCCAGACGCATGTGCTGGACTAAACACAGGTAAACACGGCTGCGGCTCAGGTTGCCTGCCACGCATGTTTGAGGTGAATCACATGGTTCTATACACCTTTATTATGTTGTGCTGGGCGCTCGCTTATGTCGATGTTTCATGGGTTGCACAGCAACTGGAACCATCGCCCGAAGAGCTTGCAGCCGTTTCCCTGCTTGAGCAGCCCTTGCCCATGCCGGGGAGCAACGCTTTTTCCGACATCTGGTTGATGGCCTATGCTATGCCTGACGCAGAGCGCAGCACGGTGCTGGCAGCAGACATTCAGCAATTTGAATCGGTCGTGCGGCGTAATGCGGATCTTGCCGGGCCGGATGATAACCCTGTCGTCCTGACCTCTAGCGCTGAAGGCCGTTATCCTAAAACAGACAGCCAGTCGCTATATTGCCCGTTGCGTGCAGGCAGCCCGTGCCTGGAGCATGTGCGCAACAACCGCGAACCCATACAAGCGGCCCTGCGACGCGACCAGTTTGTGCTAGATGCCCTGAGAAACTTGCCCAAGCACGGGCACTATCACAGCCTTGTTCCAAACTCGCCTGTAGCACCGGTTCCACAGTTTACATTGCTTGGCATCTTGCCAACGGCTGCCGCCATGGAGTATCTGGAAGGGCGCACCAAGCAGGCGCTGGATAGCACCTGCCAACTGATGGCTGCCAATCGCCGACTGGCAGAACACTCCGATGACATGCTTGCAGCCATGGTAATGAACGGCCAGTTGCTGAGCAATCTTGAGTTATTGGCCCAGATGCTGGCCGGCTTGCCAAGCGACTACCCGTTAGCGGACAGTTGCCTGGCGGCATTACAGCCGGAACTGGCTGCACCGGACCTGTGTCGTGCCATACAGGGAGAGTATCGCGCCCATAAAAGCCTGTATCAGCGCCTGCCACACGCCGCTACCGGGCTTGAAGCGCTCGGCATGCGCCTGGCCTACGCTGCCAACAGGACGATCCACCGTTCAGCCGTGGCTCCTGCACACTATTGCAGCCCCGAATTGCGTACCGCCCTGGCCAGCAAAGAGCGCTTACAACAGGTGAATCAGCGTCCGGTACAGTTGCCAAGCGAGTTCGTGTTCAGCCGTGCCTGCATCGGCAACTGGGCGGGCTGTATTTTGGCTGAAATCGCCTTGCCTGACTGGAATACCTATCTAGTCCGTCGCCAGCAAGCGGAGGCGATGGTTGAGCTGATGCGGGTTGTTCTTGTAGAGCACGCCGGCAACCGGGAGGCGCTGCTCGCGTCCCAGAGCGGGCAGGATAGCGTAAAGAAGCTGGCAGCCTTTTCGATAGGGCTTGAGTACGACAATCAGGGCCGCGGCCTGTGCCTTGCATACGCCCATACAGCCACCGAGCAGCGGAAACTGGCCCTGCCTTGGCCGGGTAGCGGGATGAATGACCCAGCTCCGCCCGTGCTTAGCTGCATAACGATGGCGCTGGAGGCGCAAGAATAAGCGGCTTGCAGACGTTAGTCCGGTTAGCAGGCAGCTGACGTAGAACAGTGGTGAATCGAACGCAAGCGAAAGTGGGCAGAGCGGCCATGCCCAGAGCAGTCCTTGCACGCAAACGCTCCGTGCGGTACGGGCAGCAGGAGCGTTTTTATGCCGGATGCATCAGGGGCGCGGCTTGACAATGCGCTGTACGCCGTCCTTGGTGCCCAGCAGCAGGATGTCGGCGGGACGGGCAGCGAACAGGCCATTGCAGACCACGCCGACAATGGCATTGAGCTGTTCCTCCAGGCCGCGCGGATCGGTGATCTGCATATTGTGGATATCCAGAATCACGTTGCCGTTGTCGGTCACCACGCCGGTGCGGTAAACGGGGTCGCCGCCAAGGCGAACGATCTGGCGGGCGACGTGGCTGCGGGCCATGGGGATGACTTCGACCGGCAAAGGGAAATTGCCGAGAACATCTACTTTTTTGCTGCCATCGGCAATGCAGATAAAGGTTTTTGCTACCGCCGCAACGATTTTTTCGCGGGTCAGTGCTGCGCCGCCGCCCTTGATCAGCTCCAGATGGGCGTTGGTTTCGTCGGCACCATCAATATAGAACTCCAGCTCTGGCACATGGTTGAGGTCGAACACCTCGATGCCATGGCTTTTAAGGCGCTCGGCGGTGGCGTCCGAGCTGGCCACGGCGCCGGCAAAGTCGTCACGGTATTGCGCCAGGGCATCAATGAAGAAGTTGGCGGTGGAGCCGGTGCCAACCCCGATGATGGAGTTTTTGTCGATACGCGGCAGGATTTCCGCCACGGCGGCGCGGGCAACGGCCTGTTTGAGCTGGTCCTGATTCATGATGGGCTCCGGGATAAAGAGGGCGGCATTATAACGCTTTGCCCGGCACGTGTCCGGTGCCCTGTGATCGAAGCCATGGCGTGCACAGGCGCACTGCAGTAGACTTGAGCGCTTTGTAAAACCACCTGTCGGCCGCCGTCCATGCTCGAATACACCATCAAAAAAATCCTCAATGCCCGCGTCTATGATGTTGCGGTGGAAACCCCCATTCATCCGGCGCGCCAGCTGTCCAGGCGACTGGACAACCAGATTTTACTCAAGCGTGAAGATTTGCAGCCGGTGTTTTCCTTCAAGATTCGTGGCGCCTACAACAAAATTGTGCAGCTCAGTGCCGAAGAACGCAGCCGTGGTGTTGTGACGGCATCGGCGGGCAACCACGCGCAGGGCGTCGCGCTGGCGGCACAGTTTCTTGGCATCCGGGCCACGATCGTCATGCCCAAAACCACACCGGAAATCAAGGTCAATGCCGTGCGTGCCCGCGGCGCCGACGTGGTGCTGTATGGCGAGGCCTTCCCGCAGGCGCTGGCGCATTCGCTGGAGCTGGTCGAAAAGCATGGTTATGTGTATATCCACCCCTATGACGACCCCGATGTCATTGCCGGCCAGGGCACCATCGCCATGGAAATCCTGCGTCAGCACCAGGGCGATTTGCATGCGATTTTTGTCCCCTGTGGTGGCGGCGGCCTGCTGGCCGGTATTGCCGCCTACATCAAATACCTGCGCCCAGAAATCCGCGTGATTGGGGTCGAGCCGAAAGATTCCAACTGTCTGCAGCAGGCGATGCAGGCTGACGAGCGGGTGGTGTTACCGCAGGTCGGATTGTTTGCCGATGGTGTCGCGGTCAGCCAGATTGGCGAACACACCTTTGAACTGTGCCGCAACTATGTGGATGACGTGGTTACGGTAGATAACGACGAAATCTGTGCCGCCATCAAGGATATCTACGACGATACCCGCTCGATCACCGAACCCGCCGGTGCGCTGGCAGTGGCCGGCATCAAGAAATATGCCTACAAAACCGGCATCACCGGCCAGACCATGGTGGCCATTGATTCCGGTGCCAACGTCAACTTTGACCGCCTGCGCTATGTGGCCGAACGCGCCGAGCTGGGCGAGCGTCGCGAGGCGATTATTGCCGTGACCATCCCCGAGGAGCCGGGCAGCTTCAAGCGTTTCTGCGAGGCTCTGGGCACACGGCAAATCACCGAATTCAACTACCGCTATCACACCAACGGCCAGGCACATATTTTTGTCGGCGTGCAGACCCATCCAGACACCGACCCGCGCAAGGCGCTGATTGCCGAGTTGCAAGACCAGGGTTTCCCCGTGCTGGACCTGACCCGCAACGAGGTGGCCAAGCTGCATATCCGCCACATGGTCGGTGGCCATGCCGATGCGGTAAACAACGAGCGGGTGTTCCGTTTCGAGTTTCCCGAACGCCCGGGCGCACTGTTTAACTTCCTCAACCGCCTCGGCGGGCGCTGGAATATCTCCATGTTCCACTACCGCAACCATGGCGCGGCGGATGCGCGGGTGCTGGCGGCCTTGCAGGTGGATGAGGCGGACTATGCCGAGTTCGAGCAGGCGCTGGAAGCGATCGGTTACCCCTATTGGGAAGAAACCGACAACCCGGCCTATCAGCTGTTTCTGGCCTGAGGTCTGAGGTATGGAACATTATCTGATGCTGCGCATTGCCCATGCTGCGGCCGCTGGCATTCTGGCGCTGGGGCTGGTCATCCATGGCGCAGCGCTGATGTATGCGCTCTGGCGCTGCCCGGGTGGCGTGGAAAAAACTGTGCGCTTGGCCCGCCGTTTCAGCCTGCCGCTGCTTGCCCTGCTGGGGGTGTCGCTGCCGGTAACCGGCTGGTGGCTGACCCACTGGGCCGAAATTCCACTAGGCCAGTTTTGGCTGCTGACCAGTATTCTGCTGTTGCCGCTGTTTGTGCCGTTCGGCCTGTTGCTGGCGGGCAACCTCAAACGCTGGCAACTGCATCTGGCCAGCAAGCAAGCGGTGGGCGTTAAGCAAAAAGTATTTGCCCTGCTCTGGTGGCTGGCTTTGCTCGCACTGGTGGTGGCCATCAACGCGCTGATGGGCATCAAGCCCTTGTAAGCTGCTGGCTACGCTCCCTTTCCTTCCCTACCTCACCTGTATCGACGCCGGCCAATTTGCCGGCGTTGTTTTATGCCTTGATTGCGGTCAATTTACTTAGTGGCCGAAGGCACTACCATGCACAGCATCTTGTGTTTATCGAGAACACAAATACTACATATTGTGCAAGGTGAATCATGACCCAACAGCTTTCCCGGCCGGAATTACTGCATCAGCAGGTCGATGTGGCCTCATCCATCAATGAGTATCTTGAGCGCCAGGACTGGCGGGTCAACGCCAATGCCAACCAGGGCTATTCGCTGGGCGGGATGATTCTCAATGTGGCCGGCAAGGTCACCGCCAACTACTGGCTAAACGAAATTTACAGCCCGGAAATCGGCGCTGCCCACCGCAGCGGCGACCTGCACATTCACGATCTGGACATGCTGGCCGGTTACTGCGCCGGCTGGTCATTGCGCACATTGCTGAACGAAGGCTTCAACGGCATTCCCGGACGTATCGAAGCCGGTCCGCCCAAGCATTTGAGCAGCGCACTGGGGCAGATGGTCAACTTTCTTGGCACCTTGCAAAACGAATGGGCCGGCGCCCAGGCGTTCAGCTCCTTTGATACCTACCTGGCGCCCTTTGTGCGTAAGGATGCGATGCAATACCAGCAGGTGCGCCAGTGCATTCAGGAATTTATCTACAACCTGAACGTGCCTTCGCGCTGGGGTACGCAAACGCCCTTTACCAACCTGACCTTTGACTGGGTGTGCCCAGAGGACCTGCGCGAGCAGATTCCCTACATCGGCGGGGTGGAAATGCCCTTTGCCTATGGCGACCTGCAGGACGAAATGGATCTGATTAACCGCGCCTACATCGAGGTGATGCAGGCCGGTGACGGTCTGGGCCGGGTGTTTACCTTCCCGATTCCCACCTACAACATCACCAAGGACTTCCCTTGGGACAGCGAAAACGCCGACCGCCTGTTCGCCATGACCGCCCGTTATGGCCTGCCGTACTTCCAGAACTTCATCAACTCCGATATGGAGCCCAACCAGGTGCGCTCCATGTGTTGTCGCCTGCAACTGGATGTGCGCGAGCTGCTCAAGCGCGGTGGCGGCCTGTTCGGCTCAGCCGAGCAAACCGGCTCGCTGGGCGTGGTGACCATCAACTGCGCCCGACTGGGCTATCTGTATAAAAACGACCTGCCCGGCCTGTACGCCCGTCTGGATGAACTGATGGACATGGCCCGTGACAGTCTTGAGGTCAAGCGCACCGTGATCCAGCAGCACATTGATAACGGTCTTTACCCGTACACCAAGCGGTATCTGGGCACCCTGCGCAATCATTTCTCGACCATTGGCGTCAATGGCATGCACGAAATGCTGCGCAACCTGACCGATGACCGCGAAGGCATGCACACGGAGGCGGGCCGCCAGCTGGCACTGGAGATGCTGGATCACATCCGCGCCAAAATGGTGCAGTACCAAGAAGAAACCGGCCATCTGTACAACCTTGAAGCCACGCCAGCCGAAGGCACCACCTACCGCTTTGCCAAGGAAGATCAGAAGCGTTTTCCGGATATCTTGCAGGCTGGTTACCCGGATGCGCCCTACTACACCAACAGCTCGCAACTGCCGGTCGGTTATACCGACGACGCTTTCGAGGCCCTGCTGCTGCAAGACGAACTGCAGTGCAAATACACCGGCGGTACCGTACTGCACCTGTACATGAATGAGCAGATTTCGTCGGTTGAGGCCTGTAAAAATCTGGTTCGGGCATCCCTTGGCCGCTTCCGTCTGCCGTATCTGACCATTACGCCAACCTTCTCCATCTGTCCGGTACACGGCTATCTGGCCGGCGAACACGAGTTTTGCCCGCAGTGTGACGAATTGTTGGAAATTGAGATGGAGAGGGAGATGGCGCAGGCTTGATTTTGATCTGTTCGTGCGGCGGCTGAATATGTTCGCGTGGCACAGGAACCCAGCTACTGCGGGGTCGCTGCAAGTACGTCCATGTAAGCTTGGTGCCGCCATCCATGGCGGCACATCCCCGCAGTAGCTGGGTTCCCATGCCAGTCGAAACATCGTGCAGATTGCACGAAGCTTGAAGCAGCGCCGGGAGATGGATGAAGCAAACCCTGCAACGCCACGGATGGCGTTGCGGAGCCTACATGGACGTACTTGCGGCGTGTTTGCGTCATCCATAGCCCAGCGCTGCGCACACCCAACCCATGCCGTCACACACTATGACAGCACGGGGTTTACAGCGGTTGTCGGGGGCAGGTGGAGCAGGGCTATGTCGCCAGGGATGGCGACATCAAGCCTACAGGGATGTATTCACGGCGACCCTGCGCAGCCCGCACCCCAGCAACCGCAAAACACCAAAACCTTTACACACCACAAAAGGAAAACACCATGAACACAACCAACCTCCCACAAGAACGTCGCCAACGCTGTGAAGTCTGGACCCGCGTCATGGGCTACCACCGTCCAGTCAGTGCCTTCAACAAGGGCAAACAGTCCGAACACCGCGAGCGCACCCACTTCACCGAAAGCGCCAGCCGCTAAACCATGCCCATCCAGATCGGCGGCATGGTGCCGCTGACCACTATCGACTACCCGGATCACCTGTCCTGTGTGTTGTTTTGTCAGGGCTGTGCCTGGCGCTGCCACTACTGCCACAATCCGGAGCTGATTGCTCCGGTCGGCAGCACGCCGGTGGCATGGGACGAGGTGCTGGCGTTTTTACACAAACGCCAGGGGCTACTGCAGGCCGTGGTGTTCAGTGGCGGCGAAGCCACGCTGCAGCCGGGCCTGCCGGATGCCATGCAGCAGATACGTGAGCTAGGCTTCAAGGTCGGCCTGCATACGGCCGGCATCAAACCGACAGCGCTGGCCAAAGTTTTGCCGCTGTGCGACTGGATCGGTTTTGATGTCAAGGCCGCGCGCGGTCAGGTAGACGGCATAACGCAAATCATTGGCAGTGATGCCGCCAACTGGCACAGCCTGCAGCTGTTGCTGGCCAGCGGCGTTGCCTACGAATGCCGCACCACCGTGCACTGGAACCTGCTGCAGCCTGACGACCTGCACCTGCTGGCCCGCCAGCTGCAAGAACAAGGCGTCCAGCGTTTTGTGGTGCAACAGGCGCGGGACGGCCATACGCTGACGCCCAATCTTGGCCCACAAACGCAACCGGCTGGATTGCCAGAGCTCTGGCACGAGCTTGGCAGCATGTTTGAACACTTCATGCTGCGCAGCTAAGTGAACGGCCAGCTTTCTATACCGGCGGACGTGCAAAATTAAAGCGATGCGTGGCGTAAATAACGCCCCAGCCTCTAACCCGCCTGCGCGCGCAAAAGTAACCAAACCCGGTATCGCAACAGCAGGCACGGCCAATCAGACCGCCCAACTGTTAATAATTGGGTCGTTTGTTGATAGCCGGATGATTGCCGTACACTGGCTGCCGTCATTTATTTAATTTTTTCTGCAAAATTCACGGGTTGATCACCCTTTCCCTAAGCCTGCCCTGCGGGTGCCGTTGTGCGTGTTCTGATTCGGGATTTGCCATGACCATTTTTCGCTCCTACCGCAGCCTGTATTTCGCCACCTTTTTGATGCTACTGGGCACCGGCCTGCTCAGCACCTATCTGGGGCTGCACGTCGCCGAGCGCGCCAGCAGCCTCTGGGTGGGCGCGATGATGACCTCCTTCTATCTGGGACTGGTCGGCGGCGGCAAAAAAGGCCACCGGCTGATTGCCCGCGTCGGCCATATCCGCGCCTATGTTGCCGCCGCCGGCATGGTCTGCGCCGCATCCATCAGCCATGGATTGCTCGACAACCTGTGGCTTTGGCTGCTGCTGCGGATGCTGGTGGGCGTGGGCATGATGTGCATGTACATGGTGGTGGAAAGCTGGCTCAACGAGCAAAGCAGCAGCGAAAACCGTGGCAAGGTATTTTCTGGCTATATGATGGCCTCTTACCTAGGCATGGTGGTCGGCCAGCTGACACTGGCCAGCCTGCCGGAGATGGGCACCGAGCTGCTGATGCTGGTCGCGCTGTGTTTTTCGTTGTGCTTGGTGCCGGTGGCGCTGACCCGACGCATTCACCCCGAGCCGCTGACGCCGGCCTCGCTATCGCCGCGCTATTTTTACCACCACGTGCCCATGGCCATGTTTACTACGCTGCTGGCTGGCAGTGTGGTGGGGGCTTTTTATGGGCTGGCCCCGTTGTATGCCAGCCGTATTGGCATGGATACCCGCTCGATCGGCCTGTTTATGGCCGCTTGTGTCGCTGCTGGCTTTCTGGTGCAACTGCCGCTGGGTCTGCTGTCGGACCGTTTCGAGCGACCACGGCTAATCCGCCTGTTCGCCATTCTTCTGCTGCTGGTGGCCGCACCGCTGGCCATCCGCACCGACTGGCCGCAATGGATGCTGTTTATCGGCGGCGCGTTGAGCTGCACCTTTGTGTTCAGCCTGTATCCGCTGGCGGTGGCCTTTGCCAATGACAATATCGAGCCGGAAAAAAGGGTATCGCTGGCGGCTGTGCTGCTGGCGGTGTTCGGGGCCGGTGCCAGCATGGGGCCCTTGTTGGTCGGCAGCCTGATGCGCGGCATGGGGCCCAACATGCTGTTTGTGTTTTTCTGTGTCAGCGCCAGCCTGATTGCCCTGCGTGTGCGGCCCCAGGTGAAAACCGCCGAAACCGAAGTGCCCGACGCGCCGGTCGAGCACGTGGCAATGCCCGATGGTCTGTCCAGCTCGCCGCTGGTGGTGGCACTTGACCCGCGTATCGACGAAGAGCAGGTGCAAGAGCACATGGTTGATATTCCGCTGGAAGACGGCCCCGATATCCGCACCGATACCGAAGAGCAGCATTTTTAGTGAATTGCTCTGCTGTCTGGGCCGGCGTGCGCGACGCATGAATTGCTCGACTGCGCGCGCAATGACGGAGTGTACGTCGTTAGGCGCACAGCCGGCACGGGCAGTGTAGAATTGGCCTCTTTTTATCCTAGGCAACAGGCGGAATATTGTGGAATTTGTGCTTTATCTAGTTGTGGGGGCGCTGTCGGGCGTGCTGGCGGGGTTGTTTGGTGTCGGTGGCGGCCTGATTCTGGTGCCCGTGCTGGTATACAGCTTGGCCGCGCAGGGCGTCAGCGCCGATGTACTGACTCACGTGGCGGTAGGCACTTCGCTGGCCACCATTGTGTTTACCTCGGTCAACTCAGTGCTGGCGCACCAAAAGCACGGTGCAATCCTGTGGCCGCTGGTTAAGCCCATCAGCTTGGGCGTGTTGGCGGGTGCGGCACTGGGCGCGATGACCGCCTCGATGATTCAGGGGCCCATGTTGCAGAAAATCATTGGCGTATTTGCCCTGAGCATGGCCGTACAAATGGCGTTCAACCTAACCCCTAAAACCCGCCGCCCACCGCCTGCCACCCCAGGACTGGTGGCCGCTGGCGGGATCATTGGCTGGGCTTCAGCTATTTTCGGCATTGCCGGCGGCTCGCTGACCGTGCCCTTTTTGGTTTGGCGCAGCACCGATATGAAAAAAGCCGTGGCCACCTCAGCCGCCTGTGGCGTGCCCATTGCGCTGGCTGCAGCCATTGGTTATGTGGTGACCGGCTGGGGCATGCAGGGTCTGCCCGCGTGGAGTACCGGCTTCGTTTACTGGCCAGCGGTGGCCGGTCTGGCCGCCACCTCCATGCTGTTCGCCCGCGTAGGGGCCAAGCTGGCCCACCGTCTCAATCCGCTACTGCTCAAGCGCCTATTTGCGCTGATGTTGGTGGTAGTGGGCTGCAATTTCCTGCTTCGATAAGGCGTTTTAATGCTCCAATATCCCGCAATTGATCCGGTGGCCATTGCCCTTGGCCCGTTAAAAATCCACTGGTACGGCCTAATGTATCTGGTCGGTATCGGTACTGCCTGGCTGTTAGCCAAACGACGGCTGGCACAATTCGACCCGTCCTGGGACAAAGACACCCTCTCAGACCTCGTGTTTTGGTGTGCGCTAGGCGTAATTGCCGGTGGGCGACTAGGTTATGTGCTGTTTTATGATCTGGCGTCTTACATTGCCAATCCGGCACTGGTGCTGCGCATCTGGGAAGGCGGCATGTCGTTTCATGGCGGCTTTATTGGCGTGTTGCTGGCGGTGCTGTGGTTTGCCCGCAAACAGAAGAAGCCCTTCTGGGCGCTGATGGACTTTATTGCTCCGCTGGTACCTATCGGGCTTGGCGCAGGCAGAATTGGCAACTTCATCAATGCCGAGCTTTGGGGCAAGGCCAGCGATGTGCCTTGGGCAATGGTTTTCCCCACCGATCCGGCCCAGCTGGCGCGCCACCCGTCGCAGCTGTACCAGTTTGCGCTAGAAGGCGTGGCGCTGTTTATCATTCTCTGGCTCTACACCCGCAAACCACGGCCCACCATGGCGGTGTCCGGCTTATTTGCCTTGTGTTACGGCATCTTCCGTTTTGCGGTTGAGTTTGTCCGCGTACCGGATGCCCAGCTGGGTTATCTGGCCTTCAACTGGCTGACCATGGGCCAGATTCTGTGCCTGCCGATGATGGCGGCGGGTATTTTTCTGATGGTTTGGGCCAACAAGCGCCAGGAGCAATCCGCATGAAACAGTACCTTGACCTGATGCGCCATGTGCGCGACCACGGCACCGACAAAGCCGACCGCACCGGCACCGGCACTCGCAGTATTTTCGGCCACCAGATGCGCTTTGATCTGGCCGACGGCTTTCCGCTAGTCACCACGAAAAAGTGCCATTTGCGCTCGATCATTCACGAACTGCTGTGGTTCTTGCAGGGCGATACCAATATTAAATACCTACAAGACAACGGCGTGCGTATCTGGGATGAATGGGCCGATGAAAATGGCGATTTAGGCCCGGTGTATGGCTACCAATGGCGCAACTGGCCGGCACCCAACGGTGAGTCCATCGACCAGATCAGCAAGCTGGTGCAGATGATCAAGACTAATCCTGATTCGCGCCGCCTGATTGTTTCCGCCTGGAACCCAGCGCTGGTTGATGACATGGCGCTGCCGCCCTGCCATGCGCTGTTCCAGTTCTATGTGGCTAACGGCAAGCTTAGCTGCCAGCTATATCAGCGCTCGGCGGATATCTTTCTTGGCGTGCCTTTCAACATTGCCAGCTATGCCCTACTGACCATGATGCTGGCGCAGGTGTGCGATCTTGAACTGGGCGAATTTATCTGGAGCGGCGGCGACTGCCATCTGTATTCCAACCACATGGAACAGGTGGAAGAGCAGCTGTCGCGTGAGCCTTTCCCGCTGCCCACGATGAAGATCAATCCTGAGGTGAAGGACGTATTTGCTTTTCGCTTTGAGGATTTTGAGCTGTGTGATTATCGGGCGCATCCGCATATTAAAGCTGTGGTGGCGGTTTAAGGTTTTTTTGTTGTGCGGTGTGGGTGCGGGCTGGTGACTGTGCTGCGGCTACGCACCCGCACCGAAGCAAGCTTCGGCACAGGTGCTGATGCCTTGCACAGTCCCCAACCCGCACCAATACACCGCGTTTGTTGGGAGGGAGTGGCCCAGCGTTGCTGGGCTGCTGTCGCTGTTTTCAAATCAAGGTTGGCACGTCTCTGACGCAATGTAAAAAACCAAACCCAAACACGCGACAGCAGCCCGCCAAAGGCGGGCCACAATCCCCCCACCCGCACAAGG
>JAHAYO010000097.1 GCA_018384595.1 Thiopseudomonas sp.
CAGCAGGTCAGCGGCCAGCATCAGCGCCGCACCACAGAGCGCCACCAGCACAATGCCGCGGCGCATGTTGTCACCCACCAGCGCCCGCACCAGGTTGGGCACCACCAGCCCGACAAAAGGCAACGCACCGGCGGTGATCACCACACTGGCGCTGATCAACGATACCATCAGCACACCCAGCACCATCAGCGCCGTGTAATTAATGCCGACGTTGGTGGCAAAGTCCTTGCCCATGCCGATCACGGTAAAGCGGTCGGCCAGCAGCATGGCCAGCAGGGTCATGCCAGCGGCTATCCACAGCAACTCGTAGCGGCCACGCAAAATGGCGGAAAAATCACCGCTGCTCCAAGCGCGCAATGCCTGACCCAGCTCGAACTGGCTGGCGACCAGAGCGCTGCCGCTGGCCAGTACTGCACTGAGCACCAACCCGACCAAGGGTACGATCAGCGCCGAACGCAGCGGGATTCGCTGCAAAATCGCCAAAAACAGCCAGCTGCCCAGCGCCGCACAAAGGCTAACCAGTACAAACTTGGCCCACAGCGCCATCCCAGGATTGATCAGTGCCGCCAACAGCATGCCGAAACTGGCGGCACTGAAGGTGCCGACCGTACCCGGCTCCACCAACCGGTTGCGCGCCAGCATCTGCATCAACAAGCCGGCCACTGCCAGCCCGGCACCGGCCAGAATCAGTGCAAGGGTACGCGGCAGGCGGCTGGCAAATAGCACCCGAGTAATCCGGTCATCGGGTTGGGTCAGCAGGTGCAGCAGTTTCATCTGACTGGCACCGGTATTCAGGCTGACCAATGCCAGCAGGATAACCAGCAGTCCCGCGCCACCGGCCAATAAAAGAGTACGGCGTCCTGCGGACGCCGTTGAAGGTAAAATAGTCATGAACCCGTCTTTATACAATTACCCTGGTTGGTAGCCCAGACTCGGGCTCTTGTTTATACGTAGCGCTCCGTCATTCTGCGCGCAGCGAAGCGTAGTCGCAGAATCCATTGCCCTGCCCTACACCACTAGACCCTGCGACTACGCGCAGGGTGACAGGGGTGCCTGCTCAGAGTGACAGTACAATGCCCTTTCCCTGCAGGGTGACACGTCCCACCTTACTTACCGCCAAACACATTCAGAAGCTGATTGATATTACTTTGCAGCACGCGAGCGCCGCTGCTGTCGAGCAGGTACCAGGCTTCCGGATCAAGGTAGACAATCTGTTGCTTGCTGCCAGCAGTCGTCACCGCTACCAGCTCGTTATCCATCATCTGCCTAGCCGCCACACCTTCACGGCCAATGGCGGCATCGCGGTCCATGACAAACAGCCAGTCAGGATTGGCTTCCAGGATGAATTCGTAAGACACCGACTGACCATGGCGGCCAACGGCCAAATCTTTAGCGGCCATATCCATGCCGAACACGTCATGAATCAGGCCGAAACGGGTACCCACACCAAAGGCCGCCATCTTGCCGCCCGTGGTAAGCAAGGTCAGACCCGTACCCTGCGTGGCAGTCAACTGTTGCAGCTTGGTGACAGACGCTTGCAGCTGCGCCGTTACCTGCGCGGCTTCTGCTTGGCGCTCAAAAATTTCGCCCAATAGTTCGGTATGGCGTACCACACTGCCCAGCAGGTCGGCTGGATTTGGGGTCAGGTCCAGCGTGGGGCCGTATTTGGAAGCTTCTTCAAAATGGCCAGCGGCGCGGCGGCCCAGAATAATCAAATCCGGCTTGAGGTTTTTCAGTGCCTCAAAGTCCGGCTCAAATAATGTACCGATGCGGACAAATTTGGCATCGGCATACTGCGGCAGCACGCTCGGCAGCAGGGTGCTGGTGGGAATGCCCTGTGCCTCAACGCCCAACGCGGCTAGCGTATCCAGCGTGGACCAGTCCAGCACGGCAACGGTTTTTGGATTCTGCTCAACCTGCGTTTGGCCCTGGCTGTGCTTAATGGTCAGCGAGGCGGCGGCCACCGGCAGGCTAAACGCCAGCAGCAAGGCAGGTACGGAGGCGAATTTTAACAAGGACGATGCAATACGCACGAGGGAACTCCTTAAGTGGCGTCTGCGCAGCGGGCTGCGATTGAAGGCGGATATATTATGCGAATTATTATCATTTGCAAGCAAAATAGCATTGGCTAACCCTTCGAGCTGCACCCAGGCACATACGCGGCCATGGCACAAAAGCCGCAGGCCGACACAGGCCTTTTGCCTGTACTCAGATCACTTTATTTATCCCAAAACTGAGCACTAGCAAGCCGCGCACACTATTTACACGGCGGTCTAAAAACCATAAAAGCTGTTTGCCTAACCGCAACGCTCTTAGTTAAGGTAAGCGACATAACACAGCTGGACGCCTCCCAGCAGCGCTGGCTTTATTTAGCCGCACATAACAAAACAGGATAAAGCAATGGCAACAGTGCAGGACGACATCATTTACTTCGCGGATGATCCTGAGCCCAGTGCGCCGGAGCAGACTGCTGTCTGGCACGTTTTACTTGTGGATGATGACCCCGATGTACATCAGGCCACTACGCTGACATTGCGCAACCTGGTGTTTGAAGGCCGGCGTCTGGCCTTCAGTCATGCTTTAAGCAGCGCTGAGGCACAGCAGATCCTGCGGGGCGATATCCGCTTTGCGGTGGCCATCGTCGACGTGGTGATGGAGTCAGGCACCGCCGGCCTTGAGCTGGTGCGCTACATCCGCGAGCAACTGCGTGACACGGCCCTGCGCATCATCCTGCGTACTGGCCAGCCGGGGTATGCCCCCGAGATGAGCACCATCCAGAATTACGACATCAATGACTACCGCACCAAAAGCGAGCTAAACCAGACCCGCCTGTTCACCAGCCTGACCATGGCCATCCGCTCCCATGCGCAAATCCGCCAGCTAGAGCTGGGCCGCAGCGGTCTTGAGATCATTCTTGAGTCAACGCGCCGGCTGGGACGGCCCGAAGGCTTGAACCAGTTTGCCAGCGGGTTGCTAACACAGCTCTGTGCGCTGCTGGGCGTGGACTGTGACAGTCTGGTCTGTGCCGCAGTACACCCGGATACGCGCCAGCCCTACGTGATGGCGGCAGCCGGCCGTTACCGCGACTGGCTGGGGCTACCTCTGGAAAAGCTGCCCAACGAAACCGTGCGCACAAGCCTGCAAGAAAGCCTGAAACAGCGCGAACACCGTCTGGACAGCATACTGAGCCTGTATTTTGCCGGCGTGGACAACCAGGCACTGGCCGCCTACGTCAATATCGAACAGCCGCTGGACAGCATCCAGCGCGGACTGCTGGAAGTGTTCTGCAGCAACATGTCAGTGGCCTTTGAAAACCTGCAACTGTATCTGGACATCGAAACACTGGCCTATCAGGATGCCCTGGTCGGCCTGCCCAACCGTAACGCCCTCCTGCTGGCCCTCAGTCACCGGCCAGACAGCGACAAGGTGCTGGCGCTGGTTGACCTGGACAACTTTGCCGACATCAACAACATTTTAGACGAGAACTTCGGCGATAGCGTACTTAAAGCGGTGGCCGCACGCCTGCGTGCGTGCTTTCCATCCGACACCCTGGTGGCGCGCCTGGCCAGCAACCTGTACGGGCTGTACGGCCCTGCCAGCCAGGTATCTCCAGACTCCATAGAGGCCCAGTTTGCCGAACCCTTCGCACTGGAAGGTGACCAGATGTTGCGCCTGTCGGCCACCACGGGGCTGGCCCGTCCAACCGGCCAGAGCGGCCCCGAACTGCTTAAAAATGCCGGTGCGGCGCTCAAGCAGGCCAAGCGGCAAGCCCGCGGCAAGGCTTTGTTCTTCAGTACCGAACAAAGCCATGCCGCGCGTAACCGCGTCCACACACTGCAAATGCTGCGCAGGGCGCTGTCCGAGCAACATCTGCAACTGCACTACCAGCCCTTTATCCGCCTGAAAGACCGCCGGCCGGTCGGTGCCGAGTGCCTGCTGCGCTGGCGCACGCCGGACGGACAGTTCATCGCCCCGGACGTATTCATCCCCATTGCCGAACAGTCCGGCCTGATGCTGGCGATTGGCGAATGGGTGCTGCGCACGGCACTCAACTGGCGCGCCAGCCTGCAGGACAGGGTCAGTGACTGCTTTCGTGTGGCGGTCAATGTCTCCCAGGTCCAGTTTGCCGAGCCCGATTTTGTCGAGCGGCTGCTGTGCATCCTGCAGGAAACCGGCGTGCCCGGACACCAGCTGGAACTGGAGCTCACCGAATCGGTTGCCATTGAAAACTTCGACCGCCTCAAAAGCAAACTGGAGCAGATCCAGGCCCGTGGCATTGAAATCGCCATGGACGACTTTGGCACCGGCTATTCGTCACTGAGCGTGCTGCAACAACTGAGCCCGAACCGGCTTAAAATCGACCGCAGCTTTGTCAGTGGTGACGAACACAATGACAGTTTCGCCATGGCAGAAACCATCATTGCCATGGCCAGATACCTGGAGCTAAAAACCATTGCCGAAGGCATCGAAACCGAAGAACAGTGCGCCGCCATGCAAGCCGCCGGTTGTCAGGACGGCCAAGGCTACCTGTTTTCGCGGCCGTTGCCGGAAGCTGATTTCCTGAAGTGGCTGACTGCCCATAACGGAGGCTAAAACATGCGTACTCCCAGTATCTGGTTACATGTTTTGCTAGGTCTGGGAATGGCAACGGCACAGGCCGAAACCCGTGACGACTGGCGCATGGGCGTGCTGTACTGGTCAGGCACCATTCCCTGTCAACAGGTCATGCGCCTAGGGCTGGAGGACGAGGCCCGCCGCATCAATCAACAGGCCCGCAGCAACGGACAGCGTGGCGTGCAGCTCCAAACCCTTGAAGCCGGCGACGGAGCCGACGGCGTAGAGCGCCAGATCCGCCAGATGCGCGAGCTGCTCGCCAGCCGTCCCGACGCCATCATCGTACAGCCAACCGACAACGCCGCACTGGCCGGCCCGCTGCGCGAAGCCAACCGCGCCGGCATTCCGGTCATCGCCTTTGACCAGTACATCAGCGGCGGCGAACTGGCCTCCTACATCACCTCCGACAACCACCAAGCCGGCGTACAGGCCGGCGAGTACATTGCCTCACTGTTTGCGCCCCAGCAGGAACTGCGTCTGGTGCTGGTTGAATACCCACAGGTGTCGTCCACCGTCGAGCGCCTTAACGGCTTTCTTGACGGTTTGCGTGCGGCAGGCGCGCGTTACCGCATCCTCAAAAGCTACCAGGCGGTACAGCCCGATGAAGGCCGTCAAGCCGGGCGGGACATCCTGCATGACTTTCCCGACGCGCACAGCATCGACGTGATTTTTACCGTGAATAATGGCGGCGGCCTCAGTGTGGTACAGGCGCTGGCAGAGGCGGGCCGTGACGAGATTGCCATCGCCACGGTGGACGGCGACGCTGAGTCGATTGCCAACCTCAGCAATCGCCGGCTGACCCGTATCGACAATGCCCAGTTTTGCGCAGTCATCGGTGCCACTGCCCTGCAAACCACCTACCGGTTGCTGCAGCAAGAGCCCGCGCCGCGGCACATCCTAATCCCCGTGTTCCCGGTGACGCTGGAAACCCTAGAGCGCTATCCCGGCTGGCATAGCCCGCTGCCCGCCTCCTTCACCAAGCCCTGGCCAACGCCCAACCCCCTGTGGGACAACCAGCACAAGGAGCTGCCCTAATGCGGCCGCCCGATGATTACAGCAATATCGACCGCCGTCTGGCGCTGGCCTACGGCGGGTTGATCCTGAGCCTGATGCTGGCCGTCCTGCTGGCCACCTGCTGGTTTTTTTTCAACACCATGCAACGCGAACAGGACCGTCTGGCCAGTTTGACCACACAGGTGCTGGCCGACTCGCTGGCCAGGGTCAGCTTCAGCGGCAAATATCAGGCGCGGCTGCTGCTGGAAGACCTGACCACCAAAAATCCCCGTGTTGCCTACATCCGCCTGGCTGCCCCGGACGGCACCCTCACCGCTCACAGCGAGTCTAACCAGAACGACAGCCAGCTGGACGCCAGCGAAACCGCGTTTTTGCAACAGGTACTGCAAACACCCGGGCGCATGCATACCCGTTACCTATCGCGGGGCGGCGAATCGATACGCGAAGTCAGCTTGGCGTACTACGGCGGTTTCGACAACCGCCTGCAAAGCGTCTTGCAACTAGGGATCAGCGAAGCCGGCATGCGCGAAGCACTGCTCAGCAACATGGCCTATATCCTGATGTTGCTGGTGTTTTTACTCATGATCGGCATGCTGGCCACCCACTTCATCAGCCGCCACTTTGCCATGCCGGTGCGCCGCCTCGCGCAGGAGCGTGAAACTGAAAAGCAGCGCCTTGCATGCATTCTGGACGCCATCAATTGCGCCACCTGGGAATGGAACATAGAAACCGACGAGGTCATTCTCGACACACAGTGGGCAGACATCATCGGCTACAGCCTAGCCGAACTGCAGCCAGTCACCAGCCGTACAGCCCTGCTCCTGACCCACCCTGATGATATTGAGCTCAATGCCGCCATGGTCAGGGCGCACCTGCGTGGCGAAAGCGAACGCTACATCAGCGAAACCCGCGTCCAGCACAAGAACGGTCACTGGGTCTGGGTGCGCGACAACGGCATGGTAACCGAGCGCAAGCCTGATGGTACGCCGCTCAAAATGCTGGGTGCTCGCCAAGACATTACGCTGCGCAAACTGGCCGAGGAAACCGCCCTGCAAGAAAGCGAGCGTTTTCTTGCACTGATCAAGGCGTCCAACACCGGCGTCTGGGAATGGGACTCCAATAAGCAGACCCTCTGGTGCGGTGCCGAATACTTCAGCATGCTGGGTTACAGCAAAGACGACTTTTACAGCTCCACCGATCTGCAACACGTATGGACCAACCTGCTCCATCCCGACGACAAGCAGCGCGCCACCGACTGCTTTGCCGCCTATCTGGCCGGTGACACCGAGCAACTGTACGAAAACGTCTTCCGCATGCGCCATGCCAACGGCAGCTGGGTGTGGATTTCGTCACGCGGGCGTACCCTGCGCGATGCCGGCAACACGCCCAGCAAACTCACTGTAGGCGCACACATCAATATCAGCTCGCTCAAAGAGGCCCAAACCTCGCTGCAAGAAAGCCAACAGCTCATGCAGGCCATCAGCGACAGCATCCCAGACAGCATGGTGTACCGCATCGACTTGGGCACCCACGGCGAGCAACGGGTGTTTACCTACATCAGCCGTGGCGTCGAGCAGCTGCATGGCTTAACTGTGGAGCAGGCAATGGCCAACAGCCAGCTGATTTATGATCAATTTATTGTTGACCGCCAGCAGATGCAGGCCTACGAAAACGAATGCCTTGCCGAGTTGAAAGACTTTCACCAAGAACTGGAAATCATCCGTCCCGATGGCGAACGCCGCTGGATGCTGTTGGTGTCCTCACCACGGCGGTTGGCAAATGGGCACCTAGTGCTTGACGGTATCGAACTGGACATTACCGCCCGTCGTCAGCAAGAACAGCAAATTCTGGAGCTTAACAGCAGCCTAGAACAGCGGGTGGCCGAGCGCACCGCCGAACTGTGGGACACCCTCAATAACCTGCAACGCGCCCAGAACGAACTGCTACAAAGCGAAAAGCTGGCCTCACTGGGCGCGCTGGTTGCCGGTATCGCCCATGAACTGAACACCCCGATTGGCAATGCGCTGATGGTGGCCACATCCTTTGAGGCGACGCGCAAAGCCTTTGAGCAAAGCATGCAAACGGGGCTGACCCGCAGCGCACTGACCGGCCTGCTGGATGAAGTCCGCGAAGGCAATCTGATTATCGAGCGTAATCTGGAGCGAGCCGCCGAACTCATCGGCAGTTTCAAACAGCTGGCTGTAGACCAGACCAGCTACCAGCGTCGCCGCTTCGAGCTTAAGGTGCTGTGCCACGAGATTCTGCTCACCCTGCAGCCTACGCTGCGCAAAAAGCCTTACCAGTTGCACAGCGAACTGAACGACGCCTGCCAGATGGACAGCTATCCCGGCCCGCTGGGTCAGGTATTGATCAACCTAATCAACAACGCCATTGTGCATGCCTTTGTGGGGCGCGAGCAGGGCAACATCACCCTAGACAGCCGCCTAGACGGCGACACGGTGGTGATCCGCGTCAGCGATGACGGCCTCGGCATGGAAGCCGAGAGCCTGAAAAAAATCTTTGACCCCTTCTACACCACTCGGCTGGGCCAAGGCGGCTCGGGGCTGGGCCTGCATATTGTCTATACGCTGGTCACTGGCCTGCTGGGCGGGCGCATTGTGGTCAACAGCGAGCCGGGCAACGGCTGCTGTTTTACCCTGTACCTGCCACAGGTCGCGCCGCTACCGTCCTAAAGATCAGACCGGATCACAAGGCAACGGATTGCGAAAACAGCCAAACATAATGATGACGGCAGCCTATACCAGACGTAGCCCGTCGGACAATTACAGACGTGTGCAAGCCATAGCCTTGCCTATGGCGAAAGATAAATTCATAGGCAAAATCTATAGCGAGCATCGGAAACACTTTATTGATATAAATATCATTCCTGATAAAGTGTCTCCCACACTCACCCGCAAGAGGCAACATCATGGACAACCAGCCCCCCGTCATGTCATTCCCCCGCTTGAACGAACCTGCGCCCGCATTCCAAGCCAACACCACCCACGGCATCAAATCGCTGGCCGACTACAAAGGTAAGTGGCTGATTTTGTTCTCGCACCCGGCTGACTTTACCCCGGTGTGCACCACAGAGTTTGTCGCCTTTGCCAAGGCAGCGCCCCAGTTTGCCGAGATGAACTGCGAGCTGCTCGGCCTGTCCATCGACAGCGTGTATTCCCACCTGGCCTGGACCCGCAGCATTCAAGAAAACTTCGGCGTCGAGATTCCTTTCCCGATTATTGACGACATCAAAATGGAAGTAGCCGGTGCCTACGGCATGGTGCACCCAGGTGCCGCCGACACCCAGGCCGTGCGCGCCACCTTTATCATTGACCCAGAAAGCATCATGCGCGCCATGGTGTACTACCCCATGACCAACGGTCGCTGCATTGATGAATTTGTGCGCCTGCTGAGCGCGCTGCAAACCTCCGTTGCCAACCAAGTCGCCACCCCTGAAGGCTGGGTGCCTGGCCAAGACGTAATTGTGCCGCCGCCCAAAACCAGCGACGCCGTCAACAAGCGCCTAGCCGGCGAAGGCTACAACACGGTTGACTGGTACTACTCCACCAAGTCGCTGTAAGCAAACCCACTGCGCAGCCCACCGGC
>JAHAYO010000098.1 GCA_018384595.1 Thiopseudomonas sp.
TTACAAAGACTTCTACAAAATCGAGCAAACCGATGCCTCCATCATGTGGCCGGTGTTCCAGCGCTGGAACGCCATCGCCCGTTGGCAGTTTGACTACAACCGCAGCCGCACGCTGGACGCCTTTGGCGGCTTTGAATACAGCAACTGCTGCTGGAAAGTCCGTCTGGTTCAGCGTTACTGGGTCGATTATGACGAGCGCAGCATGTCGCCCGAAGACAACCGTCGCCCCGACCGCGGCGTATTCCTGCAAATCATCCTCAAGGGCTTGGGCGGTGTAACCGGCAACAAGGTCGGCACTTTCCTCGACGAAGGCATCCCTGGTTATCAGAAACGTGAGCAACATGGCTATTAAACCCCTCAAGACCCTCTGCCTAGCGCTACTGCTGGGTAGCCCCGCCGGCTTTGCCGCGCCGCAGCCGCTGGATCGCATTGCCGCCATTGTTGATGACGGCATCATTATGCACAGCCAGTTTGCCCGCCGCTTGGACGAGGTGCGCAGCACCATCGCCAGCCGTGGCGGTGAGCAACCTCCGCTAGAGGAGCTCAAACGCCAAGTGCTTGACCGGCTGATCCTCGACGAGTTGCAGATGCAGATTGCCGAGCGCTCTGGCATCCGCATCAGTGATGAAGAGCTCAACGAAACCATCGCTGGCTTGGCTGCCCGCAATCAGGTCAGCAGCGAGCAGTTCCTGCAGTCACTGGCCAGTACCGGCAACCTGTCCCGCGATGCGGTGCGCGAGCAGATTCGCCAAGAAATCACCATCAACCGCGTTCGCCAGTATCGCGTGGGCGAGCAAATCCAGATCAGCGAGCAAGAAGTACGCAACTTCCTCAACTCCACCCTAGGCCAAATGCAGCTGGCCGATGACTACCATCTGGCCAACATTCTGGTACCACTGTCCGATAACCCGAGCCATGCAGAACTGGATCAGGCCCGTGCCAAAGTAGACGATATTCTCGCCCGCCTGAAAAAAGGTGAGGACTTCCAGCAGCTGGCAGTACGCTACTCAGCCAGCGAAAATGCCTTTGACGGCGGCGACATGGGCTGGCGCAAGGCGGCACAACTGCCACCGCCCTTCGATACCGCCGTTAGCCAAATGCAGCCCGGTGAAGTCAGCGAGCCCCTACGCACCGCCGGCGGCATCATCCTGCTCAAGCTACTGGACAAAGAAGGTGCCGATAGCGCCAGCTACCGCGAAGAAGTGCATGTTCGCCACATCCTGCTCAAGCCCAGCGCCATCCGCACGCCCGAAGCCACCGAACAACTGGCCCGCCGCCTGCACCAGCGCCTGAAAAACGGCGAAGACTTTGCCGCCCTGGCCCGACAGTTCTCGGAAGATCCTGGTTCGGCACGCAATGGCGGCGAACTCAACTGGGTAAGCCCCGACAGCCTGGTCCCTGCCTTCCGCGAAACCATGGCACACACAGCCATTGGCGATCTGTCCCAACCATTCGCCAGCCAGTTTGGCTGGCACGTGCTGCAAGTACTGGACCGCCGCTTCAGTGACAGCAGCGAAGCCCAGCGTGAACAGCAGGCGCAAAATCTGCTGCACAACCGTAAATATGAAGAAGAGCTGCAACTCTGGCTCAGGGAGATTCGTGACGAAGCCTATGTGGAGATCAAAGAATGACCCTGCGTTTTGCCCTAACGCCCGGTGAACCTGCCGGTATCGGCCCCGATCTGTGCCTGATGATGGCCCAGGAAGCCCAGCCATACCCCGTGATCGCCATCAGCAACCTATCCATGCTGCAAGCGCGGGCACACCAACTGGGCCTCAACATCCAGCTGGTCGAGGTATCCCCCGATCACCTGCCCGAGCAACCCGCTGCCAGCAACTGCCTTTATGTTTGGGATACCCCGCTGCCAGCACCGGTGGTGGCTGGCCAACTGGAACAGGACAACGCCAGTCATGTGCTGGAAACCCTCACCCGTGCCGGCCAAGGCTGTCTGGATGGCCTGTTCAGCGCCATGATTACCGCACCAGCGCACAAGGGCATCATCAATCAAGCCGGCGTGCCCTTTTCCGGTCATACCGAGTTCCTCCAGCAGCTGACCGGTGCGCCGCGTGTAGTCATGATGCTCGCCACCCATGGCCTGCGCGTCGCCTTGGTGACCACCCACCTGCCGCTGCGCGACGTTGCCGATGCGGTGACCCCTGAGCGTATCGAAAGCGTCACCCGTATTCTGCACCGGGATTTGCAAGATAAATTCGGCATCCAAGACCCGCACATTCTGGTATGTGGCCTCAATCCACATGCCGGAGAAGACGGCCACCTGGGTCGTGAAGAGCTGGACATCATCATCCCGACCCTTGAGCGCCTGCGCGCCGATGGCCTGAATCTGACCGGCCCACTGCCGGCCGATACCCTGTTCACCCCGATGAATCTCAAGCAGTGCGACGCGGTGCTGGCCATGTACCACGACCAAGGTCTACCGGTGCTTAAGCACAAGGGTTTCGGCGCTGCCGTCAATATCACCCTAGGCATGCCGATCATCCGCACCTCGGTAGACCACGGCACTGCGCTGGACCTGGCTGGTACCGGCAACATCGACAGCGGCAGCATGCAGATTGCGCTGGTAACCGCCTACCAGATGGCAGCCACCCGCTAAAGCGCATAGCCGGCGACAAAAAAGCCCGGAAATTTCCGGGCTTTTTATCACTACCACTCAGTGGTGATGACCACCTTCGCCGTGGACATGACCGTGTGCCACTTCCTCGTCGGACGCCGCACGCACGCCTACCACCTTCACCTCAAAATTGAGGCGCTGGCCAGCCAGCGGATGGTTGCCGTCCACGGTTACCTGATCGCCATCCAGATCACGGATGGTCACAACCTGCATGCCACCATCGGGAGCAGAGGCATGAAACTGCATACCCACCTGCAGCTCATCAACGCCCTCAAACATGCTGCGGTTTAATGTCGCAACCAGCTCAACGCTGTATTCACCATAGGCATCTTCAGGCTCGATGCTGGCCTTGAGCTCATCACCGGCCTGCTTGCCTACCAGCGCCTGCTCCAACCCCGGGATAATGTTGCCCGCACCGTGCAGATACACCAGCGGCTGCGCACCTTCAGAACTGTCGAGAACCTCTCCTTCATCGTTACGCAGCGTGTAATCGATGGCCACTACTGCGTTATCGGCGATTTGCATACTGAAAAACCTGTGCTTTATGAATGATCGCGCAGTTTACCCGCAGTTCTAAATGAATGCGACTTTAGAATAACTAGACCAATATCCGTCTTGACCTTAAGGGATACCCGCCCGAACATTAGGCCTATTTTTTCGGGGACAGACCGCTTTCATCTCTAACAAAACAGCGGCTTGTCCAACTTCCCACCTATTTATACAAAGCCTGAAAGCGAGCAAAACATATGTCTGGACGCAACGTATTAGTCATCAACAGCGGCAGCTCTTCCATCAAATTTGCCTTGGTCAACGAAGACCAAGATGAATTTATCATTGAAGGCTTGGCCGAGCGCATCGGTAGCCCTGAAGCCGAGGTTACCTGGAAACAAAACGGCGAAAAGAAACACCTCTCATTTCCCAACGCCGACCATTCCGAAGCCCTGGCCCAGATCCTGCCTTACGTACAGGAAGCTGCTGGCCACCTCGATGCAATCGGCCACCGCGTAGTGCATGGTGGCTCACAGGTACACAAAGCCTGCCACCTGACGCCTGAAGTCGTTAGCATCATCGAACAAAATGCTTCTCTGGCACCCCTACACAACCCGCCCGGCCTGATGGGCATTGAAGCGGCGCAGAAGCTGTACCCAGAGTTGCCACACGTGGGCGTGTTCGACACCGCCTTCCACCAGACCATGCCCGACTACGCTTACCGCTATGCCATCCCAGAAGAGCTGTACACCGAGCACGGTATCCGCCGCTATGGCTTCCATGGCACCAGCCACCTGTATGTCAGCCGCAAGGGTGCCGAAATGGCCGGCAAACCGGTGAATGACAGCTGCTGGCTGGTGGCCCACTTAGGCAACGGTTGCTCCGCCACTGCGGTGGTCAATGGCGAAAGCCGCGACACCACCATGGGCCTAACCCCACTGGAAGGCCTGGTCATGGGTACGCGCTCCGGCGATGTTGACCCCAGCCTGCAAATCCACCTGCACCGCACTTTTGGTTACAGCGCACAGTGCGTTGAAACCCTGCTGACCAAAAAGAGCGGCCTGCTGGGCGTATCTGGTCTGTCCAACGACATGCGCACCCTGATTGAAGCCAGCGAGCAAGGCAATGAAAAAGCCGCGCTAGCCATCGAGATTTTCTGCTACCGTCTGGCCAAATCACTGGCTGCGCTGTCGTGCGCCCTGCCGCGCCTAGACGGCCTGCTGTTCACCGGCGGCATTGGCGAAAACGCCACCCTGATCCGCAAGAAAACTCTGGATCACATGCGTATCTTCAACTTCAAACTTGACGATGCGGCCAACCAGGCGTGCACCCGTGGCACCGGCGGCACCATCAGTGCCGAGGGGCACCCGCTGGTGTTGGTGGTACCCACCAACGAAGAGCGCCAGATTGCCAACGAAACGCTGGCGGTGGTTGACGCCAACTAATTTCCAGCCGGCGCACCAGCGCCGGCTTTCTTCTTTTACCGAATCAGACAGGAATCCAGAATGCATACATTCTTGCTCGCTCCGACCGGTTTTGGCGTAGGTCTTACATCCGTCAGCCTTGGCATGGTCCAGGTGCTGAAAAACGCCGGCCTGCGCGTCGGCTTTCTCAAGCCCATTGCCCAGCCTCACCCCAGTGAAAGCGGTGCCGAACGCGTCAGCCAATTGATGGCCGGCCTTTATGGCACCAGCCAGCCAACCTGCCTCACGCTTGGCCACGTCGAGCGTATGGTTGGTAATGGCCAGATGGATGACCTGATGGAAGAAATCGTCAGCATGCATCAGCAAATGTCCGACCAGTACGACATTATCATTGTTGAAGGCATGACGCCTTCGCGTCAGGCCCAGTATGTCGAGCGTATCAACGCCAGCCTGGCCAAAACCCTAGACGCCGAAGTCATTCTGGTCAGTGCACAACAAAGCGACGACCTCGACGAAATTTCCGACCGCATCGAATCTCAAGCGCAGCTGTTTGGTGGCACCAGCGATCCCAAGGTGCTGGGCGTGGTTATCAACAAGGTCACCAGTCCGTCACTCAACGGCTTTGCCGAGCGCCTCAAGGGCCATCTGCCAGCGCTGCGTAAAGGCGATCTACACCTGATCGGCTGTATCAACGCCAATGAAGCGCTCAATGCGCCGCGCTGCTCCGACTATGCTGGCTTCCTCAAGGCCGACATCATCAACACCGGCGAAATTGACCAACGCCGCGTGAGCAAGGTCATCCTTTGCTCGCGCACCGTGGCCAACATCGTGCCCCTGTTGCAGGACGACGTGCTGGTCGTGGTGCCCGGCGACCGTGACGACGTGATTCTGGCCGCCAGTCTGGCCGAAATGAACGGCGTACGTCTGGCCGGCCTATTGCTGACCGGCGGCTACGCGCCCAACGCCAGCATCCTTGAACTGGGCAAGGGCGCTCTACAGGGCGGCTTGCCGGTTATGAGCGTGGCCACTGGTTCCTACGATACCGCCTACCAGGTCACCCGCCTGCCGCGCGCTATTCCAGTGGACGACGCCGAACGCGCCCGCACCACCAGCGCCCACATCGCCAGCTACCTAGACCAAACGTGGCTGACCGCGCGCTGCGCCACAGACCGTGTGCCGCTACTGTCCCCGCCTGCATTCCGTTACCAGCTGGTGCGCCGCGCCCAAGCCGCCGGCAAGCGTATCGTACTGCCGGAAGGCAACGAGCCACGTACCATTCGCGCTGCCGCCATCTGCCAAGAGCGCGGCATTGCCAACTGCGTCCTGCTTGGCAACCCAGACGAAATCCGCTCTGTAGCTCAGCAGCAGGGCGTAACCCTGCCAGCCGGCATTGAAATTCTTGACCCAGCCAGCATTAAGGCCAAGTACATCGCCCCGATGGTCGAGCTGCGCAAAAGCCGTGGCCTCACCGCAGAACAGGCCAGCGAGCAGCTGGACGATACCGTGGTACTGGCCACCATGATGCTGGCTCAGGACGATGTGGACGGCCTGGTTTCCGGCGCGGTACACACCACCGCTGACACCATCCGCCCCGCCCTACAGCTGATCAAAACCGCACCCGGCTACAGCATGGTGTCCTCAGTGTTCTTCATGCTGCTGCCCGACCAAGTGCTGGTTTATGGCGACTGCGCGGTCAACCCCAACCCGACTGCCGAGCAACTGGCCGAAATCGCACTGCAAAGCGCCGAGTCAGCGACCGCCTTCGGCATTGACCCCAAGGTTGCCATGATCAGCTTCTCCACCGGCAGCTCCGGCGGCTCTGGCGCTGAAGTGGAAAAAGTCATGGAAGCCACCCGTATCGCCCAAGAGCGGGCACCGCAACTGGCCATCGACGGCCCGCTGCAATACGACGCTGCCAGCGTCGAAGCCATTGGTCGGTCAAAGGCCCCCAACAGCAAGGTTGCTGGCCAAGCCACTGTGTTTGTGTTCCCCGACCTCAATACCGGCAACACCACCTACAAGGCTGTACAGCGCAGCGCCAACGTGGTCAGTGTTGGCCCAATGCTGCAGGGCCTGCGCAAACCGGTCAACGACCTGTCCCGCGGCGCACTGGTTGAAGACATTGTCTTCACCGTTGCCCTCACCGCCATTCAGGCCGCCGCGCAGGACTAATCCTCCGCGCACAAAAAACCGGATCAACTGATCCGGTTTTTTTATTTCCGCGATAACTGATTTAGACGCTGCGACAGCATCTCGCTTGACCCACTAAGCAGGTGTCAGCGGCTGCAGCCGGTATTGTGGCGGCACCTGATCAATGCCCTTAAGGGTCACGTTCAGGTTTTTCCACAGGCCGTCTTTGATGCCATAAATGCAGCCGTAAATCGACAGCTTCTGCCCGCGGTGCCATGCGTTCTGCACAATGGCGGTATGGCTGACATTAGCCACCTGCTCGATCACATTGAGCTCGCACAAACGGTCCACCCGCTCCTCTTGGCTGGCCAGCTGTTGCAGCTCGTCATAGTGCTTGAAATACAGGTCACGGATGGTGCGAATCCAAGCATCGGTAATACCCACTTGCTTGTCGCTCATGGCCGCCTTAACGCCACCGCAACCATAGTGGCCCGTGACCAAAATATGCTTAACCTTGAGCACATCGACCGCGTACTGCACCGAAGACAGGCAGTTCAGGTCAGTATGCAGCACCACGTTACCGACGTTACGGTGTACGAACAAATCGCCGGGCAGCATGCCGACAATCTCGTTGGCTGGCACCCGGGCGTCGGAACAGCCGATCCACAGGTATTCAGGTTCTTGCTGCTTGGCCAGTTTGGCGAAAAACTCGGGGTCTTCCTCTTTAATGGATTCAGCCCAGCGCACGTTGTTTTCAAACAGTTGTTGAAGTTCAGGCATGGTGTTTCCTGGTTGTAATTCATGACACCGGGTATGACCGGCAACGCTTGATGCAGGTCACTATTTTGCCACAAACAGCAACCGGCCAAGACGCTCTATTTCAGCAAAAATCCCAGCTCTCGGCCAAGCTGCACACCATCACCAGTGCATCTTCATGGCCACTGGTGGTGGGGTAATAGTTACGACGGCGGTCGATTTCGTTGAAACCATGGCGCTCATACAGGCCATAGGCGGCGGTATTGGATGCGCGCACCTCAAGAAAACAGCTGGCACAGCCCCGCTGGCGCGACTGCTGCAGCACATAGTCCAGCAACCCGCTGCCCAGCCCCCTGCCCTGCTGTTCAACAGCAATCACGATATTTAGCAGGTGGGCTTCATCAACAATGTATTGCATCACCACATGCCCCAGATGCTGGCCATCTTGCTCCAACACAAGGCACTGATAACTGTCGAGCGCGTCCTGATAGAGCCTGCGTGACCAAGGGTGGCTAAAGGCCTGTTGCTCAATGGCGACCACGCTATCCAAATCCTCTGTGCGCATCGGGCGCACGCTCACCCCCTCAATCATGGCGGTTCCAGTGCGGCATCAGTTTTTGCAGGTGCTGCCAGAGTTGCGGTTTAAGCGTGCGCTCCTGCATCAGTGCTTCCAGTGAGGGCACATTCCACAGGCGAACGTGGCCTAGGAACGGCGTCAGGGCAAAGAGCTCGGCCTCTTCATCCGCGCGGTTGGCAAAACGCATGGCCCGCGGCCCCAATAGCCAGATAAAGGTAATCGGCTGCTGACTGGTTTCATGTTCCAGCAGATCGCGAACACTGGCACGCGCCGCTGCGCCATCCTGAGTGCCGGCCAGTGCGCCCGTGCTTAAGAGTGGCCAACGTATCGGCTCGCCTCGGCGCAACAGCTGTGGCGGTGGCAAGCCGGCCGCATGCAGCACATCGCGCAGCAGCTGGAAATCGGGATCGCTGGTTTGAAAGGCTTCGCCCAGCGGCAAATCAGCCAGCAACAGGCAAGGCCCACTGCGCAACAACTGCAAGCTGAAACGAGGGATATCGGCCGCAGCGGGTGCCGGCGGCGCGCTGCTGTCTGGCACCTTGGCCGTTGAAGTAACAGCAGACTCTTGCGTAACGCTTTTGATCGGTACGCCCGCCTCCAGTGCTTGGCGCACCTGCTGCAAACTGCTTCTGGCGCTATCCGGCGGCGGCGGACGGCTCGCAACCGGCGCACTCGCCGGTGCCGCTGTTTGCACTGCAGCCGCCGGTTGCTCTGTCACCGGCGGCCAGTTTATCAGCCAGTCGGCGCTGGGCGCGGCATGGGGCAGTTGCTGACGGGGTAGCCAAACCTCTAGCCCCATCACCTGCAACATCGCCTGGCGGCGAGTTTCCTGCTCCAGCAGCGCCTGCTCCATGGTTTAGATGCCGCCAACCTGCGGGTGCGCTTTGGCCGAGCCACTCTGCATCAGGTTCAACGCATGCAAATAGGCTTTGACCGAAGCCACCACGATATCGGTGTCAGCACCATTGCCGTTGACAATACGGCCACCGCGCTCTAAGCGCACGGTCACCTCACCCTGGGAGTCGGTGCCCTGGGTGATAGCGTTAACCGAATACAGTTGTAGGGTCACACCAGACTGGGCAACGGACTCTATCGCCTTGAAAGCGGCATCGACCGGGCCTGAACCCTGCTCGCTGGCGCGCACTTCGGCACCATCCACCAGCAGTACCAGCTCGGCCTGCGGGGTTTCGCCGGTCTTGCTGGCCACCTCTAAGCTGACCAGCTTGTAATGCTCGGTCACTTCCTCGTTCTGGGTATCGGTCACCAGAGCCTGGATGTCTTCATCAAAAATTTCGTGCTTTTTGTCGGCCAGTTCCTTGAAGCGGGCAAAGGCGGCATTCAGCTCGCTTTCGCTGGCCAGCTCGATGCCCAGCTCTTGCAGGCGGCTGCGGAAGGCATTGCGCCCCGAGTGCTTGCCCAGCACCATCTTGTTGGCATGCCAGCCCACTGATTCAGCGGACATGATTTCGTAGGTTTCGCGATGCTTGAGCACGCCGTCTTGGTGAATGCCAGACTCGTGGGCAAAGGCGTTGGCACCGACAATCGCCTTGTTCGGCTGTACCGGAAAACCGGTAATACCGGAAACCATGCGCGAGGTGCTGAGGATCTGCGTGGTGTCGATGCCAGTATGCACGCCGAGCAAGTCCTCACGGGTCTTGATTGCCATGACGATCTCTTCCAGCGCGGCGTTACCGGCACGCTCGCCCAGCCCGTTAATCGTACACTCAACCTGGCGGGCACCGGCGACCACGGCGGCCAGCGAGTTGGCCACGGCCAGCCCCAAGTCGTTATGACAGTGCACGGAGAAAATCGCCTTGTCGGAGTTGGGTACCCGCTCGATTAGTTGGCGGATCAGCTCGGCATACTGGTGCGGAATGGCATAACCCACGGTGTCGGGAATGTTGATGGTGCGGGCACCGGCATCAATCGCTGCCTCGACAATGCGGCAGAGGAAATCCAGCTCGCTGCGGCCAGCGTCTTCACAGGAGAACTCGACATCATCACAGAGGCTGCGAGCCTTCTTGACCGCACGCACCGCCTGCTCAACCACCTGATCCGGCTGCATGCGCAGCTTGTATTCCATGTGGATCGGGCTGGTGGCGATGAAAGTATGAATACGGCCCGAGTTGGCACCGGCCAGTGCTTCACCGGCGCGCTCGATATCGGCATCTAGCGCCCGCGATAGACTACAAATGGTGCTGTCCTTGACCGTGTCGGCAATCGCCTTGACTGACTCGAAGTCACCCGGGCTGGC
>JAHAYO010000099.1 GCA_018384595.1 Thiopseudomonas sp.
GTTATATATAAATAAATTATTTTTAATGATTTATCACGCATGTAATCATGCGCCCCCTTTTATCCCCTCCGGAAAGCCACATGCCTCTGTTTATCCGAACCCTGCTGCTCGCCTGCTTGCTGAGCGGCAGTTTAGCGGCCCATGCACTCCCCCCCATGCTAGAAGTCGATGAAGCTGCTGTCCTGCTGGCCGAAGAACACCTACAAGCACTGGATATTCGTGCGCCCGAAGCCTATCAAGCCGGCCACCTGCCTGGGGCAATTTCTGCACCCTACGGACGTTGGCGCGGCCCTGCCCACAACCCAGGACAATTGCTGGATCCCGCAGCGTTTGAAAGTTTAGTCCGTGAACTGGGGCTGACGCCCGAACAGCAGCTACTGGTGTACGCCACCGGCGAGGACGAAACCGACTTTGGTGCCGCCGCCCGCGTGTACTGGACGCTGAAATACTTAGGCTTCCAACAGGTCAGCTTACTCAATGGCGGCTACCATTATTGGCAACAACAGCAGCAGGTCGAGCTGCACGCCAACCTGCTGCCCCCCAGCCAGAGCGTCGTCAACCTACAAGCCTCACTGGCCATCCAAACGGACGAATTGCTGGATAAAATCAGCGCCGGTCAAAGCAGCGTCCAACTCTTAGATGCGCGCCCGCCGTCTTTTTTTGATGGCACCATGAAAGCGCCTACCGCCAGCACCGGCGGCACCATTGCCGGCGCTCGCAACCTGCCGTTCCCGCAGTGGTTCCGCCCCGGTGAAACCCGTGTACGCCCTGCAGCCGAAATTCGCCAACTGGTGCAGCAACAAAAACTAACTGGAGCGGAAGAAACCCTGTCGTTTTGCAATACCGGTCACTGGGCCGCCACCAACTGGTTTGTACTGTCCGAACTGGCGGGACTGTCCAATGTGCGCCTGTACCCCGGCTCCATGACCGAATGGACACAAAGCCCGCAAGCGCTGCCCATGGACAACGCACCCACGCGCTGGCAACAAATTCAGACAAAATTCAAGCAACTGGCAGACTGATTCATGAATAAACAACGTAACGGGCTTATCTTGGCACTGTTTGCCTTTGCCTTTTTTCTACTCTGGTCGGTTTCCATCCGCCAGAGCCTGCTATTTATAGTGGGCATTGGCCTGGGCTTGGTACTGGCCGGCTGCCGCTTTGGTTTCACCACCGGCTGGCGCAACCTGATTGAGCAGCGCGATGCCAGCGGTGCTTACGCGCAACTGGTATTACTGGCCATTGCAGCGGCCGTTTCACTACCGCTGCTGGCCGCTTTTCCGGGCGATCTTGCCGCCGCGCTAGGCGCCCCCAGCATTAGCTTGCTGGTCGGCGCGCTGGTATTTGGCGCAGCCATGCAAATTTCCGACGGCTGCGGTTCCGGCACTCTGTACAAAGCCGGACTGGGCATTCCACTCAACATGGCCATCTTGCCGCTCTTTGCTTTGGGCAGCTTTCTCGGCTCGGCCCATTTGGGCTGGTGGCTGGATTTGGGCGCTGTTGCCCCGGTCAGTCTGCTCGACAGCACCGGCCTCGGCGGCGCACTGGCTCTGACCTTTGGCGGCATTTTGCTACTCGCTGCCCTGTGCTTCTGGTGGAGCCGAGGCGCCAACACACCACAGCCCAGCCTCAACAAAAAACTGCTCCTCGGTGCCGTCCTGCTGGCTCTGCTGGCAATACTTAACTTGGTCATTGCCGGCCAGCCGTGGGGCATTGTGTACAGCTTTGGTTTGTGGGGTGCCAAAATCGCTCAAGCGACCAGCTGGTTTGACCCAACGGTCAACGCCTTTTGGAGCCAGCCAAGCAACGCCAGCGCACTGCAACAGTCGGTACTGCTGGACGTCACCACCATCACCAGCATCGGTATTTTAGGTGGCGCGTTACTGGTGTTTGCCGGCAAGCGCAACGACGAACAGAAAAAACTGACCGCAACTCAATGGTTGGTTGGCCTGACAGCCGGATTTTTGCTGGGTTACAGCTCACGCTTGGCCTTTGGCTGCAACGTGGGTGCCATGGTTAGCGGTATTTCCACCGGCAGTCTGCATGGCTGGATCTGGGTAATACTGGCGTTCATCGGTTCATTGGCGGGTGTACGCATTCGCAAACACTACGGATACTGAGTTATGGCACACCTAAAAAAACCCCGCATTCTGCTGTTTTGGTTGGCACTGGGAGCTTTCTTTATCTGGGACTGGCAGCATGCCGCGCCCGTCAACCTACGACTGGAAAGCGCCATTTTTGCGCTGGGCTCCGGTCAAGCACCTAGCGGCGGTCACTGCGCCTCGTTTGGTAAGTAACCGCACCGTTGTCGCTGCTGGCGATTGGCTGGCAGCGCCACTCATCCGTTCTAGCACCAAGGTTGCGCGCGCTGCCGACTAAAGTGGCATCCATTTTTAGCCGCTTTGACCGATACTTGCGGTTAAGTGTGATAGCTGTCACAGTTTAGACCACAGCTACATTTACAAGGCCCGCTCTGCTATGAACGACCAACACCCTCGCTCCCCCGTCCTGCCTATCGCCATTCTGGCCAGTGCCATTATTTTGTTGCTCATGGCTTGGCAAGGTGTTTCTGGCTGGTACACCCCACTTAGTCTACTGCCTGCGCTGGCCGCCTGTTTTTGGCCAACAGGTAAACGCCATAACAGTGCTATTAGCGCAGATACACACAGTAAGGACAGCACCACACAACTGGCCCAAGAGCTATCGCACGCCACCAGTAAAAATGCATTGACCGCAGCCGGCGTCAGCCATGCAGCCAGCCAGCTAAGCACCAAGCTCGATTCGCTAGTCGCAGCGGCGACCCAGATTGAAAGCAGTGCCGAGCAGATGATCGTTACTGAAGAACAAACCGCCCGCCTTAGCGAAAACGGTTTGGGTAGCGCCAGCGAAGTGCGCACCAGCAGCGAACAGGGGTTGTCTGGCTTGAATCAGACCATTGCCTGTATCCAAAGGCTCAGTCAGCAGGCCACCAGCAATAGCGAATTGGTGCACAGCCTGAGTCAGCGCAGCGAAGAAATTCAGCAAGTCACCGCCGTGATCCAGAATATTGCCAGCCAAACCAACCTGCTGGCGCTCAATGCCGCCATCGAAGCGGCGCGTGCTGGCGAAGCCGGCCGTGGCTTTGCCGTGGTTGCCGACGAAGTGCGCGCACTGGCCAGCCGCACGGCCTCCGCCACCGAAGAAGTAGAAACCATGGTCAGTGACATTCGCCAGCACACCAGCGAAGTGGCCAGCCAGCTTCAGCAACTGATGCTGGAACTCAATGACAGCGTGGGCTTGGTTGAGCACGCCGGCGCTCAGCTCTCCAGCATTACCCAGCTGGCCATCGACGTTGAACAGCAAATGGGCCAAATCGCATCCGGCACCCAGAATAACCGCCAGCGTCTGGACGAGTTGTTTCATGCAGTGGCCCAGGTACGCCAAGATCTATCGGTCAGCGACACCCAGACCCAGCAACTCAGTCAGGCCGCGCGAGCCCTTGAGGGCCAGACCGAAAGCATCAGCGAGCGCCTGTCCGAGGTCAGTTTATCCGACTACCATCAGGCCATTTATCAGCTGGCCCGCGCAGCCGCTCAGGCCATTGGCGAGCGTTTCAGCGCCGATATTGCCAAAGGCGGTATTCGTGAGGCCGACTTGTTTAACCGCACGCTAACCCCGATCCCCAATACGCAACCGCAAAAATACAGCAGCAGTTTCGACCGCTATACCGACAGCGTTTTACCGGAGTACCAAGAAAGCATTCTGCAACATCCGGGTGTGGTATTTGCCATCGGCATTACCCCAGAAGGCTATATTCCAACCCACAACAAACCCTACAGTCAGCCACTGACCGGTAACCCCGAGCAGGATTACCTAAACAACCGCACCAAACGCCTGTTCAATGACAAGGTCGGCAGCCGTTGTGGTAGCCACGAAAAGCCCATGTTGTTGCAAACCTATATCCGCGAAACCGGTGAGCACATGCACGACCTATCCGTACCCATTTACGTCAACGGCCGTCACTGGGGCGGCTTCCGTATTGGCTACCAGCCTGAGCATTATTAAGCGCGGATCAATTTCAGGCATAAAAAGCCGCACTCAAAGGTGCGGCTTTTTGCACTCCTGCAATAGTTACAGGCTGTCGCCAAAGTCCTTACGGAACTGCTCAACCAGCGTTTGCTGCCAACCAGATACTGGTGCTAAACGGCCATAGAAGAAACGCAAAATTTCTGGCTCTTCGGTAAATTTCAAGCCACCAATCAGGTGACGGTTAGCATATAACCACACGACACGATCAATAACGTACTTCACCTGCGACAGCGTAAATACGCGGCGCGGCATGGCTAGGCGCACCAGCTCCATATTGGCAAAGGTTTCGCTGCCATCTGGCTCGCGCTGCTCAGAAATGGTGCCGCGCTCCATACCGCGAGCGCCACTGACCAGATACAACGCCGCCGCCAAAGCACCCGCCGGATACTCTGACTGCGGAATATGATCTACAAACTGCATGGCGTTGATGTGACAGCCCAAGCCACCAGCAGGAGTAATAACCGGCACGCCATGCTTGACCAGCTCATTGACCATATACTCAATAAAGATTGGCCCCTGACTGATAACGTCCATATCCATGGTTTCTTCCAGACCTACGGTCATGGCTTCCATTTCACGCACCGACATACCACCGTAGGTTAGGAAACCTTCGTAGAGCGGAATCAGGCCGCGCATTTTGTTGTACAGCGCTTCGCTGCGGATGCACATGCCGCCCCCGCGAGCACTACCCAGCTTGCGCGCAGAGAAATAAATCACGTCACACAGATCAGCAATACGCTTGGTGATTTCACGGATGCTCAAGTCCTTACAAGACTCCTCACGCACCTTGTTGAAGTACAGGTTGTCTTGCAGCAGGCTGGCATCCAGCACCAGCATTAGATCATGCTGGTCACAAATTTTGCGGATAGCTTCAAGGTTAGCCAAAGAAATCGGCTGGCCGCCAATCAGGTTGGTTCCGGCCTCCATGCGCACAAAAGCAACCTTGTCCGCACCGTATTGGGCAATGCAAGCCTGAAGTTTGTCCAGATCCATATCGCCCTTAAACGGCATCTCGCTGGTGACTTCCAAGCCTTCGTCGGCAACCAGCTCTTCAATCACGCCGCCGTTAAGCACAATATGCGCCTTGGTCGTGGTGAAGTGGTAATTCATCGGCACGACACTGCCTTCGGTGACCAATACCTGGCCAAGAATATTTTCACAAGCACGGCCTTGGTGGGCCGGCAAGAAAAATGGCATGCCGAAGATATCTTTTAGTTTGTTTTCTAGCCGCGTATAGGTGGCGCTACCCGCATAGCTGTCATCAGCAACCATCATGGCGGCCAGCTGCTGGTCACTCATGGCATTGACACCGCTGTCGGTCAGCATATCCATAAACACATCTTCGTTGCGCAGCAAGAAAGTGTTGTTGCCAGCTTCGGTAATGGCCGCAAGTCGGCGCTCAATGGGCGGCAGGTTTAGTTTCTGGACAATACGGACTTTGTGCATTTCCAGCGGAATTGACTCTCCGCCAAAGAACTTGACATTGGCCATGATGGCACTTCTCCTTGCTATAGAAAAGACGAAACAAAGGCCGCAATCCTAGCACAGCCCACTACCTAGTGCAGAAGCCTAGACTTTCTTACTGATCCGCCGCAACCAAGCACGACCCTATAGGTGGCCAGATTGAAAATAGACCTTTTTTACCATGGCAACCCGTTTACTTAATCAAGCAAACAGGTAATATATGCAACTGTCAGTCGCAGTATTTGCAGGCTGATATCCATGGATACCCAACACTATTAGGGGAAATAAATGAAAACTGCTCTGAAACTTTCTGCTCTGGCCCTAGCTGGCGTTCTGGCGACCGGCTGCTCCCTGAACAAAGAAGCCGAAGCCCGCATCACTGCTTCTGAAGATGCATCCGCCCGCGCTCAGGCCCGCGCTGACGAAGCGTACAACAAGGCCAACGAAGCCCTGTCCGCTGCCCAGCGCGCTCAGCAGACCGCTGACGAAGCCAACGAGCGTGCCCTGCGCATGCTGGAAAAAGCAAGCCGCAAGTAATTGCAGCTGGTACAAAAAAACCGGTCTTCCAAGACCGGTTTTTTTATAACCATTAAAAACAGACTATGACTGCTTTGTGCCATGGATACGTTGCAACAACTCAGCTTCCGAGTGCGACAGGCCACAGGCTTGCTGTAAGTCTTGCGCTGTAGCACCCAGCCCCACCAAACGCGCCGCTTCCATAAACGACAAACTGCCTGGGTCTCGCTGCTCAAGCTGCAGTAGCTTGTCCGGCATCGGAGCAACCTGTTCACGCAACGCATGCAGCTCTTTACCCATCTGCATACTGCCTGATAAATAATTATCAAGCCGTCGCACTAGACCCGCCAACTGGCGATCCTGTTTTTTTTGCAGCTGCTGCAAGCGCGCCTGCAAGGCCTGTATTTGCCGAAATTGCCAATACAAGCCATAACCAGCCGCCACGGCCAATACCAGAACCAGCGCATACAGGCCGTACAGCATCAGAAACTATCCAGCTCCGCCCACTCTTGCGCTGTCATCATTTTTTCCAGATCAACCAGAATGAGCAGTTCTTCATTCTTATTGCATACGCCCTGGATAAATTTAGCAGCTTCTTCGTTGCCCACATTCGGTGCGGTTTCGATTTCAGACTGACGCAGATACACCACCTCCGCCACGCTATCCACCAGAATCCCCACCACCTGCTTGTCAGCTTCAATAATGACAATACGGGTATTGTCCGTCACCTCTGCAGAGGGCAGACCAAAACGCTGGCGCGTATCAATTACTGTGACCACATTGCCGCGCAGATTAATGATGCCCAACACATAGCTCGGCGCGCCCGGTACCGGTGCGATTTCAGAGTACCGCAAGACTTCCTGCACCTGCATGACGTTGATGCCATAGGTTTCATCTTCCAAACGGAAGGTCACCCACTGCAGGACGGGATCATCAGAGCTGTTTGCAGATTTAATATTCATATACCTTATCCCTCTCCAGGACTGGCCACTCAGATAGCCGCATTAGTATTGGATGTTACAGGGTGTTTGTACAGCCGCACGTGTCAGGCCTTAGCGGCTCCCTGTTCTTTTTGTCGGACCTGCTCTGCCAGCGCATGTACATCCAGCAGGGCGCACATATGTTCGATAACCGTACCGGCCAACCACTCGCGTCCACGTTTGCTGGCTCGCCATTTGACGGCCTCCGGCTGCAAGTGGATAGACTGGTGCACGGCATTGACGGCCAGCCCCCACGCATAGCCGTCAATGGAAATGACAAAACGCAAATCATCTCTTAATTTATCATGATAGCGTTCAGGCATCACCCAACGCGCGGTATCCAGCACCTTAAGGTTGCCTACTGGGGTAGGCATAATACCGACAAACCAGTCAGGCTGGGCAAAAATAGGCGTAATTCCGTCAGCTTCCAAGGGGTAAATGCTGCCTAGACTCACCAGCGGCACCGCCAACTTGAGTCCGGCAACGTCAAATAACAGGCACTCAAAGGGCTCTTCCGACCAGGCTGGGCGCTCGCTACTTGTGGGAGTGACCGGCTCAGCCACAGTGGTCACCACCTCCGGCTCAACCACAGCGGGCGTGGTCAGAGTTGGCAGCACCTGTGGCTGCTGCACCCGTTCACGCAGCAGCACCGGGCGCTCGGGCAGCCCAATCTGTGCCTCCTGTAACAGGCCATCAAGGTAATTTTGTAGTGCGGTCTGTGACTTGTGCGGTTTACTGCTCATCGTGCGGTCATCCGTCTGATTATTTTGATTATCAGGCGCTATCGAGCGCCGTTTGCTCCAGCTGCATCGACATCTGTAGCAAATGCTTGAGCAGCACCCGATACGCCAGCACACCGCGACTGTTGCGATCCAGTACCGAGGGCACCAAGCCGGCACGGCTGGCATCGCGTAACCGCGTATCCACCGGAATGTACGCTTGCCACAGATGATCGTTGTACTGGTTGCGTAAATACCTGAGCGTTGACAGCGAAGCCTGAGTGCGGCGGTCAAACATGGTCGGCACAATGCAAAACGGCAAAGGCTCTTTACGTGATCGGTTGACCATATTCAGGGTGCTGATCATCCGCTCCAGCCCTTTGAGGGCCAAAAATTCGGTTTGCACCGGAATAACCAACAACTCGCTGGCTGCCAGCGCATTGACCATCAATACGCCCAGCAAGGGCGGGTTGTCCAGCAGCGCCACATCAAAATCAGCAGTCAGATGGCTCAGTGCCTTGCTGATGACCAAGCCTAGCCCGCCCTGCCCCAATGACTGGCGCTCCAGAACTGCCACAGCGGTGCTGGACGGCATCAGGGTTATGTTGGCGTGACTGGTTTCCAGCAACAGACTGCGTGGCAGTGCCGGATCGACCTTGCCGCCCGCGGTAAACAGGTCATAACAGCTGTTTTCAAGGGTATCCGGATCATAGCCAAAGTAACTGGTTAAAGACCCGTGCGGATCAAGGTCCACCACCAGCACCCTGCGGCCGGCATCGGCCAGCAAGCCGGCCAGCGCAACCGTGCTGGTTGTCTTGCCGACACCGCCTTTTTGGTTTGCTACTGCCCATACTTTCATGTTTATTTTCTCCAACCTGGCGATGCCATCATGTCATTTTACTGACAGCATCTAGCCATTCAGTGTCGGAGTTATACAAAGCAAGCAACGTGCCAACACTCTGATATCAGGGGTCAACCACTCGAGTGTGCCGGCCTTCGGTGTTACGCGAAATCAGCAGCACCACACGGCGATTTTTGGCGCGTCCTTCGGCGCTATCGTTGCTGGCCACTGGCTGGAACTCGCCATACCCCACTGCCGCCAGCCGCTCAGGGGCCACACCGTCCATTACCAGCATGCGTACTATGCTGGCTGAGCGCGCCGCGGACAGTTCCCAGTTCGTTGGGTACAACGGGGTACGGATCGGCAGGCTGTCGGTAAAACCTTCAACCTGGATCGGATTATCATAGGGTGCCAAAATGGTGGCGATTTTTTCGATGATATCGAAGCCTTCTTGTTGCGGAATGGCGTCCGCCACCGGAAACAGCAAACTGGAGCTTAACTCCAACTCCAGCCACATTTCGTTAGCACGGATCTGCAGCTGGCCCTCACCCAATAAGCTGGAAAATTCTTCGCGAATGCTGTCAGCGATACGCGCCAGCGGCTCTTTTTCTTCACCGCTTTCACCACTGCCCGCTTCGCTGGTGCCGCGCAGTTTTTCATCCCCAATAGGAATGGGTTTGATCGACTTATCCTGCTGACTAAAAATACCTTCCATGGCATCTGAGAGAATTTTGTACTTGCCCTCGTTGACCGAGGAAATGGAATACATCACCACAAAAAAAGCAAACAGCAAGGTAATGAAGTCGGCATAGGACACCAACCAACGCTCGTGGTTGGGGTGTTCTTCCTGCCGTTTTCTACGGGCCATGGCCTACTCCATGAAGCCTTGTAGTTTCATTTCGATAGAACGCGGGTTTTCACCATCAGCAATGGACAGCAGCCCTTCCAGCATCATTTCGCGATAACGCGACTGCCGCAACACCACGCTTTTTATTTTACCGGCCAGTGGTAGCAAAACCAGGTTGGCCACGCCTACGCCATAAATGGTGGCTACAAAGGCTACGGCAATGCCATTGCCCAGCTGTGAGGGATCGGCCAAATTACCCATCACGTGAATCAACCCCATCACCGCGCCAATAATACCGATGGTGGGCGAATAGCCGCCCATGCTTTCGTAAACTTTAGCCGCCTGCAGGTCACGGTCTTCTTGGGTATAAAGGTCGACCTCAAGAATACTGCGAATATTTTCGGGTTCTGTGCCGTCTACCAATAACTGCAGCCCCTTGCGCGCATAGGGGTCGGGTTCGGCATCGGCAATGGACTCCAATCCCAGCAGGCCGTCTTTGCGCGCCACCATGCTCCAACCCACAATACTGTTAATGCCACGCTGCATATCACTGACCGGCGGGAAAAATGCCCACCCCAGCAGCTGGATAGCGCGCTTGAAATGACTGAGCGGCGCTTGCAGCAGGGCTGCGCCCAGAGTTCCGCCAAATACAATCAAGGCGGCGGGGCCGTTGATCAACGCACCAATGTGGCCACCTTCGAGGTAATTGCCGCCAATGATGGCGACAAAGGCCATGGCCAGTCCAATCAGGCTGAGGATATCCATCAATTACAGGCCTCTACCAAGGCCGGCCCCACATCATTAAGCGAGTAAATCTGGTCGGCCAGCCCCGCCTTGACGATCGCCATGGGCATGCCATAAATCACGCAGCTAGCTTCGTCCTGTGCCCATACTTGGCTGCCAGCGGCCTTAAGCAAACGTGCGCCTTCGCGCCCGTCTGCGCCCATACCGGTCAGTACCACGGCCAATACTTTGTCATGGTAAGTCTTGGCAGCCGAGCCAAAGGTAACATCCACGCTGGGCTTGTAATTGAGGCGCTCGTCACCGGGCAGAATGCGAATCTGCCCCCGAGCATCAATCATCATCTGCTTACCGCCAGGGGCCAACAGGGCCAAGCCCGGACGCAGAATATCGCCATCTTCGGCTTCCTTGACGCGGACGTTGCATAGTTTGTCGAGGCGCTCGGCAAAAGCGCGGGTAAACGTACCCGGCATATGTTGAATCAGCACGATGGGTGCCGGAAAATCGGCAGGCAATGAGGTCAAAACCTGCTGCAGCGCCACCGGCCCGCCGGTAGAGGTACCGATGGCCACCAGCTTATAGGAACGCCGCTGTGGGCGAGCTGCCGGTGTCGCAGCTGGCGCTGAAGCGGGCGTCGGTGTCAAGGCAGACGGTTGCGTTGCGGCTGTGGTCGTGCGCTGCAAGGTTGGGCGCGCCATCGATTCGCCAAGGGTACGGGTTCGCGACGTGGCAGCCGCTGCAGGCGTTGTCATACTGGTGCGAGCCGTAGCCAGCGGCAAAGGCCGACGGGTCAGTCCGCTGCGGTTACTGCGTGAAATCGCCTGTACTTTGTCACACAGCATTTGTCGCACTTTTTGCGGATTGCGCGAGATGTCTTCAAAGTTTTTGGGCAGATAGTCAACCGCGCCGGCTTCCAAGGCATCCAAGGTGACCCGCGCGCCTTCGTGGGTCAGCGATGAAAACATCAGTACGGGCGTTGGGCAGCGCTGCATGATCTGCCGTACCGCGCTAATGCCGTCCATCACCGGCATTTCGTAGTCCATGGTAATGACGTCTGGGCGCAGCTCTAGGGTTTTATCAATCGCCTCTTGGCCATTACTCGCAGTACCCACTATTTCGATACGGCTGTCGGCTGCCAGAATCTCGCTAAGCCGGCGGCGGAAAAAACCCGAGTCGTCCACAATCAAGACTTTTACTGCCATGATGCATACATTCCTTCAATAAATCAGGCGTAATGCCTAAGCAGGCTGGGCACGTCCAGAATCAATGCAATACGGCCGTCACCGGTGATGGTGGCACCCGACATACCGGGCGTGCCTTGCAAACCACGGCCCAGCGGTTTGATGACCACTTCTTCTTGGCCGATCAGCTGGTCAACCACAAAACCGATACGTTTGTCGCCTACACTGACCAGCACCACATGCCCCTGTTTCTGGCGCGTGTGCTGGCGCCCGGGCTGCAACCAGCGACTGAGATAAAAGAGTGGCAATGCCTTGTTGCGCACGATGACCACTTCCTGCCCGTCCACTATGTTGGTGTTCGACAGGTCAAGATGGAAAATCTCGTTGACGTTGACCAAGGGGAAGGCAAACGCCTGGCTGCCCAGCATCACCATCAGGGTGGGCATGATGGCCAGCGTCAACGGCACCTTGATCACCACCTGCGAGCCTTCGCCCGGTTTGGAGTAGACGTTGACGCTGCCGTTAAGCTGAGAAATTTTGGTGTTGACCACATCCATGCCCACACCACGACCGGATACATCAGAAATTTCGGTCTTGGTGGAGAAGCCCGGCGCAAAGATCAGGTTATAACATTCCAGCTCGGTCAGGCGATCGGCGGCATCTTTGTCCAACATTCCCTTCTCTACGGCCTTGGCGCGCAGTACGTCGGCATTCATGCCTTTACCGTCGTCGGTAATCATCAACAAAATGTGGTCGCCTTCCTGGGCCGCCGACAGCACCACTTTACCGGTGCGCTCCTTGCCGGCAGCTTCACGGTCGTCCGGCATTTCAATGCCGTGGTCTACCGAGTTACGTACCAAGTGCACCAGCGGGTCGGCCAGCGCCTCAACTAGGTTTTTGTCTAAATCCGTGTCTTCGCCCACCAGCTCTAGGCTGATTTCTTTTTTCAGGTTGCGCGCCATATCGCGCACCAAACGCGGGAAGCGACCAAAAACTTTCTTGATGGGCTGCATGCGGGTTTTCATCACCGCTGTCTGCAGGTCGGCGGTAACTACATCCAAATTGGATACCGCCTTGGACATGTCTTCGTCTTCACTGTCCAGTCCCAGCCGTACCAGCCGGTTACGCACCAGCACCAGCTCACCCACCATATTCATAATGTCGTCTAGCCGAGCGGTATCCACACGCACGGTGGTTTCTTCGCTACTGGCTGGCGGCGCATTGCGGGCCGGTGCAGGCGCAGAAGCTGGCGCGGGGGCGGCTTTAGGCACCGGTGCTGCGACTGGCGCTGCAGCAGGCTTTTGCACCGCCTTAACCTGAAAATCACCCTTGCCGTGCAGCTGGTCTAGCAGCTCTTCGAACTCGTCATCGGTAATTTCGTCATCAGCCACGGCAGTAACGGCTGGCGTGTCAGCCGCTGCATTGGCAGCCTCCGGCACCGCAGTGGCGGAAAACTTACCCTCGCCATGCAACTGATCGAGCAGGGCTTCAAATTCGTCGTCGGTTATTTCGTCATTACTACCACTTGGCTGCTCGGCTCCGGTGGGTTCTGCTGCCGGTGCCTGTCCATCGCCATGCAGCTGATCCAGCAGCGCCTCGAATTCTTCTTCGGTAATGATATCGGCGGCGTCATCGGCAGTGGGTTCTTCGGGGTCCGGCGAGCTCATGGCCAACATTTGCTCAAACTCGGCATCGGCGGCATCCATGTTTTCATCTTCATGCATGTCGATAACGGATGCAGTCGCGGTGGCAACGCCAGCGTCTGCTTGCGCGGCACCGGTATCAGGAGCCGCCAGAACCGCCAGCTTTTGTAGCAGCTCGGCTGGTGCGGGGGTCACTTCGCTGCGTTCACGCACTTGGTGAAACATGCTGTTGACGCTGTCGAGCGCTTCCAACACCACGTCCATCAACTCGGCATTCACCTGTCGCTCACCCTTGCGCAGGATGTCAAACACGTTTTCGGCGATATGGCAGCACTCGACCAGCTCGTTGAGCTGTAAAAAGCCTGCGCCGCCCTTTACCGTATGGAACCCGCGAAAAATGGCATTGAGCAGGTTCATATCTTCCGGCCTGCTCTCCAGTTCTACCAGCTGTTCAGAGAGCAATTCTAGAATTTCGCCTGCTTCCACCAGAAAGTCCTGGAGAATCTCTTCATCGGCTTCAAAGCTCATCGCAAGCTCTCCTTACAGCCCTAGGCTGGATAGTAAATCGTCAACATCAACCTGGTCAGTTACCACATCTGCGGTTTTATCGGCACGGATCTGTGGTCCTTCGCCCTGGGTCGGGTTGCTGGGCGCCAGCCCCTGTTTTTTAAGGGCCTGTGGGTCGTGTTCGATGCCGGCCACTTCATCAACGGTTCTGGCTAGGGTGCCCATGCGCGCCAGGCTTGCTTCGATGTAGCCAATCAGCACAGTGACCCGTTTAATCACCTGACCGGTCAGGTCTTGGAAGCTCTGTGCCAACAAAATATCATTCAGGTTGCCAGACATCTGGTCGCTGTCATGTAGGCTGCGTACCAAAAAAGCTTCGATGCGTTTGGCCAGCCCCTTAAATTCGTCCAGCGGCATTTCTCGGCGGGTAAAGCGTTGCCAATCGGCCACCAAGCTCTGCGCTTCATAGCTGATGTAGTTGACCAGCGGCGCACTGGCTTCGACCAAATCCATGGTGTCATTGGCCGCTTTTTCCGTCATGTTCATAACGTAGGTGAGGCGTTCGTTAGCATCTGTAATTTGCGACATTTCGTGCGCATGCGGACTGTTATCATCTATCTGTAAGTCCAGCAGGGCGCTGTGCAGCTCACGGGTTAGCTTACCCACCTCGTCATACAGGGCCTGGTTGCGAATGTCATTGATCTGGCCAATCAAGCGGCCGGCCAGTGCCCAGTTGCCCTGCGTCAGTGCCGCCTGCAGATCGACCGATTGCGCTTCAACAGCCTGCAGCAAACGCGCCTGCGTATTCTCATCTACTGTCACGGCAAACCCCGAACATGCCTGTATCAACCGTTGACCCGGTCAAAAATTTTCTCAATTTTGTCCTGCAGTGCCTGCGCGGTAAAAGGCTTGACCACATAACCGTTCACGCCCGCTTGGGCTGCTTCAATGATCTGATCGCGCTTGGCCTCGGCGGTCACCATCAGTACCGGCAAATGCTTGAGCCGATCGTCGGCGCGCACGGCACGCAACAGGTCGATACCGGTCATTTGCGGCATGTTCCAGTCGGTTACCAAAAAATCGAAGTTGCCGCTTTGCAGCATAGGCAAGGCGGTTGATCCATCATCAGCCTCTTCGGTATTGGTAAACCCAAGGTCGCGCAAGAGGTTCTTGATGATCCTTCTCATTGTTGAAAAGTCATCAACAATCAGGATTTTCATGTTCTTGTTCAAGCTAGCCTCCAGAGTATTCAATGTGCCGGCCAGGGTCCGACGTCTATATGTCTTCTATCCGACCCGGCACCCTTTGCGCTGCCGGGGTTGCTACCTGCCGGCCGTGCCGGTCATGTTTAACTGTGTAACCGCTTCACATCAGTCGCTCGCGAGCCAGCCGGTCAACCGACTGCGCAAACGCGCTGCACACTGGCTGTGCAACTGGCTGACCCTCGACTCGCTGACCCCCAGGACCAGGCCAATTTCTTTCAGGTTGAGCTCGTCATTGTAATACAACGACAACAATAAGCGCTCGCGCTCGGGCAAGCCTTCAATTGCATCAATCAGGGCCTGCCTGAACTTCTCGTCCTCGGCCTGATACTCTGGTTCACCCTCACTTCCCTGCCCCGGCTCCGGTGCACCGTCTTCCATCAAACCGTCAAAGCTGAACAGGCGGCTACCACGGGTATCGGACAGAATCCTGTAATACTCGTCTAGGCCCACCCCCATTGTTTCCGCCACCTCGCGGTCGGTGGCCTCGCGCCCCTTGCGTGTTTCAACCTCACGCATCGCATCACTGACCATGCGGGTGTTGCGGTGTACCGAACGCGGTGCCCAGTCTCCCTTGCGCACTTCATCGAGCATGGCACCCCGAATGCGGATGCCGACAAAGGTTTCAAAACTGGCACCCTTGCTACCATCGTATTTTTTGGCGGCCTCCAGCAGGCCGATCATGCCGGCCTGGATCAGATCTTCCACCTGCACACTGGCCGGCAACCGTGCCAGCATGTGGTAAGCAATGCGTTTCACCAGCGTGGCATGCTGCTCAACCAGGCGGGATTGCTCATCCCCTTCCCTTGTCCTGTTGTACATCTGCATTGCACCGGGTAGCGTCATTGGCTCATTTCCAAACTCGTCAGCCGATTAGGCGATCAACAAAAAACTCCAGATGCCCCTTGGGGGTTACAGCCAGTGGCCATGCATCCACCTTCTGCGCAATGGCACGAAATGCCTGAGATGCCTTGCTGCGCGGATAAGCTTCGTATACAGGGCGCTGGCGCTGGATGGCCTTGCGCACCATTTCGTCATACGGTACGGCCCCCAAGTATTGCAAAGCAACATCATCCAGAAAACGTTCAGTCACATTTACCAGCTTATTATATAAATTGCGACCTTCCTGTGGGCTATGTGCCATATTGGCCAGCACACGGAAGCGGTTCATGCCAAATTGCTTGTTCAGCAGCTTGATCAGGGCATAGGCATCGGTGATTGAGGTGGGCTCATCACACACCACCAGCACCACCTCTTGCGCAGCGCGCACAAAGCTGGTCACCGAGTCGCCGATACCGGCGGCGGTATCGACAATCAATACGTCCAGATTGTCACCCAGCTCACTGAATGCTTGAATCAGGCCCGCATGCTGCATGGGCGTCATCTCAACCAAACTCTGGGTGCCTGAAGAGGCCGGCACAATTTTGACGCCCGCTGGACCTGCCAGCAAGACATCACGCAAGTCGCACTCGCCGGCCATCACCTCGGCCAGAGTGCGCTTGGGCTCCAGCCCTAGCAAAACGTCAACGTTGGCCAGACCAAAGTCGGCGTCCAGCAAAACGACCCGCCGCCCCATGTTGGCCAGAGCCACCGACAGGTTGACCGACACGTTGGTTTTGCCGACGCCGCCTTTGCCACCTGTTACTGCAATTACTTGAACGGGATTTTTGTTAGACATTGGATTTACACCTTAAAAACATTCAGTTGCTGTCAGCGCTTACACGGCATGGCGCGCGTGGGCGGTTGTACCGGCAAAGAGTTCAGCCATGGTGCCCTCTGTGGGTTCGTCCGGGTTCTGCATGCGCACGGCACGGCTAACCAGCTGATGGCTGCGTGACACCTGAATGTCATCAGGAATTTTGGGACCATCAGTAGTATAAGCGACACAGAGACCTTGGCCAATTGCCATACCCAATACCTCACCCATGCTGACCGCCTCGTCCAGCTTGGTAATGATGCAGCCGGCTAGGCCACAACGTTTGTAAGCATGCCATGCCGCCTTGAGTACCTGAGCTTGGCTGGTAGCCGCCAGCACTAGGTAATTGCGCACCGGATACTTGCGGGTTGTCAGGTTGTCCAGTTGCAGCACCAGTGCCGGATCGCTGGCCGGCAAGCCGGCGGTATCCACCAGCACAATGCGCTTGCTGGCCAGCGGCTGCAGCGCCTGCTCCAGAGATTGCCCCGCCTCTACATGACTAACCGGCACATTGAGGATGCGACCCAGCGTCTTCAGCTGCTCTTGGGCACCTAGGCGGTAACAGTCCATGCTGACAATGGCGATATTCTGCGCGCCATGCTCAAGCACATAGCGAGCGGCCAGTTTGGCCAACGTGGTGGTCTTACCCATGCCAGCCGGCCCCACTAGAGCAATAACGCCACCCTGCTGTACCGGCTCGTCTTTCGGCGACTGCACCGAACGCGCCAGCACTGCCAGCGCCATGCGCCAAGCATCGCGGGTGTCCAGCGTGTGTGGGATTTTTTTCATCACGGCGCTGATCACATCCGCCGGTAGGCCCATTTTCTGCAGCTTGCGCCATACGGCGGCATGACCGGGCTGCTTCTGGGCAAAGCCCTGCCAGCCCATATTGCCCATTTGAGTTTCGATCAGTTCTCGCAGCCCCATCAGCTCAGAGCGCATTTGTGCCAGCTCTTGCTGCTCGACTGCGGAGCGGGCAGTCACGGGGGCGGGTTCGGCGACACGCGCGGAGTGCTCCATAACACTGTCAAACAGCTGGCGATCACGCCCACCGGCGGCCACCTGCGCACGCTGCTCAAAGTCCGATTTAGCGCTCAGGATTTTCTGGCTGGTTTTACGCAGCTCAGCTTCAAGGGCCGGGTTGGCGGCACGACTGGCCAGCGGCTGCGGGCTGTAATCCAACGCAGCGGTCAGCTCGATACCACCTGCCAGACGACGCGTGGAAAGAATGGCGGCATCAGCTCCCAGCTCTTCTTTTACGCGGTTCATTGCCTGGCGCATATCTGCGGCAAAAAAGCGTTTGACTTGCATGGCCATGACTGTGCCCTCTTAGTTTTGTCCTACCGTCGCTACGATAGTGACCTGCTTGTTGTCCGGTATCTCTTGGTAGGCCAGTACGTAAATATTGGGTACTGCCATCCGGGCAAAGCGCGACATCATGGCTCGAATCTGTCCGGCTACCAGTAAAATTACCGGCTGGCCCTGCATTTCCTGACGTTGCGCCGCCTCGACCAGAGACTGCTGTAACTTTTCGGCCATTCCGGGTTCGAGCAATATGCCACCTTCTCCACCCTGTCCAGCCTGCTGCAGACTATTAAGCAATATCTGTTCCAACCTGGGCTCCAAGGTAATCACAGGCAGCTCGGAGTCAAGCCCGACAATGCTTTGCACAATGGCACGGGATAAAGCCACCCGCACTGCCGCCACCATGGCGGCAGAATCTTGACTCTTGGCAGCGGCGTTCGCGATGGCCTCGGCAATGGTGCGTATGTCGCGCACCGGCACCTGCTCCTGCAGCAGTTGCTGCAGGATCTTCAGCAAAACCGACAAGGAAATCATGCCCGGCACCAGCTCCTCGGCCAGCCGTGGCGAGCTTCTGGACAGTACCTGCATCAACTGCTGCACTTCTTCGTGACCAATCAGCTCATGGGCGTGCTTGCTCAGCACCTGATTGAGGTGGGTGGCCACGACTGTACTGGCATCCACCACGGTATAGCCCAGCGACTGCGCCTGATCGCGCTGGTTAGGTTCGATCCAGACCGCCTCAAGCCCAAAGGCCGGATCGGTGGTAGCCAGACCGGTAACGGTGCCAAATACTTGCCCCGGATTGATGGCCAGCTCCCGCTCGGGATACACCTCGGCCTCTGCCACAGTGACGCCCATTAGCGTCAGCCGGTAAGCATTGGGGTTCAGGTCAAGGTTGTCGCGGATGTGCACCGATGGCATCAGAAAGCCCAGGTCTTGCGATAGTTTTTTACGCACGCCCTTGATGCGCGCCAGCAACTGACCGCCTTGGTTGCGATCCACCAGCGGAATGAGCCGGTAGCCGACCTCCAGCCCAACCATATCCACCGGCGTGACATCATCCCAGCCCAATTCGCGCTGCTCGGGAGCCACCGCCGCCGGCAACTGCTCGCCACCACCGTCTTGGCTTTTCTGCACCGACGTACCGGCGGTTTCGTCAGTTTTTTGCTTGCGCCAAATCCAGTAGGCACCCGCTGCAGCCATAAAGCCAAGGCCAAGAAACGACATGTGCGGCATGCCCGGCACCAAGCCCATGGCAATCAAAATAGCAGCCGAAACAGCCAGCGCTTTCGGCGAACTGAACATCTGACGCTGGATTTGCTGGCCCATGTCCTCGGCTGTGGTCACCCGAGTCACCATCACCGCCGCTGCGGTAGACAGCAACAACCCAGGAATCTGCGCCACCAAACCGTCACCAATGGTCAGCAGCGAATACACCACACCAGCTTCTTTAAAGCTCATGTCGTGTTGCGCCATGCCAATGGCAATACCGCCCAGCAAGTTGATAAACAGAATCAGCAAGCCAGCAACGGCGTCACCGCGCACAAACTTACTGGCACCATCCATAGAGCCGTAAAAGTCTGCTTCTTGGGCTACTTCTGCACGGCGAGTTTTTGCTTCCTCTTGGTCAATCAGACCCGAGTTAAGGTCGGCGTCAATCGCCATCTGCTTGCCCGGCATGGCGTCCAGGGTAAAGCGGGCGCTCACCTCGGAAATCCGCCCAGCACCCTTGGTCACCACCACAAAGTTGATGATCATCAGGATGGCAAACACCACGGCACCGACCACATAGTTGCCGCCAACCACCACCTCGCCAAAGGCTTGGATTACCTTGCCGGCGGCATCACCGCCATCATGGCCATGCAACAACACCACCCGCGTCGAAGCGACGTTAAGCGCCAGTCGCATCAAGGTGGCAACCAGCAAGATAGTCGGGAACGCCGCAAAATCCAGCGGGCGCATGGCGTACACACAGACCAGCAGCACCACAATCGCCAGCGCGATATTGAATGTAAAGAACACATCCAGCAAAAACGGCGGAACGGGCAGCGTCATCATGCCCAGGATGACCAACAGCAACAGGGGCACACCCAGGTTACCCTGCCTTAGCAAAGATGCGCCTGTGCGCATGCCCGTCATTACCTGCGTTCGATCCACTTTAGCCATTACCCAAATTCCAACGTCAAACAACCGTCACATCGACGGAATACCCAGCACCAATGCAAGAAACATTCCATCCGCCGCCAACTCAGACGAGCCATACACAGCCGCCGGCAGCAATGGGCAGGCATGGTACCCGTTAAGACGCCAAAACTCCGCCCTTATCTATGTGCAAATTCGATGCATATACTCGACATGGCCGTCGGCGCGCTTTTTTGTCATCATGTCCAGCCCCTAACACGCTACGAACGTCCCCTTTATGAGCAGACGCTGGTTTTTCATTATTTTGGCACTTGCCGCCTATTCTGGCTGGAATAACTGGAGCAACCGCGCCGTGCAGGTCAAAACCCCCGGCATGTTGGCACCCGACGCCCCTCGCCAGCACAACCTGTCCGGCAGCTCGGCCCCAGTATTCCAACATAATGGCTACCGCATCGAAGCCCAGGCCAGCTACTCGCTGCAAGCCCGCCTGCTACGCAAAGAAAGCTACCGCAGCGGACGCGAGGCCGATCTATCACCCGTCGATTTCGCCCTCGGCTGGGGGCCCATGTCCGACAACGCCCTGCTGGATCAAATGACCATTACCCAGAGCGGTCGCTTTTACTGGCTACGCTGGCAGCAGCTTAGCGTTCCCGTTTCCCAAGTCATGCAAAACTCAGCCAACACCCACATCATCCCCGCCAACACCCAAGTCGCCAGCCAGATACAGTCCATGCGCCCCGGCCAAGTGATTGAACTCAACGGCTATCTGGTCAATGCCTCCGCACCCGACGGCTGGCGCTGGCGCAGCTCACTGACTCGCAAAGACACCGGCGCCGGTGCCTGCGAACTGTTCTGGGTCGAGTCGGCCCACGTCACACAGCCCACGCCCTGAACGATGAATCACACCGGGCTTCGTGAAGGGCATTTCGCTTAAGTATGGCCACCACTCCCTGACCGAATTGCTGCTAAAAGAAAGCAATCCTAGTGCGCAAAAAACCTATGCGAGACTGTAAAGCCCATTGCGTAAATGCCTGAACCTTAGACTTCTCCCTTTCCCCCACAACGCGACAGCAGCCCAGCGCAGCTGGGCCACCCCCTCCCCAACACCGCATGGTCATTCGGGCCGCGCAAGGTCTGTGCAAGGCATCAGCACCTGTGACGAAGCTCGCTTCGGCGCGGGTGCGTAGCCGCAGCACAGACCTTGAACGGCACCAGCACCAAGCACCAAGCACCAAACCACTACACCAACCTAAGACAAAACAAACCCAACAGAACCAAAATAGCACCGCACCCACACCAAGGTAGCATGTTGCCAACACCAAACCTGCCCAACACTGTGACGGCAGGCAGCCACAGGCGGTACCCGCATCCCCGTCCTGCCCTGCACGACACCTCACACAGCAATAAAGGAAGCACCCATGAAAAAATTCCTCTTGATCCCCGCCCTATTCAGCCTGATGGTCGGCTTTGCCCAAGCCAACGACAGCTGGTTGCCCACCCTGAAAACCGACACCCCCGAGCAAGGTTTCCAGCTGGCCATCAAACTATCGCGCATGGGCGTTAAAACCACCCAGCCTAATATGGACGTGCTAAAAAAAGGCCGTGCCGACTACGCCACCGATGCTGAAGACCTGATTCAGGTGTCCCATGTCGTCGCCACCCACTTTGCCACCGTAGCGGCAGCCAACAACTACTGGAAGTAATCCACACCCGCCACGGATGGCTGCTACACAGATCCAGCCCACACAGTTTCCTGCTATGCTTTGCCCTGTTTTTTACCTCGACCCACGGGCACAGACATGTTCATCCTGCAAATCGACTTTCCCTTTCACGGCCCCTTCGGCCACGACCTGAGCCAGGCCATGCAACCACTGGCACAGGATATTGCCGCCGAAACCGGCCTGCTCTGGAAAATCTGGACCGAAAATGCCGACACGCGCCAAGCCGGCGGCATTTATTTGTTTGCCGACCGCAACGCAGCCAGCGCCTATCTGGACAAGCACAGCCAGCGCCTACAGGCTGCCGGCATCAGCGACATCCGCAGCCGCATTTTTGCCGTCAACCAACCCCTGAGCCATATCAACCGGGCCCCACTATGAGCAAACTCGACGAAATCCTTGCACAAAACCGCCGTGACAGTGAGCGCGGCTACCGTGACAAAGCCCTGCGTATGTACCCGCACCACTGCGGACGTTGCGCCCGTGAATTTAGCGGCAAGCGCCTAAGCGAGCTGACCGTGCACCACCGCGATCACAACCACGACAATAACCCGCCCGACGGCTCCAACTGGGAGTTGCTGTGCCTGTACTGCCATGACAACGAACACCAGCGTCAGGTGGATATGCACTATCAGAAAGAAGAAGCCGCCGGCCAGAAAGGCCCGCAGCAAACCTACAAGGGACTGGCCGGACTGGCCGACCTGCTCAAGAAGAGCCCAGACTAAAACCTACAAAAAGCGCCCTTTGCGCTGTTCAATACGAAACTCCAGCGAAGACGCCCGATAACCGCTGCGCAGCGGCGGCACCGGCAGGCAATGCTCCCAATGCTGACCGGCTGCCAGCGGGCTATCGCCGCTGTAGGCTGGGTTGTTGTAGCGCTCTTCCACCAGATTCGTGCGCTCACCGGGCCGGTAAGCAGCAATGCGCCAGCTCAAACTGTCCAGCGCCCGCCCGCTGTTGTTATCAATGCGCACCCGTAACTGTAGGTCTGCCGGACAGCCTTTAGGCGCATATTCGATGCTCATCTGCAACTGCGCCAGCAAGGACTCAGTGCGGATTTCAGCCCACTGCACACGCGCTGCGATCACCAACAACAGCGCCAATAAGGGCAACGCCACCGCCAGCGTGCGTTTCGGGTAGCGCAGCAGCAGCGCAACCCAAGTCAGGGCGGGAATCAGAGGTATCATAATCAGGCGTCCGCATGGTCGCGCAAAAACACCAAGCGCCCAGCACGGGATTGGCTTTCGCTAAAATAATATCCGTCCACATCAAAGGCTTTTAGCTGCTCCACCGACTGAATGCGGTTGCGAATAACGTAGCGTGCCATTAACCCGCGTGCTTTTTTGGCATAAAAACTGATGATCTTGTACTGGCCGTTTTTCTGGTCTTTGAAGTCAACATTAACCAAGTGCGCCTGCAGGCGGGCCGGCTGAATCGACTTGAAATACTCGTTGGAGGCTAGATTAAGCAAGGTTCCCATACCCTTCTCGTCCATATAGGCATTCAGCGTATCCGTCAGCGTTGTACCCCAGAAGCCGTACAAATCCTTGCCGTGCGGGTTGGCCACTTTAGTACCCATTTCCAGCCGGTAAGGCTGCATCAGATCCAGCGGGCGCAATACACCATACAACCCCGATAACATGCGCAGGTGTACCTGTGCATAGGCTAAGTCATCTTCACTGAGGCTATCCGCGTCCAGCCCCGTATATACATCGCCCTTGAACGCCAGCAGTGCCTGCTTGGCATTGGCGGTGGTAAATACAGGCTGCCATTCGGCAAACCGTGCCACGTTCAAACCCGCCAAGGTGTCGGAAATTTTCATCAATTCGGCCAACTGCTGCGGGCTGTAGCCACGCATCAAGTCCACCAACTGCGCCGCCTGCTCTACAAACTGCGGCTGGGTGTATTGGGCTGTGACCGGCGGAGTGTTGTAGTCCAGCGTTTTGGCCGGAGAAATCACCATCAACATGGGCGTCATTCCTATAAAGCATGGGACACTGCGCCCCGTAAAATCTGCCGGTCAGTATACGCAGGCCGGCCATTTTTTGCAGGCCTTGGCCGTCGCCCTAGGCCGGACGGGTTACGCCTAAAGTCAAGCTGTGGCTACTGGCGATTGCCCCGCTGCACAGGTTACTATCGGTAACACCTACTTAATGAACCCTCATCCATGCACATTTATCGACTGATCTTGCTGCTGGTCATCGGCATCTACCTGTTTTCACCGGCCATCATGGACTGGTGGACTGCCGGCAACGATTTTTGGCTGCGCCCCTATCTGCTGTGGTTGGTGCTGATCTGCCTGACTTTTTTTCTACAGGGCAAACACGATGCCGACACCCGCTAACCCCGTCTGCGCACACACTGGGGGCCAACCATGACCTTTAGCGTAGTGCAGCTGATCGCTTTGAGTATCAGCTATTTACTGACGCTGTTTACCGCCGCTTGGCTGGCTGAAAAAAACCTGCTGCCAGCACGGCTGGTGCGTCACCCGCTGGTGTATATCCTGTCGCTGGGCGTCTATGCCAGCGGCTGGGCTTTTTATGGATCGGTCGGGCTGGCGCACCAGTATGGCTACGGTTTCATGGCTATTTATCTGGGCATCTGCGGCGCTTTTGTGCTGGCTCCGGTGTTGCTGTATCCCGTGCTTCAGCTCACCCGTACCCACCAGCTCTCCTCGCTGGCTGACCTGTTTGCTTTTCGTTTTCACAGCAATGCCGCCGGCACTCTGACCACCTTAGGCCTGCTAGCCTGCACCCTGCCGCTGCTGGCCCTGCAAATTCAGGCGGTGGCCGACACCGCCCAACTGCTGACCGGAGAGCCGGTGCAAGAGCACATCGCATGGGTGTTTTGTCTGGTCATGACGCTGTTTTCCATCCTGTTTGGTGCGCGCCACATTGCCACCCGTGAAAAGCATCAGGGCGTGGTGTTTGCCATGGCATTCGAGTCGCTGCTCAAACTGCTGGCCATTCTTGCCGTAGGCGGCTGGCTGCTGTACGGCCCGCTGGGCGGCCCCGTTGCCCTGCAAGAGTGGCTTAATCACAACCAGCAACAACTGGCGCAGCTGCAAAGCCCCATGCAGGACGGGCAGTGGCGCATGCTGTTGCTATTGTTTTTTGCGGCTGCGGTGGTGATGCCGCACATGTTTCACATGACCTTCACCGAAAACCTAACCCCACGCGCACTGGTGAGTGCCGGCTGGGGGCTGCCCCTGTTTTTACTCTTGATGAGCCTGCCCATTCCGCTGATTCTGTGGGCCGGCCTCAAACTGTCGGTAAACACCGAGCCGCAGTATTTCTCCATTGGCTTGGCGCAGGTGCTCGGCAGCGAAAAATTGGCGTTGCTCACCTTTATGGGTGGCATGTCGGCCGCCAGCGGCGTCATCATCGTCTGCACCATTGCTCTGTCGGGCATGGTCATGAACCACCTGATCCTGCCGGTCTACCAGCCCTCGGCTGAAGGCAATATTTACCGCTGGATCAAGTGGGTGCGTCGCAGCCTGATTGCCCTGATTATTCTGGCCAGCTTTCTGGTGTATCGCTTGCTCGGCTCCACTCACTCACTGACCAGCCTGGGCACCGTTTCGTTTGCCGGTGGCCTGCAGTTTTTGCCTGGACTGCTGGCCTTGATGTACTGGCCGCGCGCCAACCGCAACGGCTTTATCGCCGGCACCCTGACCGGGCTTGGCATCTGGACAGCCACCCTGCTACTGCCGATTCTCGGGCTGACCGCCGGTCTGCCGCTCCCCTGGTCAGACACCCCCTACCTGCCCGACCAAGATAACTGGCAACAGGCCGGTGCCACGGCCATTATCGCCAATGTGCTGGTGTTTGTACTGGTATCACTGCTGGGCCAGCCCCGCCCCGAAGAGCAGCGCAGCCGCCAAGCCTGTCTGGTCAACCGTCCACGCCTACCCGAAAGCCGCAAGCTGCAGGCCAACTCACCCCACGAATTTGCCTATGCGCTGGCCAAGCCGCTCGGCGCAATAGCCGCCCAGCGCGAGGTGGAGCGGGCGCTGGCAGACCTGCAACTGGCACAGGACGAAACCCGCCCCTTTGCCCTGCGCCGTCTGCGCGATCGGATTGAGGCCAACCTGTCCGGCTTGCTGGGGCCGGGCATTGCCAGCGATTTGGTGGCCAGCTTTCTCCCCTATCAGAACGCCGCAGCCGGTTATGTCACCGAAGACATTCACCTGATCGAACACCGGCTGGAAGACTACCGCTCGCGCCTGACCGGTCTGGCTGGCGAGCTGGATGCCGTGCGCCGCCACCATCGCCAGACGCTGTATAACCTGCCGCTGGGCGTCTGCTCGCTGTCGTGTGATGCCGAAATCATCATGTGGAACCGCGCCATGGAAAACCTCACTGGCATCGCCGCCTCGCGTGTGCTGGGTTCCAGTCTGGGCAACATTGATCCACCTTGGCGCGAGCTATTGCTAGAATTCAGCCAAGGCATCGACAACAGCCTGCACCAAAAACATCTGCACAGTAGCTACCAGTCGCGCTGGCTCAACCTGCACAAAGCGGCGATTGCCGAGCCCAGCGCACCACGCGACAGCGGCATGGTGCTGCTGCTGGAAGACATCACCGAAAACCGCCAACTCGAAGATCGCCTAATCCACGCCCAACGGCTGGCCTCGCTGGGGCGGCTGGCCGCTGGCGTAGCCCATGAAATCGGCAACCCGGTTACCGGCATTGCCTGTCTGGCACAGATTATTCGCGAAGAGCGTACCAGCGACGAAGAGCTGCAAGAGATCAGCAACCAGATCCTTGAGCAAACCCACCGCATCACCGGCATCGTACAATCCATGATGGGCTTTTCACGCAGTAGCCCAGCCGACGGCCACCCGCGCACAGCACAGTGCTGGCTGGATATTTGCAAAGAGGCGGTGAACCTCTTATCGTTAAACAGCGAAGCGCGTCCGGTTCGTTTTAATAACCTGTGCGATCCACAGCATTGGGTCAGCGGCGATGGCCAGCGGCTCAGTCAGGTGGTGGTCAACCTGCTCGGCAACGCCCGCGATGCCAGCCCCGATAATGGCCTGATCAGCATGGAAACCCGTACCGGCACGCACTGGGTGGAGCTGTGTATCACCGATCAGGGCAGCGGCATTGCCCCTGAACATCAGGCCCAGCTGTTCGAACCTTTTTTCACCACCAAAGACCCAGGCGAAGGCACCGGCCTTGGGCTGGCCATGTGCTACACCATCATCAAAGAACACCAGGGCGAAATTCGCGTCACCAGCCCGCTGGCAGGCCAAACCGGTGGCACCTGTTTTTGCATCCGACTGCCGCGTAACCTTCCAACAACAACGCTACAGCAGTCCGGTATTGACGGCACCCCTAACGAGTAGAGTACCTATTGATGTCCCATATTCTAATTATCGAAGACGAGCCCATTATTCGCTCGTCGCTCAAGCGCCTGTTGGAGCGCAACGGCTATCAAGTCAGCGAGGCCGGCTCGGTGCAGGAAGCCCTCGACGGCTCGGCACTGGCCCGTTGCAACCTGATTATCAGCGACCTGCGTCTGCCCGGCGCACCCGGCACCGAAATCATCCAGCACGCCGGCTCCACGCCGGTACTGATCATGACCAGCTATGCCAGCCTGCGCTCGGCCGTTGATACCATGAAACTGGGTGCCATGGACTACATTGCCAAGCCCTTTGATCATCAGGATATGCTGGCCACCATCGCCCGTATTCTCAGCGAACACAGCCGCCAACCCGACACGGCAACAGAAGCCGAACCCACACCAGCCACCCACAACGACAATGCCGATATCGGCATCATCGGCAGCAACCCCGCCATGCAGACCTTATTTGGTCAAATCCGCAAAGTCGCCCCTGCCGACGCCAACGTACTGATCCACGGCGAGTCCGGTACCGGCAAGGAACTGGTGGCCCGCGCCCTGCACAACCTGTCACACCGCGCCAGTGCACCCATGATTAGCGTCAACTGCGCCGCCATCCCCGAGTCGCTGATCGAGTCTGAGCTATTTGGCCACGAAAAAGGTGCCTTTACCGGAGCCGACAAAGCCCGCGCCGGACTGGTCGAGGCCGCCGACGGCGGTACCCTGTTTTTGGACGAGATTGGCGAGCTGCCGCTGGAGGCCCAAGCTCGCCTGCTGCGCGTACTGCAAGAAAGCGAAATCCGCCGGGTCGGCTCCACCCAGTCACACAAGGTCAATATCCGCCTGATTGCCGCCACCCACCGCGACCTCAAAGCACTGGCGCGCGAGGGCAAGTTTCGCGAGGACCTGTTCTACCGCCTGCACGTCATCGCCCTAAGCCTGCCGGCCCTGCGCGAGCGCGGCGACGATATCATCGAAATCGCCACCGCCCTGCTGGAGCGCCAGCGACTCAAAGCTGGGCGCGCGCCCATGGCCTTCAGCGCCGACTGCACTCAGGCCATGCGCAGCTACCCTTGGCCCGGTAATGTGCGCGAACTGGAAAACGCCATCGAACGTGCGGTGATTCTATGCGAAGGCCAGCGCATCACCCTTGATCTGCTGGGTATTGATATTGACTTGGCGCACCCGGCCAGTTCTGCCGCGCCCGCAGCGGCCAAGGCAGCTTTGTCATTGGAGGATTATTTCCAAAATTTTGTGCTGGAAAATCAAGACAGCATGACCGAAACTGAACTGGCCAGCCGATTGGGCATCAGCCGCAAATCCCTGTGGGAACGCCGCCAACGCATGGGCATCCCCCGAAAAAAATCGACCGCAAACAGCGGCCACCCCGACGACTAAATCCAACCCCTATGCTGCCGAGCTGCAACGGACTGCGCAGCTCGGCATGCCATCTTCACCGCGACTCCGATCACTGCGTGAATACGCCATGTTAGATGCTGCCCCCTACCACCCTACGCCGGCTGCCCCAGGCGCTAGGTGTTTAATAGCCCAGACGCGCGGAACCCCCTATGTTCACCTCTAAAAAAACCGCCTGGCTGCTGCTGGGCAGCGCCATTATCCTTGCCCTGTCGCTGGGCGTGCGGCATGCCTTCGGTCTGTTTTTACAACCCATGAGCCTTGAGTTTGGCTGGGGCCGCGAAACCTTTGCCTTTGCTATTGCCCTGCAAAACCTCATCTGGGGGCTGGCGCAACCTTTTGTGGGAGCCTTCGCTGACCGTTACGGCGTGCGGCCCACCGTGTTGGTTAGCGCGCTGGCCTACGCGCTGGGCCTGTGGCTGATGTCTGCGGCGGCCACCCCCGGCATGCTCTATCTAAGCACCGGTCTGCTGATTGGTTTTGGTTTGTCGGGTACGTCCTTTGCCGTGCTGCTGTCGGTGGTCGGCCGTAGCGTGGTGCCAGAAAAACGCAGCATGGCCATGGGCATTGCCAGTGCCGCCGGTTCGTTCGGCCAGTTTGCTATGCTGCCCGGCACCCTTGGCCTGATCCAGTGGCTGGGCTGGGCCGGCGCGCTGACGGTGTGCGCGATGTTAATCATGCTGATTGTGCCGCTGGTACCCATGCTGCGCGAAAAACCGGTACAAACCACCGGTGGCCAGCGCCAAGCGCTGGGCAGCGCACTGCTTGAAGCCGGTCGGCACGCGCCATTCTGGTGGCTGTCGCTCGGCTATTTTGTATGCGGTTTTCAGGTGGTGTTTATTGGCGTACACCTGCCCTCTTACCTGATTGATCAGCAGCTGTCTGCGCAAACCGGCACCACGGTGCTGGCGCTGGTCGGCTTGTTCAACATTGCCGGCACCTGGGTGGCCGGCTGGCTGGGCGGGCGTTTCAGCAAGCCGCGTCTGCTGGCGCTGCTGTACCTGACCCGCAGCCTTGTTATCAGTCTGTTTATTTTTTTGCCGCTAAGCGAAACCAGCGCTTGGTTGTTCGGTATTGCCATGGGCCTGCTGTGGCTGTCGACCGTGCCGCTGACCAATGGCACCATCGCCACCCTGTTTGGCGTGCAGCACCTGTCGATGCTGGCCGGCATTGCCTTCTTGTTTCACCAGCTGGGCTCGTTTGCCGGTGGCTGGCTGGGCGGCTGGGTGTACGATCACAGCGGCAGCTATCAGTTGGTCTGGCATATTTCCATTATTCTTAGTCTGATGGCTGCGCTACTGAACCTCCCCATCAAAGAGCAACCCATAGCAGGCGGCCATCATGCCTAAGCTCTTGATTCGCTTTAGTGTCGCCCTGCTCCTGGTCGGTCTACTCGGCCTCGCTTGGTGGGGCTGGTCCCGTGCTGGGCTGAGCCTGCTACAACTGAGTAGCTTTATTTGCTAACCGCTTTATTGATTTGCATTAGCCGTTACCAACAGGCAATTATGTTAGGGTGCTGCACACGTCCCTGACACCCCCTTACCCAGGAGTACCCCATGAGCCATATTGTCTGGACCAGCGAGCTGGATATTGGAATTGAAGTTATTGATAACCAGCACCGCCGCATTGTTGACTATATCAATGACCTGCACGACGCCAACCAGAACAAGGACCGCGAACAGATTGCTGCCGTGATCGAGCAGCTAATCGAATACACCCTGTCGCATTTCGCCTTTGAGGAAGAACTGCAAGAACAGGCCGGCTACCCCTTCGTCAAGGCACACCAGAAAGTGCACCAGCTGTTTGCCCGCCGTGTCGGTGAGTTCCAGCAACGTTTCGAGCTGGGCGAAGATGTCGCCGAGCCGCTGCTAACCCTGCTGCGTACTTGGCTAATCAACCATATCCGCCGTGACGATGCCGACTATTCCCAGCTGGTCAAAGACAATCTGATGCAGGTCAAGCCGGCCAAAAACAAGCCTTGGTTCAAACGTCTTTTTGCCTGACAGCGACCCCTGCCATCCGAGCAGGCGGGCCACATTCAGGCCCGCCACGGGTTCACGAACGGGCTGCTAAATACAGAACATCCCTGCCCTTGCCCGCACAGCAATGTACTCCATGCCCAATCGCCCCCTCTTGAACGCCTCTACCCAGGTAGGCTGCCGTGCTTATTCGGTGAAACCGGTCTGCGCACACCGTCAATACGAAAAAAAGCCCGCCATAAAATTTTAAACTGACGCTCCGTCAGGTGGTCTGTATACTGCATGCCGCGCCGGAAATGGCCGGCCACTCCTTTAAACACCAGCGGATACAGATCATGTTCTATGTTTTCTCCTCCCCTGCAGCCATTGCCGAACATCTCAGCCAACAACTGCTTGAACACATCCGCAACCAGCCCGCTACCACGCTCGGGCTGGCCACCGGCAGTACCATGGAGCCGGTGTATGCCGCACTGTTAAAGCAAATCGCCCAAGACCCCATCGACCTCTCCCAGCTCACCACCTATAACCTAGACGAGTACATCGGCCTACCTGCCAGCCATCCGCAAAGCTACAACCACTATATGCACCATCACCTGTTTGATGCGCTGGGTCTTAAGGCCGCACAAACCCATTTACCCAACGGGCTGTGTACCGATTGCGACCACGAATGCCACGACTATTCAGCCGCCATTGCCCAAGCCGGCGGGCTAGATTTTCAACTGCTGGGCGTGGGCAGCAACGGCCATATCGGCTTCAACGAGCCGGGCACCGCCTTTGACAGCCGCACGCATGTGGTCGAGTTGTCAGAAACCACTCGGATCGACAATGGCCGCTTTTTTGACAGCATGGATGAAGTGCCGACCCACGCCATTACGCTGGGTATCCGCGACATTCTGGATGCCAAAGAAATCGTGCTAGTGGCAACCGGCGAGCACAAGGCCGCAACCATGGACCTGCTGTACCGCACACCGGCTGATCCGCAAATGCCGGCCAGTGCACTCAAGCTGCATGCCAATGTCCGTATTTATCTGGACCCAGCTGCAGCATCACGCTTGCCGGAGGAGGCACTCTATTATGTTGACTAAACTTTCGTTACGCGCTCTGTTGCTAGGCGGTCTGTTGATGGCCTGCAACGCAAGCTGGGCCGCGCCTGCCATCGGCAACAGTCAAGCCGCTGACGGCCTCAAAGCATTGTTGGTACAGGGCAGCGAGCTTGCCGTCAACCAGCTGGGCCGTGATGGCGGTTTCAACCAAAACGCGACATGGCGCATTGCGCTGCCCAAGGCCATGCAAAAACCGGCCAAATTGATGCGCAATCTGGGTCAGGGGGCGCTGATTGATGAACTGGAAAACAACCTGAACAGCGCGGCTGAACAGGCCGTGCCGCACGCCAAAGAGCTACTGCTCACCAGTATCCGCCAGATGAGCCTGCAGGACGCCAGCCAGATTTTGTCCAGCCATCCCACAGCCGCCACTGAATATCTGGAGCGCAGCAGCCGTGACGAGCTACGCCAGCGCTTCTTGCCCATTGTGCAAAAAACCACCGCCGGCTCGCCACTGATCCAGCAATACAACCAGCTGGCTAGCCAAGCGGGCGGTCTGGGTCTGAGCAAAAAACAGCCAGTCTCCGCCGAAGACTATGTGGCGGACCAGGCGCTCAACGCTCTGTTTGGCGTATTGGGTGAACAAGAAGCCGAGTTGCGTGCCAACCCGGCCAAGGCGGCCGGCAGCCTGCTCAAAGGCGTGCTGCAAGCCTTCGGTAAATAAGTTCTTACTTCTCGACAAACGCCCGCTCAATGACAAAATCCCCCGGTTCACCCAGCCGGGGCGAAACCTGCAGTGCAAACTCGCTGCTCAGCATATCGGTCAGGTCATCCAGCATAGCCGGGCTGCCGCACAGCATGGCACGGTCATCCTGCGGATTGATGCGCGGCAGACCGATGTCGTCAAACAGCTTGCCGCTGCGCATCAGCTCGGTAATACGGCCTTGGTTGCGAAACGGTTCGCGGGTTACCGTGGGGTAATAAATCAGCTTGTCGCGCACCAGCTCGCCGAAAAACTCGTTATGCGGCAACTGCTGCGTAATAAAGTCGGCATAGGCCAGTTCGCTGACGTAGCGCACGCCATGCACCAGAATCACCTTGTCAAAACGCTCATAGGCCTGCGGCTCTTGAATCAGGCTGAGAAAGGGCGCAAGGCCGGTACCGGTGGCCAGCATATACAGATGTTTGGCTGGGCGCAGGTCATCCAGCAGCAAGGTGCCGGTGGGCTTTTTGCTGATGCGGATATTGTCGCCTGCCTTAAGGTGTTGCAGCCTTGACGTCAGCGGGCCATCCGGGACCTTGATCGAATAAAACTCCAGGTGATCCTCATAGTTGGGGCTGGCAATGGAGTAGGCACGCATCAAGGGCCTGCCCTCCACTTCAAGGCCAATCATGACAAACTGGCCGTTCTCAAAACGCAAACCCGGATCACGGGTGGTCTTGAAACTGAACAGGCTATCGTTCCAGTGGTGCACGTCCAGTACGCGCTCGGTATTGAGGTTGCTCATACGCTGGGTCCTTGGTTGAGGAAAAGGTTGGCAGATAGCGCTATTCTAGGCGTCGCCCATACATTTGAAAAATGAATTAAAAGCATAGTACATATCATGAATCCGAATATGCGCCTTACCCTGCGCCAGCTGCAGGTGTTTACCGAAATTGCCCGCGAAGAAAACGTTTCGCGGGCTGCCGCACGGCTGGCCATGTCACAGCCGGCGGCCAGCACCGCGCTCAACGAGCTGGAGCGCAACTACGGCTGCCAGCTGTTTGATCGCGCCGGTAAGCGCTTGTTAATCAATGCGCTGGGGCTTGAGCTGCTGCCGCAGGCACGCGCTCTGCTCGAACAGGCAGTGGCCGTAGACGCCCTGCTGCGTGGCCAGCAGGGCTACGGCTCGCTCAATGTGGGCGCGACCCTGACCATCGGTAATTATCTGGCGGCGCTGCTGCTAGGCCACTTCATGCAGCGCCATCCCTGTTGCAAGGCACGGCTGCACGTCAACAATACCGAGCACATCATTAGCCAGGTCAGCGAGTTCAGTCTGGATTTGGGCCTGATCGAAGGCCAGTGCCAGCATCCCGACCTCGAAGTGACATCTTGGATTCATGATGAGTTGGTGGTGTTTTGTGCACCCGACCATCCCCTAGCTGAAGCGCGGCAGGCCAGTTTGCAGCAGTTGCAGCAAGAAGCATGGATTTTGCGCGAGGCTGGGTCGGGCACCCGCCGCACCTTTGAAAACGCCCTGAAAGACAAGGGCGTAGCCATGCGCACCCTGCTGGAGCTGGAGCACACCGAGGCCATCAAGCGAGCGGTGGAGTCTGGGCTAGGCATTGGCTGCATTTCACGATTGGCACTGCGCGATGCCTTCCGGCGCGGCAGCCTGATACCGCTGGAAACGCCCGAGCTGGAGCTGGGCCGGCCGTTTTCTTTTATCTGGCACCAGCAAAAATTCCACACCCGCGCCATGCAGGAGTTTATTCAGCTGTGCACCAACCTGACCGCCGGCTGCAGCCGCAGCGACCAAATCCGTTTGCCCGACGTTTTGTAGCCTTTAGTCTGTCAAACCTGCAGCACTGTCTTGTGCGGCTGGCCGGGTTCCTCACACACCAAGCGCGGCAGCAGGTAGCCAGGTAGCTGCACTTTCATCTGGCGATACAGGGCTGCCATCCGTTCATGCGGTACGCAAAAGTGATGGGCACCCTGTACGCGGTCCAGTTGGTGCAGGTAGTACGGCAGCAGGCCGGCAGCAAATAAGGCTTCGCTGAGTTCACACAGCACCTGCGCATCATCATTCACGCCGGCCAGCAACACACTTTGATTGAGCAGCGTAATCCCCTGCCGGCGCAGCGCGTGCAAGCCCTGCACCAGTTCGGAGCTGATTTCGTTCGGGTGGTTGATGTGCAGCACCAGCGTGGTTTGCAGACGCGAGCCAGCCAGCATTTCCTGCAAGGCAGCAGTCAAGCGCTGCGGAATGACCACCGGCACGCGGGTATGAATGCGCAGGCGGCGCACATGGTCAATGTCAGCAATCTGCTGGCAGAGCTGTGCCAGTGCGCTATCGTCCAGCAACAGCGGGTCGCCACCGCTGAGGATCACCTCAGTAATGCTGCGCTCGCCCGCCACATAGTCCAGCGCCTGCTGCCACTGCTTACGACCCACGCGGTTGTCGGCATACGGAAAGTGACGGCGGAAACAGTAACGGCAGTTGACCGCGCAGCCACCGGCAGCGATCAGCAATACCCGTCCGTGGTATTTGTGCACCACGCCGGGGCGCACATTGGCCTCTTTTTCGGCCAATGGATCAGTCACATAGCCCGGCATCTGCCGGCCCTCGTCGTGCAGCGCCAACACCTGACGCAACAGCGGATCCTGCGGATTGCCCGACTGCATCAAGGCAACAAAGGGCATAGGTACCAGCACCGGAAAATCCGCATCGCCACCCAGCTGCTGCGCCAGCGGGCTGTGCTCCAGCTGCAGCAGACGCAGCAGTTGCTGGCTACTACGCACCGCACCGGCCAGCAGGGCCTGCCAGTCCTGTTCATCAACGGCCTGATTTAACGGAATAACTTGCATGTAGCTGTACCCTGTCCGACTCTAAAAACCGGCAAGTATAGCCCCAATTGCCGGCCGGCAAGCAGCACCTCTTCGCCGGCCATGCTGGCATGCCTGTCGACAGCACCGCCAATCAGGCTACAATCCGCAGCTGATGCACCGCCTCTGCCATCCTGCCAGACGCGCGTGTCTCATCCCTGTCCCCCTGACCCTTGAGATTGAATCATGCTTAAAAAAATCCTGTTTGCCAGCACCCTGCTTCTTGCCAGCCCGCTGTGGGCCGCTGACAACCCCCATGTCATCCTCAGCACCAGCATGGGCGAGATCGAGCTGGAGCTGAATGCAGAAAAAGCCCCCCTCAGCGTAGAAAACTTTTTGGCCTATGTAGACAAAGAGCACTATGACGGCACCATTTTTCACCGTGTGATTGAGGGCTTTATGATCCAGGGCGGCGGTTTTGACACCCACATGTCACAACGCCCCGTCAACAAACCCATCAAAAACGAAGCCGATAATGGGCTAAAAAACGAACGTGGCACGCTGGCCATGGCCCGCACCCAAGCGGTGGACTCCGCCACCTCGCAGTGGTTTATCAACCACGCCGACAATGCCTTCCTTAACCATGGTAGCCGCGACTTCGGCTATGCCGTGTTCGGTAAGGTGGTCAACGGCATGGATGTAGTGGACCAAATTGCCCAAGTGCCCACCGGCAACTACGGCATGCACCAAAACGTACCCTCTGAGCAGGTGATCATCCTCAAGGCCCGCCGCAAGGCCGAGTAAAACAACAGGCATAAAAAAGCGCGCCGTCCGTGCGGAGGGCGCGCAAAATCACTCGTTCCGTTAGCGCATATTGATAATGGTCTGAGTGATGGCACTTTGCGTTTCAATGGTTTTGGCATTGGCCTGATAGTTGCGTTGGGCCACGATTAGCTGGATCAGCTGGTCGGATATCTCCACGTTAGACTCTTCCAGCGCACCCGCCTGAATGGCACCGTTATTGCCCACAGTACCGGGGTTAAGCACCACCGGGCCGGATTCTTGCGTTTCTACCCACTGGGTTTTACCCACTGGCTGCAAGCCCTGAACGTTGGCAAAGTTGGCCAACACCACCTGCCCCTGCACTCTGGATTGGTTGTTGGTATAGCGGGCAAAAATCATACCGGTGTCGTCAATTTCAACGCCCGACAGCTCGCCAATGCTGTAACCGTCCTGCACCACCTTGGTCACAGCAAAAGGACTGGCAAACTGGCTGGTGCCTGACATATCAAGTTCAAAGCTTGCAGGAACGGCACCGTTATTACCGCCCGCTCCGTTCGGAATAAATGAGCCTGGGTTATTCGGGTCCGGCTTTCGTGGGGTCCAGTTGATATATGTGATCTGTCCGCTAGCGGGAGTAATCATTTTGCCCGACGCATCAAACTCCAG
>JAHAYO010000013.1 GCA_018384595.1 Thiopseudomonas sp.
CACGCCAATCAGCGCACCCTCGCCCTGCACTGTCGGGCCAAAAATCTCGCTAATTAAAATCATGGCTGATAACGCGCCCAGGTTTTCGGCGTTTCTGACACTGCCACCGCACACACCTGCGGCCAGCGGGCTTTGGCCCAGTCATACAGGTGTCTTGCCAGCAGCTCGGCAGTTGGCAAGTCCGTCTCCAGCACTTCATTAAGATGGCGGTGATCCAAATGATCGTCGATATAGTCCTTGAACGGTTTCAACGCGGTGTAATCCACCACAAAGCCGTACTCATCCAGCTCATCGCTGGCCAACTCCAGCCGCACCACATAGTTATGCCCATGCAAACGCGCACAGCCATGACCTTCCGGCATACCAACCAGTTGATGCGAGGCGCTGAAATGAAATTCTTAACTGATGTGATACATAGATTATGCCTCCTGAATCGCATAAACCGTGGGGTCGGCAACACCGGCCTGAGCCATGGCCTGCATCCGCTCAAGACAGGTTGCGCAGCGGCCACAATGCAGTTCGCCGCCTTCATAGCAGGACCAGGTTTGCGCAATGGGTACGTTATAACGGGCTGCATCACGGGCAATCGCCGTCTTGTCGGCCTCGACATAGGGCGCAAACAGCTCAATGACGGTCTGATCCGCCAGCGCCAGCCGCTGCATCTGCGCCATGGCATCAATGAATTCCGGACGGCAATCGGCATAAACAAAGTGGTCACCGCCATGCACGGCAATTGCTACCGTGTCCAGCTTGCGCGCCGCCGCCACGCCAAAGGCGATGCTCAGCATGATCGCATTGCGGTTGGGCACTACGGTTAGCTGCATATTTTCTTGGTTATATTCACCATGGGGCACGGCAATGTCACTGGTCAGCGCCGAGCCGGACAATTGCCGGCCAATGCCGCTGATATCTAGCAGGATAAAGGGCACATCCAGCCGCTGGGCGCACTGGCGGGCCGAGTCGATTTCTTTTTTGTGGCGCTGGCCATAGTCAAAGCACAGCAATGCGCCGAGCTGATCATTGGCGTGCAAACGATGGGCGAGCGTAACGGAGTCGAATCCGCCGGAGCAGATCAAAAGAGCATTCATGGAGGGTTCCTTGTTTTGTTCGGGTAGGCTGCGACCGAGTAAGCGGTGAATTTTAACGCCCAGACCGGACAAATAACAGGCTGGCAGCAGCCTGCCCGCGATCCGCGATGTGCCAGTTGCGGGCACGCTGCACGTCAACGCCGCAAAAATGCGCAAAAAAACGCTGACTGTGAATGTCTATGGCCCTGATCCACAAAAGCTGTGGATAACTCTGTGGAATAGCTGCATACGAATGCAGCTAACGCACAGCACTCCAGCGTTGGCAGCAATCTGTATATTTTTTCGCCACCTTAAGGTTTGACACGAAAAATCAATCACTTACGCGCAGCTAGCACAAGCAGAGCGCTTGTTGCAAGCTGAGCATCCCGCTTGACAAAGGGAAATTTTCTGCTTGTGCACAAGGCTTCGGGGCTGTAGCCATGAGCTTCCTGTTTTGACCTGCATAGACCTCAAAAAAGCCTTAGCAAAGGCTCGCTGAGCCTAGTACGCGGTTTTTGTAGGCGAAAAAAAGCGCCCCGAAGGGCGCAAAGCGGAAAACGAACTGTGTTCTGGTGACAAAGGTAGCAGGCCGCCAGAAACGGGGCTGCGGCCTTGGCATCCGCAGCACAATATTTCACTTAGAAGCAGTCACCCGGCACGTGCACCGAGCCGCTCATCAACACACGGGCGCTGCGGCTCATAATGGCTTTTTTTGCCAGCCACTGACCGTTTTCTTCAACGGCCTCAGCGCCGACACGCAAGGTTCCAGACGGATGACCAAAACGCACAGCGTTACGCTCGCCGCCACCAGCAGCCAGATTGACCAGAGTGCCTGGAATCGCCGCTGCGGTACCAATGGCTACGGCAGCCGTACCCATCATGGCATGGTGTAACTGGCCCATGGATAGCGCACGTACCAGCAGATCGATGTCTTCAGCCTTTACTTCTTTGGCACTGGATGAAGTGTAGCTTGCCGGCGGCGCAACAAAGGCCACCTTCGGCGTGTGCTGACGGGTTGCTGCTTCGGAAACATCCTTGATCAAACCCATCTGTACTGCGCCGTAAGCACGAATCAGCTCAAATTTGGCCAGTACTTCTTTATCGCTATTAATCGCGCTTTGCAGCTCAGTACCGGTATGACCAATATCAGCCGCATTGACAAAGATGGTCGGAATGCCGGCATTGATCAGGGTCGCCTGCAGGCTACCCACACCTGGCACTTCTAGCGTATCTACCAGATTGCCAGTGGGGAACATGGAGCCTTCGCCATCGGCAGGGTCGAGAAATTCGATCTGCACTTCCGCGGCGGGGAAAGTCACACCGTCGAGCTCGAAATCACCGGTTTCCTGCACCTGGCCATTGGTAATGGGCACATGAGCAATAATGGTTTTTTCAATATTGACCTGCCAGATGCGAACGGTACAGATGCCATTTTCTGGAATCTTGTCGGCATCGACCAGGCCATTGCTGATGGCAAAAGAACCCACCGCTGCCGTCAGGTTGCCGCAGTTGCCGCTCCAGTCAACAAAGGGACGGTCAATCGCCACCTGGCCAAACAGGTAATCCACATCATGACCGGGCTGGCTGCTTTTGCTTAACAGTACGCTTTTGCTGGTACTGGAACTGCCGTTACCCAGACCATCAATTTGCTTGCCGTAAGGATCCGGACTGCCAATGATGCGCAGCAGCAGGTTATCACGTGCTTCACCAGCAACCTGCGCACGCTCGGGCAAATCCTGCACGCGCAGGAACACGCCCTTACTGGTACCGCCACGCATATAGGTAGCGGGAATTTTTACTTGAGGTACAAAAGACATAGTTATTTTCCGTGCAATTGCTTGTTTGGAGATTTGTGTTGGGGCTGATGGTTGGTGAAGGCTTCCGCAAGCTGACGCAGTCAGTTTGAACAGGTTCAAACCTGACAGCTAAGGCTTGCTACAGCCTTCCCCAACCCGCCCTGCGAATTCTGTGTAAGCCGCAATTTTCGGGGGTGGAGGGGGTGGGGTGTGCGCTGGAGTCTGGGGTGGCAGGATGAGGGAGTGCTGGAGTCCGAGTGAGACGCTCCGAAACCGCTGCGTAAAATTCTTCCACACACAAAGGCATCAGAAGAAACCCGCGACAGCAGCACGGCAAAGCCGTGCCACCCCTGCCCCACAGCACGGTGTGAATTTGGGTGCCGGGCGCGACCGGAGCAAGCATCAGCTGACGGGATTGAACTTGTTCAAGCACGGCAGCGTCAGCTTGCGGAGGTCGCACCCGGCAACCCACACACCAAAGCTAAAAAACCCTTACTCCCCCAAAAAGTCCTTGGCAAACTTCTGCAACACACCACCTGCCTCGTACACATCAACCTCATCCGCAGTATCCAGACGACAGGTCACAGTCACCCTCTCGCTCTGGCCATTGGCACGGTTGATCACCAGTGTCAGGTCAGCCAGCGGCGCAGGAGTACCTTCAACGTCATAAGTCTCGGTGCCGTCCAGTTTCAGCGTCAGGCGGTTGGTGCCTTCCTTGAACTGCAGTGGCAACACACCCATGCCAACCAGGTTGGTGCGGTGGATGCGCTCAAAGCCCTCGGCCACGATGACCTCAACACCGGCCAGACGCACGCCCTTGGCGGCCCAATCACGGGACGAACCCTGACCGTAGTCGGCACCGGCAATGATGATCAGCGGCTGCTTGCGATTCATGTAGGTCTCAATGGCTTCCCACATGCGCATGACTTCGCCTTCCGGCTCGACACGGGCCAGCGAACCCTGCTTCACGCTACCATCCTCGTTGCGCACCATCTCGTTGAGCAGCTTGGGGTTGGCCAGGGTGGCACGCTGGGCGGTCAGGTGGTCACCACGGTGGGTAGCGTAGGAGTTGAAATCCTCCTCCGGCAGGCCCATTTTGTGCAGGTATTCACCGGCCGCCGAGTTCAGCATAATCGCGTTGGATGGCGATAGGTGGTCGGTGGTGATGTTGTCCGGCAACAGCGCCAGCGGACGCATGCCCTTCATGGTGCGAGGCGCGGCCAGCGCACCTTCCCAGTAAGGCGGACGGCGCACATAGGTACTCATTGGACGCCAGTCATACAGCGGGCTTGGCGCACGCTCGGCGGCTTCCATGTCAAACATCGGGATGTAAATCTGGTTGAACTGCTCGGGCTTGACGTATTTGTTGACGATGGCGTCGATTTCTTCATCGCTGGGCCAGATGTCTTTCAGGCGGATTTCCTTGCCATCCACCACGCCCAGCACATCCTGCTCGATATCAAAGCGGATGGTACCAGCAATCGCATAGGCCACTACCAGCGGTGGCGATGCCAAAAACGCTTGCTTGGCATAGGGGTGAATACGGCCGTCAAAGTTGCGGTTACCCGACAGCACCGCGGTGGCGTAGAGGTCGCGGTCGATGATTTCTTGCTGAATCACAGGGTCCAGGGCACCACTCATGCCGTTACAGGTAGTACAGGCAAAACCGACGATGCCAAAGCCGAGCTTTTCCATGTCACCCAGCAGATTGGCCTCTTTCAGATATAGCTCGGCTACTTTGGAGCCTGGCGCAAAGGACGACTTGACCCAGGGCTTGCGGGTCAGGCCCAGCTCGTTGGCATTTTTTGCCAGCAGGCCAGCCGCCACCACGTTGCGCGGGTTGGAGGTGTTGGTACAGGAAGTAATGGCGGCAATAATCACCGCGCCATCGGGCATCAGGCCCTCAGCTTCCTGCGCGCGCGCGGCCTCCAGATTGCCGGCAATGCCTTTGGCCGCCAGATCGCTGGTGGAAACACGGGCGTGCGGGTTGGACGGGCCGGCAATGTTGCGGCCAACAGTGGACAGGTCAAACTTCAGCACACGCTCGTATTCGGCGGTTTTTAGGCTGTCAGCCCACAGGCCGGTGTGTTTGGCGTACTGTTCAACCAGCTCGATCTGCTTGGGGTCGCGACCGGTCAGGCGCAAATAGTCGATGGTCTGGCCGTCGATGTAGAACATCGCCGCAGTGGCACCATACTCCGGGGTCATGTTGGAGATGGTGGCACGGTCACCAATGGACAGGCTGTCGGCACCCTCGCCAAAGAACTCGACATAGGCACCCACTACACGCTCGGTGCGCAGGAATTCGGTCAGGGCTAATACGATGTCAGTTGCGGTAATGCCCGGCTGGCGCTTGCCGGTCAGCTCGACTCCGACGATATCCGGCAGACGCATCATGGACGGGTGGCCAAGCATCACGGTTTCAGCTTCCAAACCACCCACACCGACAGAAATCACGCCCAGTGCATCCACATGCGGCGTATGACTATCGGTACCAACACAGGTATCCGGGAAGGCCACGCCTTCACGCACCTGCACCACGGGCGACATTTTTTCCAGGTTGATCTGGTGCATGATGCCGTTACCGGCCGGAATAACGTCCACGTTGTCGAACGCGGTCTTGGTCCAGTCGATAAAGTGAAAACGGTCTTCGTTGCGACGGTCTTCGATTTCACGGTTCTTCTGGAAAGCATCGGGGTCAAAACCGCCACACTCAACGGCCAAGGAGTGATCAACAATCAGCTGGGTTTGTACCACTGGGTTGACCTTGGACGGATCGCCACCCTTGGCGGCAATGGCATCACGCAGACCGGCCAGGTCCACCAGCGCGGTCAGACCGAGAATGTCGTGGGTTACCACACGGGCCGGATACCAGGGGAAGTCCAGATCACGCTTGCGATAAATCAGCTGCTTCAAGGAATCGGTCAGCGCGTCCGGCTCACAGCGGCGCACCAGCTGCTCCGCCAGAATGCGCGAGGTATAGGGCAGCTTTTCATAGGCACCTGGCTCAATGGCATTGACCGCCTCGCGGGTATCAAAAAAATCCAGCACACTGCCGGGCAGGTTTTTACGGTATTGGGTGTTTGTAGTCATAGTTTTACTTTTCCAGCTAGGGGTGATTCAAATATCTGGCCTGGTGTGGGGTGGTAAGTTAAACAAAGCCGCCGCAAGTACATCCCTGTAGGCTCTAAGGCGACATCCATGTCGCCTACGCTTTGCTTCACTTACCACCCCATATCACAAATATTGTGCAGAAAGCACTGTTAAGTCGCTCTACTCAAAAACTCTTTGTCTGGCATCCAGTCAAATATCACGCAGATGTCACACAAAGAATTCCTGCAAGGAATTCAGGCGGGCAACGCCCGCCCTACTCTTTCCAACAAGATTGAGGTGCTGCATGCACAATTCGTGAAGCGTTGCTGGTGAGTGTGGAGTAAAGCCTCTGTCGCCATGGATGGCGACAGGGAGCCTACAAGGACGTACTTGCGGCGTCTTTACGGAATACTCACCAGCAACGCTAATCCACACGCATCACAAAACAGCAACCTCAATCAAACCCAATCAACGCTCGCTGATGGGTGGTACTGGACGCTGCTCTTCACCGATGTAATCCGCACTCGGACGGATAATACGGTTGTTAGCACGCTGCTCAAACACGTGGGCGGCCCAGCCCGTTACGCGTGAACAAACAAAGATCGGCGTAAACAGCGGGGTTGGAATACCCATAAAGCGGTAGGCAGAAGCGTGGAAGAAGTCCGCATTAGGGAACAGCTTCTTCTCGTCCCACATCAGCTTCTCAATGGCGCAGGAAACCGGATAAATTACGGTATCGCCAACTTCGGCTGCCAGCTTCTCGGAGTACGCCTTGATCACTTCGTTACGCGGATCAGACTCGCGGTAGATAGCGTGACCAAAGCCCATGATCAGCTCTTTGCGAGCCATCATCGCCTTCAGCTCAGCAACGGCTTCATCAGGGGTCTGGAAACGGTCGATCAGGTCCATAGCTGCTTCGTTGGCACCCCCATGCAGCGGGCCGCGCAGCGAACCGATGGCACCGGTAACACAGGAGTACAGGTCAGACAAAGTAGAAGCACAAACGCGGCCAGTGAAGGTAGAGGCGTTAAATTCGTGTTCGGCATACAGAGTCAGCGACACGTTCATCACTTCGCGGTGCAGATCGCTGGGTGACTTGCCGTGCAGCAGGGCCAAGAAGTGACCGCCCAGATCCGGCTCGTCAGTGACGCACTCAATGCGTTTGTTGTTGTGGCTGAAGTGGTACCAGTACAGCAGCATGGCAGGCATGCAAGCTAGCAGACGGTCTGCTACATCAAGCTGTTGCTCAAAGGATGTTTCTTGCTCCAGAGTACCTAGTACGGAAACACCGGTACGCATTACATCCATTGGGTGTGCATCGGCAGGAATGCGCTCCAGCACTTCCTTCAGCGCTTGCGGCAGATCACGCATTGCTTTCAGACGCGCAGTGTAAGCATCCAGCTCAGCCTGATTGGGCAGCTTGCCGTACCACAGCAAATAAGCAACTTCTTCAAAGCTCTTACAGTTCTTGGCCAGATCACGCACATCGTAACCCCGGTAGGTCAGACCTGCGCCCTCTTTACCAACAGTACACAGAGCGGTTTGACCGGCAACCTGTCCGCGCAGTCCGGCGCCGCTCAGTACTTTTTTCTTCTCTTCAGCCATGAGTGTAGTCCTCTTAGGTTTTTGTAATGACGCTTGTTGTAAATGTGTTCCGCAGAACAACTTAGTTAGGCAACGGCAATACTGCCCTTGCTGATTTTTATCCGGCCCGTAATCCCTGCCGCTTCTTTCTTTCCGTAAAACCCAGCCATTTCAGCTAACCGCTCGTGTTTCGTCACTCCCAGCGTAGTTGCGCAACGTCATCATTCCACGCGTAGTCGCGGAATCCAGCTCTAGATCCTTCGACTGCGCGCAGGATGACTAACATTTAACGTCTTACTTGCCCTTTTGCTGGGCAAATAGTGCATCAAGGCTCTGTTCGAATGCGTGATAATTAATGCGATCGTACAACTCCATACGAGTCTGCATGGTATCCACCACATTTTGCTGGGTGCCGTCACGACGGATCGCGGTGTACACATTTTCCGCTGCCTTGTTCATGGCGCGGAAAGCGGACAGCGGGTACAGCACCAGGGAAACATCCACGGAAGCCAGCTGCTCGGTGGTGTACAGCGGCGTGGCACCAAACTCGGTAATGTTGGCCAGAATCGGCGCTTTTACGCGGTCGGCAAAGGTCTTGTACATATCCAGCTCGGTGATGGCCTCTGGGAATACCATGTCGGCACCGGCTTCGACGCAGGCCGCAGCGCGGTCCAGTGCAGCGTTCAGGCCTTCTACCGCCAGCGCATCGGTACGCGCCATGATGACAAAGCTGTCATCGGTACGCGCATCAACGGCCGCCTTGATGCGGTCAACCATTTCCTGCTGGGAAACAATTTCCTTGTTCGGACGGTGGCCGCAGCGCTTGGCACCTACTTGGTCTTCAATATGGATAGCCGCTGCACCAAACTTGCACATGGACTTAACGGTACGCGCCACGTTGAAGGCAGAAGAACCAAAACCTGTGTCCACATCCACCAACAACGGCAGATCACAGACATCGGTAATACGGCGTACATCGGTCAGCACGTCATCTAGGGTGGAAATACCCAGATCCGGCAGACCGAGCGAACCGGCAGCAACACCACCGCCCGACAGATAAATGGCCTTAAAGCCAGCACGCTGGGCCAGCAGCGCATGGTTGGCATTGATCGCGCCGACCACCTGTAGCGGGCGTTCTGCGGCTACGGCATCACGGAAAAGTTGACCTGGAGTTTTGCGGCTCATGTGTGCACCTCTATAAGGGAAGGGTTATGCGCCTTGCGCATTTTGGTAATAACGTTCGATGTTGCGACGCGATGCGGCAATATGCCGACGCATCAGCAACTCGGCCAGCTCGCCGTCACGGGCGGCAATGGCATCCAGAATCTGATGATGTTCCTTAAATGCCTGATGCGGCCGGTTGGGCGTGGCCGAATAACGGATGCGGTACATACGCACCAGCTGATACAGCTCTTCGGTCAGCAGCTTGACCAGCATCTGGTTGCCGCTGCCGCGAATAATGCGGTAATGGAAGTCGTAGTCGCCTTCCTGTTGAAAATAGTCGATACCGGCCTGAAAGGCGGCATCGCGCTCGTGGGTGGCCAGCACATTGCGCAGCGCTTCGATTTCTGCTTCTGGCATACGCTCTGCGGCCAGTCGGCAGGCCATGCTTTCGAGCGATTCGCGAATCTCATAGAGCTCGATCAGCTCAGCATGGGACAGCGATACAACCCGCGCGCCCACATGCGGCACCCGAACCAACAGGCGCTGACCTTCCAGCCGGTGAATGGCCTCGCGCAGCGGGCCACGGCTGATGCCGTAAGTGCGCGCCAGTTCTGGCTCAGAAATTTTGCTGCCGGGCGCAATCTGGCCCTTAACGATCGACGATTGAATGGTGCGAAACACCTGCTCAGATAGCGTGTGGCTTTCGTTGGCAAGTTCGCTGGCAAGCGTGTCGACAGTTTCGATGGCAGTCCGCATATTGTTGACATCCACACCCAATAATTGACGACAAACCTACGTAAAACCCAAATATCTGTCAAGCACCTCCACAGGATTGTCGACAATCCTTACACCAAGGTCGTATTCGTCCCGCACGGGCTACTTATTTCGATAATCTGCCCAGAGCGCCCACTTAAAAACCCTGCTTTTTCCATGTACACTGCGCTACCCGTAGCCTAGGCTGCTGCGTGACATCTTTTACCCTTCCCTTGTGCAAGGATTTACATACAGTGTTTCAGCGCGCCATTCGTATCCTGCCTCCCTTGTTTTGCGGAGTCATCATGAGCAGCTTGGCCCAAGCCGGCCCTTACAGCGACAAGCAAATTTTCGGTCTTCACGAACACATCCTTATTAGTGAGCTGGGCGTAAGCCTGCAGGCCAAGCTGGACACGGGTGCCACCACATCGTCACTCAGTGCCCACCACATCCGCCGCTTTAAGCGTGATGGCGAATCTTGGGTGCGCTTCCAGCTAGGCTGGGACGGCGCGCCGGATCAGGTATACGAATTGCCACTGGCGCGGGTATCGCGCATCAAACGCCGCGCCGACGATTTTGATCCCGAAGAAGAAAAAACCTACAGCGCCCGCCCAGTGGTTGAACTCACTGTGCACATGGGCAATCGTCAACAGCTGATTGAAGTGAACCTTACCGACCGCAGCGCGTTCAAATATCCGTTTTTGCTCGGCGCTCGTGGTCTCAAGGGTCTAGGTGCCGTTGTTGACCCCGCACTGAGCCTGTCCGTCGGCAAGCCCGACCTTTCATCCCCTGCCCCAGAACTGACCGAGTAACCTCCATGCGTTCACTTACCCTGCATCTGAAAGTCCTGATTGCCGCCCTAGTCAGCTTGGGTGTGCTAATGACGGCTTATCAGATTTTTGTACTCAATATCCCGGTCACCGAAAGTGAAACCGATAACCTGTGGAACGTAGATGCCAAGGTCGAGTTCCAGGCCGCCGGCAACGCGCCCATCAAGCTGCAAATGTTTGTGCCGCCGCTAAGCGACAGCTACGCCAGCCTTAATGAAAGCTTTATTTCCAAAAATTACGGCGTCAGCGTCAACAAAAAAGACGATAACCGCCAGATCACCTGGTCGGCCCGCCGCGCCACCGGCAAGCAGACCCTGTACTACCGCATGGTACTAACCACCCGTTTTGGTGCCGAACAGCCCAAACCCAAAGGGCCGATTTTTCGCGACAGTCTACCGCTGGAAGGCATGGAAAAAATCGCCGCCGAAGCCCTGCTGGCACCGATTCGCCAACACTCAGCCGACATCGAAACCTTCATTAGCGAAACCATCAAACGGGTCAACAATAAAAACGACGACAACAGCAAGCTGCTGCTCGGTGGCGACAGCTCCAGCGAACGCAAGGCCGACGTGATTGATCTGGTACTGTCCTTCGCCAAGGTACCCATGCAGCGCGTGCACACCCTACGCTTAACCCCCGGCGTAGTCCAAGAGCCCGAGCTATGGATTCGCAGTTTCAACGGCAAAAAGTGGCTGTATTTCAACCCACAAAGCGGCGAACAAGGGCTGCCCGCCGACCGCCTGATCTGGTGGTACGGCAGCGATCCGCTGCTCAATCTGGAAGGCGGCAGCCGCCCGCAGGTCAGCTTTACCGTCAACAGCAGCGAGATTAACGCCATTCGCCTAGCCCAGCTGACCGGTAGCGCCAGCGGTGCCACCAGCTTTCTCGACTACTCGCTGTACGGCCTGCCGTTAAGCACCCAGCAGACCTATCAGGTGATGATCATGATCCCGATTGGCGTGCTGGTGATTCTGATCCTGCGCAACTTGGGCGGCCTGCAAACCCTGGGCACCTTTACTCCGGTATTGATTGCGCTGGCCTTTCGCGAAACCCAGCTTGGCTTCGGCATCCTGCTGTTCGGCCTGATTACCGCACTGGGCCTGTCATTGCGCTCCTACCTTGAACACCTGAAACTGCAGATGCTGCCGCGTCTGTCGGTAGTGCTGACCTTTGTTGTGGTGCTGATTGCGGTCATCAGCCTGTTCAGCCACAAACTGGGGCTGGAGCGCGGCCTGTCGATTTCGCTGTTCCCGATGGTGATCCTGACCATGACCATCGAGCGTCTGTCGATCACATGGGAAGAGCGCGGTGGCAATACCGCCTTTAAGGTGGCGGTCGGCACCCTGTTTGCCGCCGTGCTGGCGCACTACCTAATGAGCATCCAAGAGCTGAATTATTTTGTCTTTACCTTCCCCGGCGTGCTGCTGGTTATGGTGGGCTTTATGCTGGCGATGGGGCGCTATCGTGGCTACCGGCTAACCGAACTGTTCCGTTTCAAGGCATTTTTGAAGGACTAACTCCATGTTCGGTTTACTTAAAACTTGGCGCGAGCTGGAAGCCAAAGGCATCATGGGCATCAACCGCCGCAATGCCGACTATGTGCTCAAATACAACAAGCGCAGCCTATATCCGGTGGTGGATGACAAAATTCTCACCAAAGAACGGGCGCTAGCCGAGGGCATCAACGTGCCCGAAATGTACGGCATCATCAGCAGCGAGCGCGAAATCAGCAAGCTGCACAGGATTCTGGAAGGCCGCAACGACTTTGTTATCAAACCGGCTCAGGGCGCGGGCGGCGACGGCATTATCGTCATCGCCGACCGCTTCGAGGGCCGTTACAAAACCGTCTCTGGCAAGATCATCAGCCATGATGAAATCGAGTATCAGGTTTCCAACATCCTCACCGGCCTATATTCGCTGGGCGGTGGCCGCGACCGCGCCCTGATCGAATACCGCGTCAGCCCTGATCCAATTTTCAAAAGCATCAGCTACGAAGGTGTGCCCGATATCCGTATTATCGTGCTGATGGGCTATCCCGTGATGGCTATGCTGCGCCTACCCACCCGCCAATCCGGCGGCAAGGCTAACCTGCACCAAGGTGCCATTGGTGTTGGCGTCGATCTGGCCACCGGCATCACCCTGCAAGGTACTTGGTTGAACAATAAAATCAGCAAACACCCCGACACCACCCAGCCGGTGGCTGGCGTGCAGCTGCCCTACTGGCAACAGTTTATGGAGCTGGCGGCCAGCTGCCACGAGCTGTGCGGGCTGGGTTACATTGGTGTTGATATGGTGCTCGACCAAGAAAAAGGCCCACTGATCCTCGAGCTGAACGCCCGTCCCGGCCTGAATATTCAGATTGCCAACAACGCTGGCCTGACCCCGCGTGCGCATCAGGTAGAAGCGCACGTCAAGCAGCTGCAAAAAGACGGTCACAAAGAAACGCCCGCCGAACGGGTGGCGCTGGTGCAGCAATGGTTTGCCGTGGAACACGCATGAAAACCGCCTGCAACAGCCTGCACGCCCTGCCCTGGCAACCCGACATCAGCCAGCGCTTTGCCCGCATTCAGCACGCCCCCGGCGCGGTGCTGCTCGATAGCAACCCACCGCAAGCGCGGGCGCGTTTTGATATCGCCAGCGCTTGGCCACTGGCGCAAATCAGCCCACAAGCTGCAGAAAGCAGCGCGCAGTTTCTGCAGCGCGCCCGCCAGTTGCTGCAACAGCTGCCAGCGATGGATAACGTACCGGACGCGCTGCCCTTTACCGGCGGCCTATTGGGCTACCTCGGCTATCACTTTGGCACCCCCAACAGTCGCCACGCCCGTCGCCTGCCCGATGCTGGCATCGGCCTGTATGACTGGGCGCTGATCAACGATCACCAGCAGCAGCAAAGCTGGCTGCTGTGCCACCCGTCCATGACTTCACCGCGCCAACAACAGTTGCTGCAACTGTTTACCAGCGATGACGCCACCACAGGCGACAGCGCCCCTTTCCGTCTGCTGGCCGATTTTGCTCCGCTGCAAGGCCGCGACCACTACCGTTTAGCCATTGAGCACATTCAGGCTGCTATCGAGCGTGATGAAATTCGCCAGGTCAACTACACCCAGCGTTTCAGCAGTCATTACCAAGGCAACCCATGGCTGGCCTATCAAGCTCTGCGTCAGCGCTGCCCAGTGCCCTACGCCGCCTTTATCCGGCTGGACAGCAACAACGCCATTCTCAGCCTCTCGCCCGAGCGCTTTCTCAGTGTGCATAACGGCCAGCTAGAGGCCCGCCCCATCAAAGGCACCCGCCGCCGTGGCCACACCGAAACCGAAGACAGCGCCCTAGCCGCTGAGCTACTGGCCAGTGCCAAAGACCGCGCAGAAAACCTGATGATTGTTGAGCTGCAACAAGCCGAACTGGCCCCGTTGTGTGACGACATCCGCGTACCGCAGCTAGCAGCCCTAGAAAGCTACCCCAACGTGCATCACCTGGTCAGTTGCGTACAGGGCCGGCTTAAGCCCAGCAAGGATGCGCTGGATGTGCTGGAGCAGTGTTTTCCCGGCGCCTCCATCAGCGGCACACCCAAGCAGCCAGTGTTAGAAATGATCGACCAACTGGAAGCCAGCTCACGGGAAATCTACTGCGGCAGCATCTTCTACCTAGACAACCGTGGCCGCTTCGACAGCTCCGTCTGCATCCGCACCTTGCTGGCGCTGGACGGACAGATCCACTGCTGGGGCGGCGGCGGCATCACCCTCGCCTCCGACTGGCAGGCTGAATACCAAGAGTCCGTCGACAAGGTCAGTGTGTTGATGCAGACATTGCAGGCGCTACAGCCCTGACAGCGAACGATTCCCCACACCTTACAAGGAACCTTCCATGAGCCTAATTCTGGTTGCCATTCTGGTCATTGCCGCCCTGTTTACCGTCTGGGCGGTGGGCCTGTACAACGCGCTGGTGCGCCTCAAGCATGGGGTTAGCAAAGCCTGGTCCAATATTGATGTGTTGCTCAAGCAGCGTCACGATGAGCTGCCCAAGCTGGTAGAAACCTGCAAGCAGTACATGCAGTACGAAAAGACTACTCTGGAAGCCATCATCCAAGCGCGCAGCGCCGTGCACCAGGCGCAGCAAGCCCATGACATCAGCGCACTGGGGCAGGCAGAAACCGGCCTGCGCGCGGGACTGGGCAAGCTGTTTGCACTGGCCGAGAATTACCCCGACCTGAAAAGCAACGAAAACTTCCAGTTTCTGCAACAGCGCATTACCAGCCTAGAAAACGCCATTGCCGACCGCCGCGAGCTATACAACGAAGCGGTCAACCTTAACAACGTGCGTATTGAGCAGTTTCCAGACGTGGTGATTGCCCGCTGGTTCGGCTTCCAAGCGGCAGAGCTGCTGCGCTTTTCCGAGGCCGAAACCGCCGACGTCAATATCCGCAACCTGTTTGGCTAAGCCGTGGACTGGCTGGGCCTTACTGTCACCCTGTGTTTTACCGGCGGATTTTGCCTGGCCGGCGGCTGGTGGTTTATCAGCAGGCAGCGCCAGGCTCGGTTTTTGCTGGATACACCCACCTCAAAAATCCGCTCCGCCGCACAAGGCTATGTCGAGCTTTACGGCACGCTGACCGACAACGGCACGCAGCAAACCGCCCCGCTCAGCGGCGTGGACTGCCTATGGTGGCGTTATCGTATTGAGGAATATCAGCGTCACGGCAACAAGCACAACTGGAAGCTGCTGGAACAACAGACCAGCGGCAGCCTGCTATGTCTGGACGACAGTACCGGGCGCTGCCTGATTGATCCGCAAGGTGCCAAAGTTATTCCGGTGTTTCGGAAGGTCTGGCAGGGCAAGCAGCGTCATCCGCGCAATCACCAACCTAGGCATTGGCTCGGCGCTGTGTTGTTGGGGCAAAAACGTTACCGTTACACCGAAGAACGACTTCACGCCGGTGATCTGCTGTATGCCATCGGCCACTTTTATACCCGTGGCGGCGGCCAGACTGAAAGCGTCGAGCGCCTGCAGGCGGCCATCATCCGTGACTGGAAGCAAAACTTTCCCGCGCTGCTTGCGCGCTTTGATCGCAACGGCAATGGCCAGTTTGACGATGCCGAGTGGCAGGCGGTGCGCAAAGCTGCTTGGCACCAAGCGCAGATCCAGCAGCGACAGCACAGCACCGCGCCGGCGCAACATTTCATGCGCAAACCCGACGAAAACCAGCCGTTTATTCTGTCTAGTCATGGCGAAGATGAGCTGGCGCGCAAATTGCGCTGGCAAAGCCTAGGCGGCGCACTCGTCTGTCTGGGCGGTGCGCTAGCCACCGCCTATGTACTGAATGCGATCTGATCAGTCGCCACGGGTCAAAGCATCCAGCCGTTGCTGTAGACGGTCTTGAGCCCGCGTCACCTGCAAACGAAACGCTGCCAGCTCACGACCGAATGCTTCCTGCTGACGGCGGTCGGCGGTCACTTGTTGCGCCAACTTAAGCACTGACTGCTGCAACTGCTGGTGGCGCTCATTTTGCTCGTCCTTGCCCATCAGCGCGGCTGTTAATTCATCCAGCCGCTGCTTGTCGGCCTGCTGTTGCTGCTGCAACGACTCCAGCACAGCCTGTTGCTGTTGTACTGCTGCTTCACCCTGCTGCCTGTGGTCGTCCAGCTGGCTTTCCAGCTTCTGCTGGGCACTGTCCAGTAGCAGCAAGCCTTTTTCCACCGCCTCGGCCTGTGTATCCAGCCGTCCAGACAGACCGCTTAGCTGCTGATCCTGTCCCTGTTGCTGGTGCCGCAGGCGGTCCAACGCAACCAGTTGGCGCTGCTGCGTTGCCAGCGTTTGCTGTAGCTGCTCCAGTTCGTGTGCAAAGCCCACCACCCGCCCTTGCAGACGTGTTAGATCGTTGGTGCGTGCGTCCAGTGCCTCCAGACGCCGCATGGATTCCTCGCCCAAGCCGGCAAAACTGTCTTGGGTGGCGACCAGCTGATGCTGCAGGGTTTCAAAGCGGTACTGATAGTGCACATGCTGAACGGCCAGCACGACCAAAATCAGCCCCAACCCCAGCGACAACAACATAACCGCTGGCTGTCTGCTTGCCGGCCGGCGCGGCGATGCCTGAATGGGCGCGTGGGCCGCCCCGCTGCTGTGAATCTGCGTCATGCTTACTCCTATGTCGTGCTGCGGCTTGCCTTGGCTGCTTATCCTAAAATTGAATCAACATATAAAAAATAATTACTTTAAGGAATATGGAAAGCTTGTTACTGTGCCACTCGTTTAGCTGTTAGCCTTGGATTAGCTCTATGTATCTGTATGACTCTTATGATCAACAACTCGTCGAAGAACGGGTTGCCCAGTTTCGTGACCAGACGCGGCGCTACTTTGCCGGCGAGCTGAGCGAAGATGAATTTTTGCCGCTGCGCCTGCAAAATGGCCTATATGTACAACGTCATGCGCCCATGCTGCGCATCGCCGTGCCCTATGGCCTGATGGCGTCGCGCCAGCTGCGCATGCTGGCACAGATCACGCGCAAGTATGACAAGGATTACGCCCACATTACCACCCGCACCAATGTCCAGCTCAACTGGCCGAAACTGGAGGATGTGCCCGACATTTTGCAGGACCTGGCCAGCGTACAGATGCACGCCATTCAGACCAGCGGCAACTGTATTCGCAATACCACCACCGACGCCTTTGCCGGTGTGGCACCCGACGAAACCGTGGACCCGCGCCCTTGGTGCGAAATCATCCGTCAGTGGTCCACCTTTCACCCTGAATTCCTGCGCCTGCCGCGCAAATTCAAGATTGCCGTCAACGGCAGCCTGAGCGACCGCGCTGTCACCGAGGTGCATGACATCGGCCTGCACGCCCGCCGCAACGAAGCCGGCGAGCTGGGCTTTCAGGTGCTGGTGGGCGGCGGCCTGGGCCGCACCCCCATTTTGGGCAGCGTGATCAACGATTTCGTGCCCTGGCAACACCTGCTCAGCTACCTGGAGGCCACCCTGCGCGTATATAACCGCTTTGGCCGCCGTGACAACAAATTCAAGGCACGCATCAAGATTCTGGTCAAGGCACTGAGCGCCGAAGGCTTTGCCGCCAAAGTCAACGATGAGTGGCAACACCTTAAGGACGGCCCCATCACCCTGACCGAAGACGAAGTGGCACGCGTCAGCCGCTGCTTTACCGATCCCGACTACCTGCCACTGGCCAATGAAGACACATTGCTGGCACAACAGGATCAGGACTATCCGGGATTTGCCCGCTGGCGGGCACGCAATACCACAGCCCATAAAAAAGCCGGCTATGTGGCCGTTACCCTGTCGCTGAAAAAAACCGGCGTACCGCCCGGTGACATCAGCGCCAACCAGCTGGATGCAGTCGCCGATCTGGCCGAGCGCTATAGCTTTAGTGAAGTGCGCAACACCCGTGAACAAAACATCGTTTTGGCCGACGTCGAGCAGCGCAAATTGCTGGAGCTGTGGCTGGAAATACGCGACCTGGGCTTTGCCACACCCAATATTGGCCTGCTCAGCGATATCGTCTGCTGCCCTGGCGGCGACTATTGCGCACTGGCCAACGCCAAATCCATTCCGGTGGCCGAGGCCATCCAGCAACGTTTCGAGGACCTGGACTACCTGTTCGACATTGGTGACCTGGACCTCAACATTTCCGGCTGCATGAATGCCTGTGGCCATCATCACATCGGCCACATCGGCATTCTGGGTGTGGACAAGAAGGGCGAGGAGTTTTATCAGGTCTCGCTGGGCGGTAACAGTGGCCGCGAAGCCAGCTTAGGCAAAATTTTGGGACCATCTTTTGCCCAAAAAGACATACCGGACGTCATCAGCACGCTGATTAGCCTTTATATCGAACAGCGCACCCCCGAAGAGCGCTTTATCGACACCTATCAGCGTATCGGCCTGGAACCGTTCAAGGAGCGCGCGTATGCCCCGCATCATTAAAAACAACCAGATCCTGGATGATCACTGGCAGCTGCTGCCCACCGATGCCAGCCTGCAGGATGCACTGGACTGCCCGGCCCCCATTGTGCCGCTGGCACTTTGGCAGGCCCATGGCCCGCAACTTTCCAACCAACGCCCGCTGGGTATCTGGCTGGATAGCCATGAACTGGTTGAGGATATCACTACCGATTTGACGGCATTCGCCCTGATTGCGCTGAACTTTCCGGTTTTCACCGATGGCCGTAATTTCAGCAACGCACGCCTGTTGCGCGAGCGCTATGGCTACACGGGTGAAATCCGCGCCGTGGGCGATGTGCTGCGCGATCAGCTATTGCCCATGAAGCGCTGCGGCTTTGATGCCTTTGCCCTGCGTAGCGACCGTGACCCGCAAGATGCACTGCTGGCACTGAGTGAGCTCAGCGTGCACTATCAGGCGGCTTGGGACACACCGCTGCCCTTATTTCGCCGGCGTGCTATCGCTGTTTAATCGAAAAGCCCGCATATCAGTGCGGGCTTTTTTTCATCCGCCAGCAGATCATGTTACCTGCCCTGCGTATCAGCAAAACCCAAGCAAGCAACTTCTAAAAGATGCACACAAAAAACCCGGCAATTGCCGGGTTTTTTGCTGCCTGATTCAGTACTTACTGAACCTGGGCTTCTACAGCTGCTTCTACGCGACGGTTCAGCGCACGGCCTTCGGCAGTGGCGTTGTCAGCGATAGGACGGCTCTCGCCGTAGCCTACAGAGTTTACGCGACCGGACTCAACACCGTACTGGTCAACCAGCACCTGACGCACGGCGTTGGCACGGCGCTCGGACAGCTTCTGGTTGTAGGCATCAGGACCTACGGAGTCAGTGTGACCTTCAACAGTGGTGCTCAGCTGAGGGTACTGCTTCATGAACTCGGCCAAGTTCTGAATGTCGGCGTAGCTGCCGTCTTTGACGTTGGCTTTGTCGAAATCAAACAGAACTTCCAGCTCGACGCGAACGGTTTCAGGCTGCACAGGCTCTTCGTAAACAACAGGCGCTGGCTCTTCAACTACAACGGCAGGAGCGGCTTTCTTGGCGCCACCGAAGTTCAGACCCATGCCCAGACCGGCCATCCACTCGGACTGGTGGTTATCGAAGCCGTGTACACCGTCAACACCGGCACGAACGAAGAAGTTCTCGCCAAAGTAGTACTTAGCACCAGCACCGATCAACGCCATGGTGGTGCGGTCACGACCATTGCCAGAAATGCTGCTTACACCGGCAATGTTGCTCAGGCTCTGATGGCCCAGACCGGCAGACAGGTAAGGACGCAGTGCGTCGTTGGCGCTACGGAAGTGATAGGTGGCATCCAGAGTTGCCAGGCTGCCGTTGATTTTCTTGCGCTTGGTGCCGGCATTCAGAACCTTGTCCTTGGAGTCGAGGCTGTGGTATTCACCGTAGGACAGGCCCAGGGATACGGCTTCGGTCAGGAAGTAGCTGACAGAACCACCGTACAGGTTGCCATTGTCCATTTTGCGAGCGCTGTCGGTAAAGTAGCGCTTGGCAAAGGCTTCGGCTTCAACCGCGCCTTGGCCCTGTGCGAATACGTTAACGGAACCGGTAGCCAGTACGGCTGCAACGGCAAAGCCCAGAGTATTCTTCAGTTTCATGTGTTATTCCTCATCAGAAAGGAAGGTGGGTAAAAAAACGAGAGAATTATAACAGGCTTTCGCCTGAATAGCTCTGTTTTAGTTTATCTATTGCTCTTTTATAACGCATTTTTGTCGCGCTCAAGCCTAAGTGCATAATTTTGGCGATGTCCTGAAATTCAAGGTCAGCGACAAAGCGCAAAATAATAATCTCGCGATCAATACGGTTGACGCCCCGCAGCCAGCGGTCGAGGCTGTTGTCTTCGGGTATCTCGGGTGCCTCATCCTCACTGGCCTCTTCGGTAGGATTAAGGCTGAGCGCATCAACCAAGCGTTTTTTGCGTTTTTCCTTGCGGTATTGGGTGATGCATTCGTTGTAGGTAATGCTGTATAGCCACGTTTTGAACTTGGATTTGCCCTCGAATTTTTTCAGCCCGTACAGCACCTTGAGCATGATTTCTTGGCTGACATCGTCGGCATCGCGCTCATTGCCCAGATAGCGCGCGCACACGTTATACAGAGTTACCTGATAACGGCGCATCAACTCTTCGTAAGCCCGGGTGACGGTAAACAGCTCGACGCGCGCACGCTCCACCAGCTCTTCATCACTAAGCAAAGCAGGGTCATAGGCAGCGGGAAGACGTTTAAAGCTGTTCAAAACAAGCCAGCCCGCTGGGGCTGCACACTAAAAGCCATGCAGGTATCACTCGTACCGGCTTTTGACGTGGCGCTCAAGCAAGATGCGATTGGCAAAATACACCAGTTCGCCGTCTGTGCTGAGGATGATGGTTTTGACCGTACCCATTTCTTCAATGGTGCCTTCTACGCCTTCCACCGTCACCTGCTGACCCAGCTCGTACAGCTCGCGAACATAGATGCCGGCGATGATCTGCGCGGCAATGTCGCGACAGCCAAAGCCGATAGCCAGCGCCGCCGCCGCCCCGATGCTCAACAGCACGATAACGATTACGTAGTTAAGCAGCTCGGCCTTGATCTCAAGCTGACCAATGGCGACCGAGACACTGATGATGATCACCAGCCCTTGGGCCAACCGGCCCAGCGCCGCCGCATAGTCAATACCGACCCCTTCAGCAGCACCCGATACCACCGAGTTAAGCAGCTGCGCCAACAAAATACCCGCCACCAGCACCAGCGCGGCCGCAAATACCTTGGGCACATAGAGCGCCAGCGTATCCAGAGTGGCAGAAATGCGCTCTAGCCCCAGCGACTCCAGCGCCGACACCAGAAATACCAGCAATACAAACCAGTAAACAATTTTGCCGATCAGCGCTGACGCCGGCACCTTGATCCCCACTCGCGCCAGCATTTTGTTGATTCCCGTGCCCTGAATCAGACGATCCAGACCGAGCTTAGCCAGCAGCTTGGACAGCAGTGTGTCCAGCAGCCGCGCAATCACAAAGCCGACTATCACCACCACCAATACACCGATCAGATTGGGAATGAAGGCGGCAATCTTTTGCCACAGGGTGCTCATTACCCCCACTAGGCTTTGTGTCCAGGAATCAAGCTGCATAGTTAGCGTGCCTTGTATCTATCAGTGGATTGACGGGAAAGCCTAGAAACCGGTCGCCAGTGTGCCGACGCGCCTTCAAGGCCCACCAGTACGGACTCCAGCCCACGGCCGGCCAGTCCCAGCAAAGCGCCCGCGCCGGTCTGGCGATTGGCGGTTTTTAATACCCGCTCCAGCACACGCTCGGACTGCTCGCGTGCTGCGGGTTCCTGCAACAGCTCGCGCAGGGACTGCTCGAATGAATCGTTATCCATGGTTTTGTCCTAGCTGGAACACCGGCGACAAGCCGTGCATCAGCCTTTATTCGGGCATTTTCAAGGCATGGGGTGCAACGATAATGCCGTTGTTGTCGGCATACACATACTCGCCTGGGCGGAAGGTCACACCGGCAAAGGTCACCACCACGTTTAGGTCGCCAATATCGCGCTTCTCGGTTTTCATCGGATGACTGGCCAGCGCTTGAATACCCAAATCAGTTTGCGCCAGTACATCGACATCGCGCACACAACCGTAAACGATAATGCCTTCCCAACCGTTTTTCGCAGCCTGGGCCGCCAGCATATCGCCCAGCAACGCACGACGCAGCGATCCACCACCATCCACCACCATGACCTTGCCCTTGCCGGGCTGGCCAACCTGAGCCTTGACCACAGAATTGTCCTCAAAGCACTTGACGGTGACAATTTCGCCACCAAAGGAATCGCGCCCGCCAAAATTGGCAAACATCGGTTCAACCACCGCCACATCAGGATAGGCGTCACACAGGTCTGGAGTTACGTAGGTCATGGCAAGGTCCTTGGGTTGGGTAAAAGCGGCCATTTTATACTGCTGCAAGCTTGGCGACAAATACGGGCCATAGCGGGCGAACACAGCGCGCCAGACTTGATCTATTCCAGCTGCTGGCGCAGACGCCACCGCTCTTGCGTTGCACTTTGCAATGCCGTATCTGCCTCGGCCCGTTGCTGCTCCAGCGCCTGTAAACGGTCGCGGTTGTCAAACCCGGTTTGCCAGTCCTGCTGCAGGCGCTTCTGGTCCTGCTTATCGAAACAACCGGTGCGACCCGACGGGGTGCCTTCTTGGGTCATGGCGTACTCGGTGCGGCGTAGAGCGGCTACATCAGCCACACAATGGTGGTCAATACCGGCCAGTAACTGTTGCACCGTTGCCAGCGCCGGATGCTCCTTAAACTCAAGTTTGTGCACAAAGCTGTCCTCAAACAGCTGCGTCACCCCCGCCTCGGCCAGCACTTCCAACAGCCGTACATGCAGGCGGTTATCACGCCCGTTTACCCAAGCCAGCGCCTACTGCATCTGCCGTGCCGGAACCAGTAGCCGCAGGCGATGGCTGCCAATCGCCCGCTCGATGGCTCCACGCCAAGCGTGCTCATGCTGTTTGACCTGCACCCGTTCGGCAACAAAGGGCAAGGCGCACTCTTCCAGCTCCAGCGCCTCGGCTAGCTGCTGGCAAAACTGCACAAACTCCGGTGCAATGTTCGACGCAGGATTGCGCCGCACCTCATCCAGCGCGTCCTGCGCCTGCTGGACATCGGTGCTCAATACAGCCGATGGCCGCGCTCAATGACCAAACCGCGCTTGATCCACTCGCGTAACTCACGCCCCGCTTGTTGCTGTGGATTATCCACATCCACCGCAAATTCGGCGTGATTGGCAAAATCCAGCAACATCTGGCCGAGTGCCTGTAACGCATCCGCTTCGGCAACACTGCCTTCCTTGCTGTTACGTTCAAATAAAGCGGTTAAACAGCCCAACATCAGAGGCGCACGCGGCGATACCAGCAACCGCCAAGCCGGATGCTGCTGGCGGGCACTAAGGTAGTGATGGACACGCTGACGAATGGACACTGCAGCACCTGAAAGAGGCAAAAAACAGGCGGCCATACTATCACTGGCATGGTCTGTGTACAGCCAGCCCCGCCCTAGCCCTATTGCATCGATACAGCCAAAAAAATGCCGATCAGCGTGCTGACCGGCATTACTTAACCCTAAGCTTAAACTTCGCCCATTACTTGAAACGGCGTTCAATCCCTTTGTCCACCAGAATCTTGGCTGAAATTTCTTCTACCGAAAAGTGGGTGGTGTTGATGAATTTGATGCCTTCGCGGGTAAACAGGTTTTCCACTTCGCGCACTTCATACTCACACTGTGCATAGCTGCAATAGCGGCTGTTGGGCTTACGTTCGTTGCGGATGGCGGCCAGGCGGTCCACGTCAATGGTCAGGCCAAACAGCTTGTCGCGATGTTCCTGCAGCGCCTTGGGCAATTGCAGCATGTTGTCCATGTCATCTTCGGTCAACGGGTAATTCGCGGCACGGATGCCGTATTGCATAGCCATGTACAGGCAAGTGGGCGTCTTGCCGCAGCGGGACACGCCCACCAATATGATATCAGCGCTGTCGTAATGGCGGGTACGGCCGCCGTCGTCGTTGTCCAGCGCATAGTGCACCGCGTCGATGCGCTCCATGTAGTTACGGCTGCCGGCAATGGAGTGTGCCTTGCCTACCGAATAGGTGGAACGAATAGCCAGTTCTTCTTCCAGCGGGCCTAGGTAGCTGGCAAAGATGTCGACGCGAAAGGCGTTGGCTTCTTGCAAAATGTCGCGAATTTTGGCGTTGATGATGGTATCCACCACGATTGGGCGGCCATCTTCGTTCTGGGCAATGGTATTGATTTCATTCACCAGCGCCCGCGCTTTTTCTTCGGTGTCCGTATAGGGCCGAGTGACATAGCGAAATTCAACGCCATCAAACTGTGCCAGCAGGCTTTGGCCGAGGGTTTCAGCGGTAATTCCGGTTCCATCAGAGACAAACAGCGCGGTACGTTTCATGGTTTGATGAGTCCTCGTAAAAAGTCCGTCCACAAGCAGGGGGGCAGCATAGCATTAGCGCCTGCCTCACTCCACCCAGTTGCTCAGTGCTTCACGCGCTATGTCGTTTTGGGGCTTAGCCTGCAGTCCGGTCGGCAGCCATTCGACACTGTAGCGTGCGCCTTCCACCAGCGGAATAAAGCTCAGTCGCGCCAACTCAGCCTCAACCAACGCCACACGCCCGCCCGCCTGCTGCAGCCATTGCCAGAGATCAACCCCCAACAGGCTACGGCTCAGCCGCTGTTCTTGATAGCGGGCCTCGTTTTGCTGCTCAATGCTTAAAAAGCGTGCATTGGCCGCCAACAGCCGGTATCCCGGCTTCAGGCCGATCAGGCTAGCCAGTCCGCGCCAGTCCAGCTGCTGCACATCCAGCCCCCATAATTCGCCATCTAGCAAAAAGTGCTGCACCTGCTGCCCATCAGACAAGGTAACGCGGTGACGTCCCTGATCCCCACTGCCCACTTCCAACATAGCGATGCTGTGGCCCGACTGCTGCTCTCGGTATGTGCCCACATCGTAGGCCAGCAAGGCGCTCAGTGCCGCCAGCGCAATCAGGCATAGCCCGCAGGTTGCCCGCAGCCAAATCACAAACCAGCCGCCGCTCCACAAAATGCGTAGCCCCAGTACCAGTACAATCAGCCCCGGCACCGCCAAACCCGCTGCCAATCCCGTAAACTGCATCTTGAGTGAACTCCATTTTAAAATCGGCACATTATGCGTGCCATGAAGGTTTTCGCCAAACCCTTTATCCACCGACTCAGCCACGGAATTTTTAATGTCATTTTCAGCCGACTTCTCGATCACGCTGCCTTTGCTGTTTTTACTGATGGCAGTGGCTTTTACCGCCGGACTGGTTGATGCCATTGCCGGGGGTGGCGGGCTGTTGACCATTCCGGCACTTATGTTGTCGGGGCTGGCACCGCACTTGGTGCTAGGCACTAACAAGCTGTGCGCTACCTTCGGCTCGGCTACCGCCAGCTTGGCGTTTTACCGACGCGGGCTATTTCAGCCGCAGCGGTGGCGACTGGCCCTATTATCCACGGCCATTGGCGCGGCGCTGGGTGCGCTGCTGGCCCGTTATATGCCTGCGCAATGGCTGAATCAGTTTTTACCGGTCGTGGTATTTGTGTGCGGCCTGTACATGCTGTTTAACAAAATGCCCGCGCGCGTCACCGATAGCGAGCTGGCGATCCGGCAAAAACGCCAGCTGCCCCAAGGGTTGTTACTGGGGTTTTATGATGGTGTGGCCGGCCCTGGAACCGGTGCCTTCTGGACCGTCAGCACCCTGCTGCTGTATCCGCTGGATTTGCTGCGTACCACGGCGGTGGCCCGCAGCATGAACTTTGTCAGCAATGCCATGGCCTTGGCCATGTTTGCTGCTGGTGGACAGGTAATGTGGACGCTGGGCATGGCCATGGGGCTGGCATTGATGCTGGGTGCCGTGGTGGGCTCACGGTTGGCGATCAAGGGCGGCAGCCGGCTGATCCGGCCACTGTTTATTCTGATGGTGATGGCGCTAACCCTGAAGTTAGCGTGGCAGCACTGGTTCGCAGCCGCCTAGACGCTGGTACAGATACAGATCTATCAGATAGCGCGCAATGGAGCCCGGCATGGGCAAAAGGGGCAGCTCATGGATATTGAACCAGCGGGCGTCTTCCAGCTCATCGGTCTGCGGCACAATAGTGCCGTCCAGATAGTCGGCGTGATAGCCAAACATCAACGAATGCGGATAGGGCCAGTTTTGGCTGGCGATATAGCGCAGATTGTGTACACGCACCTGCGTTTCTTCCAGCACTTCACGGTGCACACAGCCTTCCATGCTCTCCCCAGGCTCAGCAAAGCCAGCCAAGCAGCTGTACATACCTGCGACAAAGCGCGGCGCACGTGCCAATAGCAGCTCATCACCACGGGTGACCAGCACGATCATGCAGGGCGATAAGCGCGGGTACTGATGCAGCTTGCAAGACGGGCAAAAACGCATGCGGTGTTCAGTGCTGGACTGCATGGGCTGCCCACAGCTGCCGCAAAAGCGGTGTTGGCGGCTCCAAGTGCTGATCTGGCTGGCGTAAGACAACATGGTATAAAAAGCAGCATCGGCATGCGCCAGCTGTGAGCGCAGGCTGACCCAGATTTCTGCGTCGTTATCCAGCTGGCTGGCCAATTCGTAAAGGTAAACAGGGGTGCCGTTCAGGTAGCCGATGCCTTGGATATCCTGCACACAGGATGCAACCCGCTGCTCCAATACCTCCAGTGGCCAGAGCAGGCTGCCTTGGTCGTTTTGCAGAAATGACGCCGAGCAGTGCGCCAGCGCCAAGCCATGGCGCTGGCAACGCTCCGGCAGGCCCACCTGCCAGCCGGTATCAGTGGGCACTGGCAAGGTCGGTAATCTGAAGCCCCAGCCGCCTCAGACCGTTGGCGGCCGTATCGAGGGTATCCTGCATGCTGTCGGTCTGCAGGGCTATGCCGCCTTCAAGGTAGTACTCAAGGCTAGCCAGCACATCGGCCAGCGTTTCTAGGGCGGACTGGCTGGGCATATGGTCGGCATTGAGCATGCTGTTCTCGATGTAGTCGGCGCACAGCTGTACCAGCTGACCGGCACGTTTTTCATTGACAAACCAGAGCCCGCCACGCACCAAGGTTAGCGCGTCAGGCAGGTTGCGCAGGTGATTAACGTCGCCGTTGGATTCGAAGTAAGAGGTAATTGAACGCTTGGCCAGTAACAAGCCGTTGGCGGCTTCGTCCTTGATGACGATCTGTGCCTCAAGCAGCTGTTGACGGGCAAATACCTCGGCTTCAGACAGCTCGGCCACTTTGGCGGCGTGACGCTGGCCCATTTCCAAACTGGCAACCAGCCCTTCGATGTAAATCACCGCATCCGCCAGCTGCAGCAGCTCGTCAGAAGTGACACCCTGCGGCGTTTTCCAGCCCGACAGGGTTTTGAGCTGGCGCTTAAGCGACAGACTGGCACCGGTCAGACCAACCATGATCAGCGTTTTTTCCAGCTTGCCGATAATCAGCGGCAGATTTTCAAACGCCTCATCGGATGCAGTGCCGCGCCCGATCAGGTCAACCGTATCCTTGACCATGCCCAGCTCTTCCTGGATAGCTGCCGACAGCGAGCGCAGCACATTGGTACCCGGGCCCGACATACGCCGGTATTCATCGGCCAGCATGCGGTCGGTAAATGGCAGAGTTGGCAGGTTGGCAGCACTCTGCACCTCGACCGCACAGGGGCCTTGCGAGTAGGCCAGCGCCACCAAATACAACATATCTTTGATCAACCCACGGGAGGGGCTGTGGCTGGCATTGGACAGGTGTTGTTTGATCTCGCGGTCAAGACGGGAAAACAGCAGCTTGCGCTCGGTGGTTAGCAACAGCTTACCGTCAATCATGGATTCCAGCGCCGCCGCCGACACCCAGTAAATAATGGTACTGGCAGCAGCTGGGTCGGTTACGTCCATGTCCAGCACCAGCTTTTTCATCGCACCCAGTGCTTGCTGTACGTTTTTTTCCTTGATCACGCTCAGCAGTGCCAGCTGGTACAGATGGCGCAGGCGGTTCAGCGCGGCCTGCGGGTCGTTCAGATTTTTAAGCGGCGGACGCACAGGGCGCTCAATGGTCAGGCGGGTTGAAAAAAAATAACTTTCAGGCAACTGCGACTGCCCAGCCGACACGCGCAACTGGTTAATGGCCGGCAGCAGCAGCTCAGGCATCTCGACCCAGTTGGCTTCAAGGTGTTCGAGGTAGCTATGCAGCACGTGCAAGCCGTTGTTGATGGCAGACAGCTGATCGTTGCACTGCTCATTAGCGCCGGCCGGAATATCCATTGCCAGCACCTGCATTTCTTGGGCCAGCAGTTCGGCACCGGCCAGCCCGATCAGTGACAAAATGCCTTTGATCTGCTGCAAGTTATGGACGGATCGCTGCAACAGGGTGCCACTGTCGCGCTCTTCGAGGAAGCGCTCCAGATTTTGTTGCGTTTCTGTCATCGTGGCAAAGAGTTCTTCGCGCACCACGCTCAGTGAGGTTGCTCCTGTCGCCATGCCTTCTTCCTGTTCCTTATAACGTTTAAACCCGTCCACCCCTGTGTGGCCCTGCTACGCAGCGCCCCTTTGGGACCGGTATACATAGTGATCACAATCCGGCTATCGCGCGCCTTTATACCCTTGCACCATGATACGGCGCAATTTTAATCGTGACAGTCTCTTGGCATTTGCTTCAGCCGTCAAGCTGGGCCCCTGCTTTTGTCGCCAGTCTGCAACCCTCTTAACAACCTGGAAAGACTGTGCTTGCCAAGTTGCAACCCACTGATGTAACTGCGGCGCTCAATCTTTAAACTCAGCGCGGCGCTTGCTCAAGCCGGCCGCCATGGCCAAACGCAGGTCTTCAGATTGCAGCATGGCTGCGTTCCAAGTGGCTACATAGTTCAGGCCATCTTCTACGCTATGGTCACGCATATAGCGAATCATTTCCTTGGTGCCGCGCACCGCCAGCGGCGACTTGGCGGCAATCTCTGCGGACAGCTGCAGCACGCCGTCTAGCAGTTGACTCGGATCGGCATAGACACGGTTGACCAGCCCGATCCGACAGGCCTCGTCCGCCTCGACAAAGCGGCCAGTGTAGGCCAGCTCTCGCATGATGCCGTCGCCAATAATGTGCGGCAAACGCTGTAGGGTGCCTACGTCAGCTGCCATACCGATATCAATTTCTTTGATGGAAAACCGCGCATCAGCACTGCAGTAACGCATGTCGCACGCGCTGATTAGGTCAACGGCTCCGCCAATACAGTAGCCCTGAACGGCCGCCAGCACCGGCTTGCCACAGCGGTCTACAGCATCCAGCGAGGCCTGCAGGTGCTTGATCTGTTTGCGTAAAATAAGCGCATTACGCCCCGGGTCTTGGCCCAGTTGCCCAGCCACTGACGCCAGATAGTTCAGGTCGATGCCGCTGCTAAAATGCTCGCCGGCTCCTGTGAGTACCACCACCCGAATGCTGGGTTCTTGCTCGATATAGGCGAAAATTTCCGGCAACTCCCGCCAGAAATCTTCATTCATAGCATTGAGCTTGGCCGGACGGTTCATTTCTAGGACGGCTATTTTGTCCTGCACCTGCAGATTAAATGCGTGGTAATTCATGCGATCCCCCGATCGTTATTATTGTTGATTGCTTGGCCAGCCTACCAATTCAGCGTCTTGCCACTGGCCTTGGCCAAGTCCTGCAAAAACCGCTGATGCGCTTCCTGTTCCGCCGCCGTGGCTGCCAGTACCGGAGCCGGCGTGCGGTCGGCCGCCAAGCGGCGAATGACGCCAGCACCTGCGCCATAGCCATCAGCGTCACCCGTCAATGACAGGCTGCTCTGGCCACCGGTCATATGCAGGAATACATCGGCCAGAATCTCGGCATCCAGCAATGCGCCGTGCAGCTCACGCTTGGAGTTGTCAACGTGATAGCGGCTGCACAGGGCATCCAGCGTGTTGCGTTGACCTGGGTGCCGCTCGCGGGCCATCACCAGCGTATCCAGCACCGTGCAGTACTGGCCGACATCGGCACGTTCAGTCTGACCCAGCAGAGCAAATTCGTTTTCGATAAAACCTATGTCAAAGGGCGCGTTATGGATGACCAGTTCGGCCCCTTCAATAAAATTGTAAAAATCGTCGGCAATTTCGCGAAATCTGGGCTTATCTCTCAGAAAGGCATCAGTAATACCGTGTACCGCAATGGCACCCTCGTCCACTTCACGGTCCGGCTGAATGTAGACATGGTAGTGACGGCCGGTCAGCCGTCGCTCAATCACTTCAACACAGCCAATCTCAATGATGCGATGCCCGTCCGTAACCGGCATGCCTGTGGTTTCTGTATCCAATACGACGTAACGGGTCATCTAAGCACCTCTGCAACACCCTTGTTGGCCAGCTGGTCGGCCCGTTCATTGCCAGGGTGGCCGGTATGGCCTGCCACCCACTGCCACTTCACGTCATGCTGCTGCACCAGCGCATCCAGCTGCTGCCATAGGTCTTGGTTTTTGACGGGCTGGTTGCCGGCGGTTTTCCAGCCGCGTTTTTTCCAGCCGGCCAGCCATTGCTGCATGCCCTGCATGACATATTTGGAGTCGGTCACCAGCAGCACTGGACTGCGCCTTTTCAGCGCGGCCAGTCCTTGAATGACGGCCATCAGTTCCATGCGGTTGTTGGTGGTATCCGGCTCGCCGCCGCACAGCTCCAGCTCCTTGCCTTTATATTGCAGCAGCGCGCCCCAGCCACCGGGGCCCGGATTCCCCTTGCAGGCACCGTCGGTAAAGATATGTATCGGTTCAGTCATGTAGGCGTTGTTCTTTTACAGGTTTGGGACTCTTGCGCTGCGGCGCAACCGGTATGGGCAACAAGCCCTTCATACGATGGCTGCGTGAGCGCTGCAAGGGTGCAGCATGCACCTGCTTGCGGGCGGCTATCATATAGCATGCGCCCAGCGGCCACTGCTTTTTAAGCAAAAACGCTTCCAGCCGGCTAGCGCTACCCTGCCAACAGGCGGGCAAATAATGGGCAAATACTGGCGCTTCTTGAGCAAAACCCAGCACGGCCAGCCACTCCTGCACCCGTGCTGCCGACAACCGGTGCGCCTGTGGCCAGGGGGCGCTGCGGCTGGCACACAGCCCCCAAGGATTGCGTACCAGCACCAGCAGGTGACCACCCGGCCGCACCGCACGCGCCGCCTCGCGCAACAAATCATAGGGCGAGCCGGCAAATTCCAGACTGTGTTGCAAAATCACTACATCGGCCGCCTCCGGCTGCACCGGCCAGCCGCTCTCATCGGCATATAGATCTTGCGGCAAGCTGTCACAGCCCAAGCGTATCTGGTGGCGCACGTCAGTGGTTAGCGGGGTTTCATCCAGCGCGTTATACCTGAGCAAATAACTGCCAAAGTACCGCGCCAGACGCGCCTGCAACCACGCCGATTCGGCCGCCATCAAGCTGGCCGCCTGCGGACCCGCACACCAATTGCGCACCCGTCTCGGCAGCGCCGCACGCCCGCTCAATGAAGGTATGGATTCATACATGAAACACTCCTGTAGCGGGCGATTATTCCCTGATTCGACAGCCAATCGGGCCGTCTGCTATGGTTTGTGCACTCTCGGTCCAAGCCAAGGATACCCTGCTCATGCTAACCATTACTGCCCTGCCCGCCTTTAACGATAACTATATCTGGCTTTTGCAAAACCCTGCCACTTTAGCCTGCGCCGTGGTCGACCCGGGCGACGCCAACCCGGTACTGCAATGGCTGCAACACAACCCGCAGTGGACGCTGACCGATATTCTCATTACGCACCATCACCAAGACCACACCGGCGGTATCAGCGCGCTCAAACAGGCCACCCGCGCCCGCGTATACGGCCCGCAACAAGAGTCCATTGCTGGCATTGACCTGCCGCTGGCCGATGGACAGCACTTTCAGCTACTGGGGCAGTCGGTACTTTGCCTGCACGTTCCCGGCCATACCTTGGGTCATGTGGCCTACTACATGGAAGGCCAGCAGCCGGCACTGTTCAGCGGCGATACCCTGTTCATGGCCGGCTGTGGCCGACTGTTTGAAGGCACACCCCTGCAAATGTATCAATCGCTGCAACGGCTGGCCGCCCTGCCCAGCAGCACGCGGCTGTATTGCACCCACGAGTACAGCCTGTCCAACCTTGCCTTTGCCATCGCGGTCGACCCCGCCAATCCAGCGCTGCTAGCGCAACGGGCGCGCGTTGAAAAGCTGCGCGAACGCGGCGACATCAGCCTGCCCGGCAGTCTTGCCGAAGAGCTCGCCACCAACCCTTTTTTACGCTGCAGCGAGCCTGCCATACTCGATACCCTGGCCCACAACAACCGCTTGCAAGGCCGTGAACCGGTGGCGGTGTTTACGGCATTGCGGGCTTGGAAAGACACCTTTTAGGCTTAACAAAGCCCCTCTTTCCTTGACCCCCGCCCATTCGGCACCTAAACTTTCGCGAATTTTATTTTTCGCACAATTCATTATGTCGAGTCTGATTCCCCGCAACAGCCAGCGGGTCTTTGTCCGTGTCAGCGGATGCTTTGCGCTCTTGGGTACACTGCTACTGGGCGGTTGCCAGCAATCGCATCTGCTACGCACCGAAATCCATGACGAACAGGCACTCAAAGAGGGTCTGGCGCCGCTGGAACTGCCAGACGGCCGCTGGTCCGATAGCGCCCTCAAGCCAAAAAGCCGGCCAGCCGCGCCCAACACCGCCGTCAGCGCCGAGGAAGACACACCGGCGATCAGTGATATCTGGCAACGCATCCGCCACGGTTACCAGCTGCTCGACGAAGACGACAGTAACCCGCGCATCGAACAGCAGCGCCTCTGGTTTGCCAGCCGTATCGCCTCCATTGAGCAGATCACCCGCCGCAGCACACCCTACATCCACTACGTCGTCGAAGCACTGGACAGCCGCAACATGCCGCTGGAGCTGGCCCTGCTGCCGGTCATTGAAAGTGCCTACAACCCGCTGGCCTACTCACCCTCGCATGCCGCCGGTCTCTGGCAGTTTATTCCCTCCACCGGCCGCAATTTCAAACTCAAGCAAACCCGCTGGTACGATGGCCGTAATGACATCATGGCCTCCACCGAAGCGGCGCTCAATTACCTGCAATACCTGCACCGCATGTTTGACGACGACTGGCTCTTAGCGCTGGCCGCCTATAACTCAGGCGAGGGCACCGTCAGCCGCGCCATCAAGCGCAACCGAGAACTGGGCTTACCAACCGATTATTGGAACCTGCAATTACCCGCCGAAACCCGTAACTACATACCCAAGCTGCTGGGTCTGGCCCAGCTGATTGCCAGCCCTGACGCCTACGCGCTCAACCTGCCCGATGTGCCAGACGCGCCCTATTTCATCCGCGTTCCGCTCAAACGCCAGCTTGACCTGAAGCGTATTGCTGCTCTGGCCGACATCAGCGACGAGCACATGCGTGAGCTGAATCCCGCCTTTAAGCAGGGCATCACCCTCGACGGCCCCCTGCATGTACTGGTTCCCGCCGAACAGGCCAGCCGCCTCAAGCGCAAGCTAGACGAACTCAAGAGCGAGGACTTGCCGGTACTGCGCTCTTATGTGGTGCGCCAGGGCGACACCCTCTCAGCCATTGCCGCGCGTCACGGCAGCAGCGTATCGGCCATTCGCCAGCTCAATCAGCTTAAAAGCAGCCAGCTACGCATCGGCCAGCAGCTGTCGATACCTGGCGCATCTGGGCTACAGGCCGCCGCGGCCCATGCCGCGCCTGCCCCGCTTAGCCGCACCCATAAGGTCAGCTCCGGCGATACCCTGTCTGGGCTGGCCGTTCGCTACGGCGTTACCGCAGCCCAGCTGCGCGCTTGGAACCAGCTTTCTTCAGACCGCCTCAAAATAGGCCAATCCCTGCGCATACAGGCGGACACTACCCGCTACGTCGTGCGCGCTGGCGACACCCTGTCGGCCATTGCCCAACGCCATAAAGTCAGCGTGCGCCAGCTCGAAAACTGGAACCCCTCACGCGGCAAACAGCTCAAGCCCGGCCAAACGCTGACCCTTTACCGCTAACCTGTGCCTGTGGGCCGCACAGTGCTACCATGCTGTGCCGCCCGCAGCGCCCTTGCGGACGGCACCAGCACCCGTGGCTTTACATGGAGAAACCTCTTGGGTTACCTGCCCCGCTTCCTTGCCCTGTTTCTGCTGCCGGCGCTGTCCTGCCAAGCAGCTGTCAACCTGAGCCACGGCATTGCCCGTTTTGGTCAGCCGCTCTATCCGTCCACATTCAGCCATTTTAGTTGGGTCAATCCCGATGCCCCCAAAGGCGGCCAGCTGAAACTGATGGCGCTAGGCACCTTTGACAGCCTCAACCCCTACATCCTCAAGGGCACCAGCCCGATTAGCACCGGTGACTTTTTCCAGTACGGCATCAGCGAGCTCAACGCCCCCTTAATGGTGGGGCATGGCGTCTATGATCCGTCCGGCGACGAGCCGGCCAGCGCCTATGGCCTAGTGGCCGAAAGCATCCAGTACGCCGACAACCTGCGCTGGGTGGTATTTAACCTGCGCGAGCAAGCCCGCTTTCACGACGGCACGCCCATTACCGCCAAGGATGTCGAATTTTCGTGGCGTATGCTGGCGGAGCAAGGGCATCCGCAGTATCGCACTATGCTCAAAGAGGTCGCGCGAGCCGAAATTTTGGCACCGCTACGCATCCGTTTTGTGTTCAAACAATCAGTCAGTCGCCAGCACATTCTCAGCCTAGGCGAGTTGCCGGTACTGCCAGCACACTGGTGGGCACAGCGCGACTTTGCCCAAACCCGCTTCGAGCCACCCTTGGGCAGCGGCCCCTACCGTATTACCCAGGTCAAGCCTGGACGCAGCCTGCGTTTTGAGCGGGTAGCAGACTGGTGGGGCAAAGACCTGCCGGTCAATGTCGGCAAGTACAACATTGACCGTATCGACGTGGACTTTTACCGCGACCGCCACGTCGCCTTTGAAGCCTTTAAGGCGGGCGGCATTGATCTGTACATCGAGCATCAAGCCAAAAACTGGGCCACCGGCTACCGCTTTCCTGCGCTAGAACGTGGCGAATTGATCCGCGCCGAAATCCCGCATCAGATTCCCGCACCGCTGCAGGCGCTGTTTTTCAACAGCCGTCGCGCACCCTTTGATGATGTGCGGGTACGCGAGGCGCTGGCGCTGCTGTTCGACTTTGAGTGGACCAACCGCAGCCTGTTCAACAACACCTACCAGCGCACACACAGCTACTTTCCCAACAGCCCCTTTAGCGCCCGCGCCTTGCCGCAGGGAGCCGAGTGGTTGCTACTCAAGCCTCTGAAAAAGCAGCTGCCCGACAGCCTGCTGCGCCAACCTTTTCAGCTGCCGGTAACCGATGGCCGTGGCGTATCGCGTGACAGTCTGGGGCGCGCCCTGCAACTGCTACAACAAGCGGGCTGGAAACTGCGCCATCAGGGGCTGTACAACACCCAAGGCCAGCCACTGAAACTGGAAATCCTACTGGTCAACCCCGGCATGGAGCGCATCCTGCAATCCTATGTAAAAACCCTGCGCAACACCGGCATTCAGGCCCGTCTGCGTACCGTAGACCGTGCCCAGTTCAAGCAGCGACTGGACGCTTTTGATTACGACATAACCCTGCTGGTACTGCCACAAAGCCTCAACCCCGGCTCTGAGCAATGGTTGTATTTCCACTCCAGCCAAGCCAACGTGCGCGGCAGCAAAAACTACGCCGGCGTGCAAGACCCCGCGGTGGACAGCCTGCTGCAAAGCGCCATGCAGGCCACAACCACCAACCAACTGCAGGCCGCCATGCAAGCACTGGATCGGGTACTGCTGTGGCAACATTACATCGTGCCGAACTGGTATATTAGCCAGCACCGCATTGCCTACAGCAAGCGGCTGCGACACGCCCAGATACCCCCTTACAGCCTTGGCCTGCGTGCCTGGTGGCTGGACCCGGCGGAGACTCCCTGATGCCCCTGACCACACGGCTCTGTGCCCTGCTGTTGAGTTGCTGCGCGCTAACTGCTCAGGCGCAGCACGCGCTCACCCTGTACGACGATGCGCCCAAATATCCGGCGGACTTTACCCATTTCGACTATGTAAACCCTGATGCGCCCAAGAGCGGCACCTTGCGCCTGTCCGGCCTGAACGGCTTTGACAGCCTCAACCCCTTTATTCCCAAGGGCAATGCCGCCGATGAAATCGGCCTGATCTACGACAAGCTGACCCATCATTCACTGGACGAGCCTTTCACCGAGTACGGCCTGCTGGCCGAGCGTATCGAAAAAGACCCGCACAACCTGTTTGTGCGCTTTCACCTGCGCCCCGAAGCCCGCTTCCACGATGGCCAGCCGCTCACTGCCGCCGATGTCGTCTTTACCTTCGAGTTGCTAACTCAACAGGGCCACCCGCTGTACCGGCACTATTACGCCGATGTGGCGGCGGTGGTTGCTGAGAGCGAACACAGCGTGCGCTTTGATTTCAAACACCAGCGCAACCGCGAGCTGCCACTGATTCTCGGCCAGCTGCAAGTGCTGCCCAAACATTACTGGCACGATAAAGACTTCAGCAAAACCTCGCTGCAACCGCCACTGGGCAGCGGCCCCTACACCATCACCAAGGTGGCTGCCGGGCGCAGCATCACCTACCAACGGGTAAAAGACTGGTGGGGCAAAGACTTACCGGTCAACCGTGGCCAGTACAATTTTGATCAGGTGCAAATCGACTACTACCAAGACATGTCGGTGGCGTTGGAAGCCTTCAAGGCCGGCCAATTCGACTTCAATCTGGAGTATTCGGCCAAGAACTGGGCCACCGGCTACCAATCACCGGCGCTCAAACGCGGCGACATCGTGCGCGAAGAAATCCGCAACCATAATCCGGTGGGTATGCAAGGCTATGTGTTCAACCTGCGCCGTCCGCTGTTTGCCGATGCCCGCGTGCGTGAAGCCATTGGCCTGCTGTTTGACTTTGAGTGGACCAACAAGCAGCTGTTTTACAGCTCTTACCTGCGCAGCAACAGCTTTTTTGCCAACTCCGAACTGGCCGCCAGCGGCCTGCCCTCACCTGCCGAACTCGAGCTGCTAGAACCGCTGCGCGGGCAGATTCCCGATGCGGTGTTTGACCAGGAATTTACCCTGCCGGTTAGCGATGGCAGCGGCATTATCCGCGAACGCCGGTTACAGGCGTGGAAATTACTGGAACAGGCCGGTTATCGCATCGAAAACGACCGCATGGTCAATGCCCAAGGGCAGCCGCTGGCCTTCGAGTTTTTGATTACCCAGGCCAATCTGGAGCGGGTGCTGTTGCCCTTCAAGCGCAATCTGGCCGAGCTGGGTATCGACATGAGCATCCGCCGCGCCGATGTTTCGCAGTACATCAACCGCATGCGCTCGCGGGATTTCGACATGACCTCGGCCATCTGGCCGCAATCCGGCTCACCGGGCAACGAACAGCGCGACTTCTGGCACTCAGCCAGCTACGACAACCCCGGCAGTCGCAACTTTATTGGCCTGCAAGACCCTGCCATCGACCAGCTAGTCGAAGGTCTGATTAACGCCGACAGCCGCGAAGCACTGATCGCCCACACCCGTGCACTCGACCGTGTGCTGCTGTGGAACCACTACGTCATTCCCAACTACTACACCGACCGCTGGCGCATTGCCCACTGGCGGCAACTCAAGCGCCCAGCCACCGCGCCACTGTATGACGTGGGCCTGTTTACCTGGTGGATCGAAGACTCAGCCGCCGTACCGGAGACACGCGAATAAATGGCCGCCTATATTCTTCGTCGCCTGCTGCTAATCATCCCGACCCTGTTCGGTATCCTGCTGCTCAACTTTGTCATCATCCAAGCTGCCCCCGGCGGCCCAGTGGAGCAGATGATTGCCAAACTGGAAGGCTTTGATGCCGCCACCGGCGGCGCTACCGGACGCATTTCGGGCGGCGGCCAAGAAACCGCCAGTAGCGGCCAGTATCGGGGCGCGCAGGGGCTGGACCCCGAGCTGATTGCCGAAATCGAGCGCCTGTACGGCTTCGACAAACCGCCCGCTGAGCGTTTCTGGATCATGGTAAAAAACTATGCCCGCTTCGATTTTGGCAACAGCTTTTTCCGTGATGCCAGCGTCACCTCGCTGATTGTGGAGAAAATGCCGGTATCGGTATCGCTGGGGCTCTGGAGCACATTGCTGATGTATCTGGTGTCGATTCCGCTGGGCATCAGCAAGGCGGTACGCCACGGCAGCAGCTTTGACATGTGGACCAGCACCGCCATTGTGTTGGGCTATGCCATTCCCGCCTTTTTGTTTGCCATTTTGCTGGTGGTGGTATTTGCCGGTGGCAGCTACCTGAGTTGGTTTCCGCTGCGCGGACTGACCTCGGCCAACTTCGAAGATTTATCGTTGCTGGGCCAGATCGGCGACTATTTCTGGCACCTGGCGCTGCCAGTAACGGCGCTGGTGATCGGCAACTTTGCCACCCTAACCCTGCTAACCAAAAATAGCTTTCTGGATGAAATCAACAAGCAATATGTCACCACCGCCCGCGCCAAAGGGCTGAGCGAGCGCCGCGTACTCTATGGCCATGTGTTTCGCAACGCCATGCTGATCATCATTGCCGGTTTTCCCGCCGCCTTTATCGGTATGTTTTTTACCGGCTCGCTGCTGATCGAGGTGATTTTCTCGCTGGACGGGCTGGGGCTACTCAGTTTCGAGGCGGCCATCAACCGCGATTATCCGGTGGTGTTTGGCACCCTATTTTTGTTTACCCTGCTGGGTCTATTGGTCAAGCTGGTTGGCGATTTAACCTACACCTTGGTTGATCCGCGTATCGACTTTTCTGGGCGAGGGCACTGATATGGCGCTGTCTCCGGTCAACCAAAGACGCTTTGCCCAGTTCAAGGCCCACCGCCGTGGTTGGTATTCGTTATGGCTGTTTCTGGCGTTGTTTGTGCTGAGTTTGGGCGCAGAACTGATTGCCAACGACAGACCGCTGGTAGTGCGCTACGACAATGGCTGGTACTTCCCGGTGCTCAAGCGTTACACCGAAATCGAGTTTGGCGGCGAATTTCCGCTGCAGGCCAACTACAAAAGCCCCTACATCCGCGAGCTGATTGCGGCTAAAAACGGCTGGATGCTGTGGCCGCCCGTGCCCTTTAGTTACGACAGCATCAACTACGAACTGGACGTGCCGGCACCCGCGCCGCCCTCGGCTACCAACTGGCTGGGCACCGACGACCAAGGCCGTGATGTGCTGGCGCGGGTCATTTATGGCTTTCGCATTTCGGTGCTGTTTGCGCTAACGCTCACCCTATGCAGCTCGGTGGCCGGCATTATCGCTGGGGCTTTGCAGGGTTTTTATGGCGGCTGGGTGGATTTGATCGGCCAGCGCTTTCTGGAAATCTGGTCTGGGCTGCCGGTGCTATTTTTGTTGATCATTATGGCCAGTTTTATCCAGCCCAATTTCTGGTGGTTGTTGGGCATCATGTTGCTGTTTTCTTGGATGAGTTTGGTTGATTTGGTACGTGCTGAATTTTTGCGCGGACGTAATCTGGAATATGTACGCGCAGCACGGGCGCTCGGTATGCGCGACAGCGCCATCATGTTTCGCCATATTTTGCCCAACGCCATGGTGTCCACCCTAACCTATATGCCCTTCATTATTACCGGTGCCATTGGCACGCTAACGGCGCTGGATTTTCTTGGCTTTGGCCTGCCGCCAGGTTCACCCTCACTGGGCGAACTGGTCGCACAAGGTAAGGCCAATCTGCAGGCCCCTTGGCTGGGCATGACCGCCTTTGCCGTGCTGGCGCTGATGCTCAGCCTGTTGGTATTTATCGGGGAGGCCGCACGCGATGCATTCGACCCTAGAAAATAACGCCTTGTTGGACGTGCGTAATCTGGCAGTGGATTTTGTCACCGCTGCCGGCACCAGCCCTGCAGTGCGCTCCGTCAGTTTCAGCCTAGAGGCAGGCAAAACATTGGCATTGGTGGGTGAAAGTGGCTCGGGCAAGTCGGTTACCGCCCACAGCATTCTGCGCCTGCTACCAGCCACCGCCCGCCCCGCCGGCAGCATCCGCTACCAAGGCACAGAGCTGCTGACTGCCAGCGAGCACGCGATGCGCGCCATCCGCGGCAATCGCATCGCCATGATTTTTCAAGAGCCCATGAGCTCGCTCAACCCGCTGCATAGCATTGGCAAGCAAATCAGCGAAGTGCTGATGCTGCACAAAGGGCTGAATAAACACCAAGCGCTGGAGCGGGCGCTGGAGCTGCTCAAACGGGTGGAGCTTGTTGAGCCAGAAAAGCGCTTGCGCGCCTACCCTCACGAGCTGTCTGGCGGCCAGCGCCAACGGGTGATGATTGCCATGGCACTGGCCAACGAGCCAGAAATCCTGATTGCCGACGAGCCCACCACCGCGCTGGACGTTTCCGTGCAGCAAAAAATCCTGGCGCTGCTAAAAAAGCTGCAACAGCAAATGGGCATGGCCATTTTGCTGATCAGCCACGACCTCAATATGGTGCGCCGCTTTGCCGATCAAGTCTGCGTAATGCAACAGGGCGAGGCGGTAGAAAACAGCCCCTGCCAGCAACTGTTCAGTCAGCCACAACACCCCTACACCCGCGCCCTGCTGGCCGCAGAGCCAGGCGGTATGGCAGCCGCCACCGAAATTGGCGAGCCGCTGCTGACCGTCACTGACCTCAGGGTCTGGTTTCCCGTCAAGGCGGGTCTGTTGCAACGCACGGTAGACCATATCAAGGCGGTTGACGGCATCAGTCTGCAGCTTAAACGCGGGCAAACGCTGGGCATTGTCGGAGAAAGCGGTTCGGGCAAGTCAACGCTGGGGCTGGCCATTTTGCGCCTGATTACCAGCGAGGGCGGCATCGAATTTTCCGGCCAGCCGCTGCACAGACTCAGCCAAAAACAGCTGCGGCCTTGGCGTCGACACATTCAAGTGGTTTTTCAAGACCCATTTGGTAGCCTAAGCCCGCGAATGAGCGTCTCAGAAATCATTGGCGAAGGTTTGCGCATTCATGCAATGGGCAGCCCCGCCGAGCAAGAGCAGGTCATCATCAATGCCCTGCAGGATGTGGGACTGGACCCGGACACCCGGCACCGTTATCCGCACGAGTTTTCCGGCGGCCAGCGCCAGCGTATCGCCATTGCGCGAGCGCTGGTGCTCAAGCCGGAGCTGATCCTGCTGGACGAACCCACCTCGGCGCTGGACCGTAGCGTACAATGCCAAGTGGTCGAGCTGCTGCGCGAGCTGCAGCTCAAGTACAACCTGACCTATCTGTTTATCAGCCACGACCTGGCCGTCGTGCGTGCCCTCAGCCATCAGCTGATGGTGATGCACAAGGGCCAGGTGGTGGAACAGGGTGACGCCACACAGGTGTTTGGCGCACCACAACACCCATACACGCAAGCGTTGCTGGATGCTGCCTTTGCAGCCCTGCCAACCGCGTGAACCGACTAAAAGACAAGGGGAACACCATGGGTTTCATGACAGGCAAAAAAGTTCTGATCGTTGGCGTGGCCAGCAAGCTGTCGATTGCCTCCGGCCTCGCCGAGGCCATGCACCGTGAAGGTGCCGAACTGGCTTTTACTTACCAGAACGAAAAGCTCAAAGGCCGTGTGGAAGGCTTTGCCGAGCAGTGGGGCTCCAGTGCCGAACTGTGCTTTCCCTGTGACGTAACCAGCGACGACGACATTGCCAAGGTTTTTGAAGAACTGGCGAAAAAATGGGACGGTCTGGACTGCATCGTGCATTCCGTCGGCTTTGCCCCAGGCGACCAGCTGGACGGTAACTTTGCTGAAGTCACCACCCGCGAAGGCTTCAAAATTGCCCACGACATCAGCGCCTACAGCTTCATTGCTCTGGCCAAAGCCGGCCGTGAAATGATGAAAGGTCGCAACGGTAGCCTGCTGACCCTGACGTATCTGGGTTCGGTACGCACCATGCCCAACTACAACGTCATGGGTCTGGCCAAGGCCAGCCTGGAAGCCGGCGTGCGCTACCTGGCCGCCAGCATGGGCCCGGAAGGCACCCGCGTCAACGCAGTATCCGCCGGCCCGATCCGTACCCTGGCTGCATCCGGCATCAAAAACTTCCGCAAAATGCTCAGCGCCAACGAAGCACAGACCCCGCTGCGCCGCAATGTCACCATCGAAGAGGTCGGCAACGCGGGTGCCTTCCTCTGCTCCGACCTGGCCTCCGGCATCAGTGGTGAAATCCTCTATGTCGATGGCGGCTTCAACACCAGCGCCATGGGTGCCATTGAAGAAGAATAAGCGCAAGCGCCCAACAAAAACCGCACTCCATCGAGTGCGGTTTTTTTATGGCTTGCACACAAACTCAGTCGGCTGTGGTTTTTATGTGCAACCTCTGCGGCTTAATCAAGAAATGCGCCAACGCCGGCAGCAGCCAGATTGCGCCAAACATGTTCCACAGGAACATAAAGGTTAGCATCAGGCCCATATCGGCTTGGAACTTGATCGCTGAAAACGCCCAGGTCGCCACGCCAATGGCCAGGCAAATACCGGTAAAGAATACCGCCTTGCCGGTGGATTTCAGTGTCTGGTAGTAAGCCTCTTGCAGCGGCATGCCCATGCGCAAAAAAGACTCTAGGCGGCTATAAATATAGATACCGTAATCCACACCCACCCCTACGCCCAGCGCGATGACCGGCAGGGTGGCCACCTTAACGCCAATGCCCAAAAACGCCATCAGCGCGTTGCCCAACACCGAGGTCAGCATCAAGGGCAGGATGACGCAGGCGGTTGCCGCCACCGAGCGGAAGGTCAGCAAGCACATGAAAATCACCGCCGCATACACGGCAATCAGCATCTTGGTTTCGGACGTGGCAATCACCTCGTTGGTAGCCGCCTCAATGCCGGCGTTGCCGGATGCCAACAGGAACTGATAATCGTCGGTGTTACGCTCGGCAGCAAAGGTTTCTACTGCCTGAATGGCCGTGTTTAGCGTTTGTGCCTTGTGATCCTCCAAGAACACCAACACCGGTGCCAGCGAGCAGTCGGCGTTATACAGCGAGTCGGCGCGGGCAATTGAGTTGTTAAGCACGTCTGGGTTACGCGACAGCGCTTCCCATTTGAGGTTGCCCTCGTTCATGCCCTTGATCACCTGCTTGGACACGGTAACCATGGAAATGACCGACTGCACGCCGGCGGTGTTTTCCATTTTCCAGGTCAGATCATCCATGGCTTCCATCACCGGATAGCGCGAACAGGACTCGCTGGCGGTTTTCACCATCACCACCAGTACATCGGAGCTGGTTGAGTAATTCTGGATCACAAAATCGTTGTCTAGGTTATAGCGCGAGTCTGGGCGCAGCTCGGGTGCGCCTTGGTCCAAGTCGCCAATTTGAAGGTTTTGGCCATACCACACGCCCATGACACCGGCTGCAAGGGCCAGCACCACCGATACCGGTGCCACCTTGCTACTGGCAAAACCGGAAAAAAACCGCCCCAGCTTGCTTTCGCGTGTCTCGCTGTTGCGGCTGTATTCCAGCGCGCTCTTACCCAGCCCCAAATAGGACACCAACACCGGCAAGAAAATCAGGTTAGTGAGGATGATGACGGCCACCCCGACCGATGCACCAATTGCCAGCTCGCGGATTACGCCGATGTCGATCAACAGCAAGGTAATAAAACCCACCGCATCCGACGTCAGCGCCACCATGCCCGGCACAAACAGCTGACGAAACGCCATGCGTGCAGCGCTGAGCGGGTTGACCGAGGTGCTGGAGGAAATGGCAATGCCGTTGACCACCTGTACACCATGGGAAATACCGATGGCAAACACCAAAAACGGCACCAGCATGGAATACGGGTCAATGCCAAAGCCCATCAGATTAAGCAGACCCAGCTGCCAGCCCACCGCAATCAGCGTGGTAAATACCACCGCCAGCGTGCTGCGAATACAGTGGGTAAAGCGCAGCAGCAACACAAAGGTGATGCCCAGCGCCACGGCAAAGAACATGGCCACGCCAATCAGGCCGTCAATCAGGTCGCCTACTTTTTTGGCAAAACCAATGATATGGATCTTGATATTGGGGTTTTGCTGCTCATACTTATCGCGGATGTGCTGCTCAAGTTGATGGGAAAACTCGCGGTAATCCAGTTGCAGCAAGCGGCTCTGGTCGTCGGGATCGGGGAAGGCTTCCAGCAACGGAATCTCAACAATGCTGGACTTGAAGTTATTGGCCACCAGCCGGCCCACCTGACCGGACTTAAGGATATTGGCGCGCAGCGCCTCCATGCTGTGTGCCGAGCCGTCGTAACTGTTGGGAATGACCTCGCCACCGTCAAAGCCTTCTTCGGTCACTTCGGTCCAGCGCACGTTGGGGCTCCAAAGCGACCGCACACCCGCACGGTCTACACCCGGAATATAAAAAGCTTCATCGCTAATCTGGCGCAAGGTGTCCATGTAGTCGGCGTTAAAAATATCGCCCTCCACCGCCTCTACCGAGATGCGCACACTGTTGCCCAGGTTGGCCAGATCATCACGAAACTCAAGCATCTTCTCAATATAGGGATGCTTGAGCGGAATCATCTTCTCGAAACTGGTCGCCGGACGCACCTGCGCCGCCTGCCAGAACAAAAACAGGCTAACCAGCAACGTCAGCAGAATCACTGCCGGCCGGTTGCTGAACACCAGCCGCTCCATGACGGCAGCTGGATTGCTTTTAGGCTTGGAAATCATGCGTAAAGTCCCTTGTTTATCGTTATTGTCGGGATGGGCTGGCGGCAGGCGCAACCTGCACACCGCTTTGGCCAACCAGTAGCAAGCTGCCATCGTCACCGGCCGCGACACCGGCGTAGGACTGGCGGTCCTCGCGCAATGTCACCTGAAAGCTCTGGCCGTTGTCTTGGCTGCGCAGCAGCGCACCGCCATGGCCAACGATCACCAAGCTGCCGTCATCCAGCAATGCGCCGCCGGCCAGACCAAACTCGAAACGGCCACCCTCCGCACGCTGTAGGGCGATTTCTTGCCAGCTGTCACCGGCATCATCCGAGCGAAAAACATGACCACGTAGCCCGTACATCACCAAACCTTGCGTTTCACGGGTGGGCAGCACGCCAAAGAGCGAGCCCTCATAGGGGCTATCAAGGGCTTCCCAACTGTCGCCCGCGTCGGTGGAGCGAAACAACACACCCATTTCGCCCACAATCACCAGCGTGCCGTCGGTCAGGCGGGTGATGGCGTTGAGGTGAAAGCCGTCTTCGTTATCCAATGCGTCGCTGATGCTGTCCCAATGGGCACCGCCATCCCGCGTGCGCAACAGGCTGCCGTAAGCACCCACGGCAAAGCCGCGACGGGCATCCACAAACAGGATATCCAGCAGCGGCGCTTCCAGTTCTGGATCACTGTATTGCAGGCTCCAGTTTTCACCGCCATCGACGCTGTGCAGAATTTGCGCATCATGGCCAACCGCCCAGCCGCGCTGGTCATCGACAAAAAATACCGAGGTCAGTAACTGGCGGCTTGGCACCCGGCCCTGCTGCCAGCTTATGCCCTGATCGTCGGAATATAGGATGTGGCCACGGTCGCCCACCGTCACTCGCCGCGCACCGGCCGAAGCAATGCCCAACAGCAGGCTCTGACTGGCACGGCTTGACTCGACCGCATAGGTCGCTGGCTGTTCTGAGGCAGCCCGTGCAGGCGATAACGAAAACAGTGCCACGAACAACGCCAGTACACAGCCTTTGCAGGCAGTCAGCACGGGCGAAATGGATTCATGCATAAAAGCGCTCCCTCTGTTGGTTTTTTTGTGCGAGGTGGTGAAACACTAAAACGAGCCTAACCATAGAGGGAAAATTTGCCTTAAACAAGTGTTTGATTGGTGTTTTTATCCGTCCATCAGGTCGGATGGTGACTCATAGGTTTTGCGCACAAACGTGGCCAATCAATCACCTGAACACCGCGCCGCTGGGCGCTTATTGAGGCTCGTGCTGAACGCGATAGCGCAGTGGCCAACACAACTCAGTTGCCACGTTGCGCCGCCATGGATGCGTTTAAAATCGCCGCTCTGAAACAGCGAGGCCCGCCAAAGAGGCGGGCCTACAGCATCAAACCCGATGGTATTTAGCCATCGCTACAACAACCCTGCCTTGGCTGTCAGGCAGACTCCGCCAAGGATTTTTCCAGCACTTCAAACAAGTCCTTGGACAGCGTGGGCAGCGCCTTTAGCTGCTCCAACGCTTTACGCATCAACGCAGACTGCGCGGGAGCATAGGCGCGCCAGCGGGTCAGCGGGTTGACCATGCGTGCAGACATTTGCGGGTTCAGCGCATCCAGCGCCGTCACCTGTTCGGCCAGCAAGGCATAGCCGCTGCCGTCCGCCGCGTGAAACTGCGGCAAGTTGTGCTGACTGAAAGCCCCCAGCACCGCCCTCACCTTGTTCGGGTTTTTGATGCTGAACGCCTTGTGCTGCATCAACGTGCGAATTTGAGCGGCATCGCTAAACAGCGGGCTAGACGCCTGTACGCTAAACCACTGATCCATCACCAACGGCTCGTCAGCAAACTCCAGCGCGAAACTATCCAGCGCCTGCTGTGCCTGTTCACGGGCGTGGCTGTTGACCAAATTGCCCAGTGCCGCCAGCCGCTCAGTCATATTGTCGGCCTGCTCAAACTGCGCGCTACAGGCCGTCAAAATGTCATCCCGCTGCAGCAACATCAGATAGCCCAGTGCCATGCTTTGCAGGCGGCGACGGCCAATCTGTGCCGCTTCGGGGCGATACTCCGTGCAGCGTGCCTGTTCGCGCAGACGCCCATAGATGTCACGCAAAGGCTGCTCCAGTTGCTGCGCCAAATGCAGGCGTAGCGCTTCGCGTACTGCGTGGCTGGCGGCCACATCGGCCTGATCTTGCAACTCAAGCAGGTAGGCCAAGCTCGGCAAGCTGATAATTTCGGCCTTGAGCGCCGTATCCAATTGCGCGTCCGTCAACACCTTGCCCAGCGCGTGTGCCAACTGTGGATCAAAGGCTGGCGTCTGACCATTTTGCACCTGTTTTAATGCGTCACTGAACACCTGAATCGCCAACCGCTGACCGGCTTCCCAGCGGTTAAAGCCATCACTGTCGTGCGCCAGCAAAAACGCCAGTTGCTCGCGGCTATAGGCATAGTCCAGCTTGACCGGTGCCGAAAAACCACGCAACAAAGAAGGCAGCGGGCGATTTTTAATACCGGTGAACACAAATTCTTGGCTGGCCTGATTGACTTCAAGCACCTGAGTGTTCTGGATTTCTTCACCACTGGCGGCATCCAGCAAGCCCATCGCCAACGGAATCACAAAAGGCGCTTTGTCTGGCTGACCGGGGGTGGCAGGGCAGCTTTGGCGCACCTGCAAACGGTATTGCTGCTGGGCAGCTTCGTAGTGGTCACTGATGTGCAACACCGGCGTACCGGCTTGGCTGTACCAGCGCTTAAACTGACTCAGGTCACGGCCACTGACCGCCTCCATGGCGGCCACAAAATCATCACAGGTCACCGCCTGACCGTCGTGGCGTTCAAAGTACAGGTCAGAGCCTTTTCGGAACAGCTCCGCGCCCAACAGGGTGTGCAACATGCGCACCACTTCTGCACCTTTTTCGTAGATGGTCAGGGTGTAGAAGTTGGAGATTTCCATATATTCGGCGGGGCGTACCGGATGCGCCAGCGGGCCGGCATCCTCGGCAAACTGGTGGGTGCGCAGGTAGGCGACATCCTCAATGCGCTTGACCGTGCGCGAGTTCATGTCGGCAGAGAACTCGGCATCACGGAATACGGTAAAGCCCTCTTTCAGCGAGAGCTGGAACCAGTCGCGGCAGGTGACTCGGTTGCCCGACCAATTATGGAAATACTCATGCGCGACAATGCTTTCAATGCGCTGGAAGGCGGCGTCGGTGGCCGTTTGCGGCTTGGCCAGCACACAACTGGAGTTGAAAATATTCAAGCCCTTGTTTTCCATCGCGCCCATGTTGAAGTCATCCACCGCCACAATCATAAAGATATCCAGATCGTATTCGCGGCCATAAACCTCTTCATCCCAGCGCATGGATTTTTTCAGGCTGTCCATACCGTGCTGGCACTTGTCGATATTCTGCGGCTCAACAAACATGCGCAGGGTCACGTCACGCCCGCTTTGCGTGGTAAAGCTATCCTCGACACACCACAGGTCACCGGCCACCAGCGCAAACAGATAGGCCGGCTTTTTGTGCGGATCCTCCCAACTCGCCCAGTGGCGCGCGCCCTCTTCGCCCTCATCCACCTTATTGCCGTTTGACAGCAGCACCGGATACTGCTGCTTGTCGGCACTGAGCGTGGTGGTAAAGCTGCTCATCACATCTGGGCGGTCAAGGTAGTAGGTGATTTTGCGAAAACCCTCGGCCTCGCACTGGGTACAAA
>JAHAYO010000022.1 GCA_018384595.1 Thiopseudomonas sp.
CCCGGCTTGATTTTGTCGCTCTGGGCGCTAAGGCCAAAAGTCAGGCGCGACTCCTCACTGATCGGGTAGCCCATGGTGACGCCGGCCCCCGCACTGTCCACCGCATAGCTGGAAACATCGTAATTGAGCTTGTCGTAGTTGGTGGCGCGATAAAAGGCGTTATAGCCCAGGCTTACGCCGTCCACGGTCCAGTAAGGATCAACAAAACTGAAGTTGTACTGGCTCTGGTATTCACTGCGGGTCAGGCCGATGGTGACGTGGTTGCCTGTGCCCATGAAGTTGTTCTGGCTGATGGAGCCGCCCAGAATCATGCCCGCGTTCTGGGCATAGCCGATACTGGCACTGATGGAGCCCGAAGGTTGCTCTTCAACGCTGATATTGACGTCGATCTGGTCATCGGTGCCGGGCACGGCCGGAGTTTCGACGGTGACTTCCTTGAAGTGGCCCAGGCGCTCCAGGCGTACCTTGGACTGGTCGATCAGGTATGTAGATGCCCAGCCGCCTTCCATCTGGCGCATTTCACGGCGCAGCACTTCATCACGGGTCTTGGTATTACCGCGGAAGTTGACACGGTTGACGTAGGCACGTTTGCCCGGATCAACCACATAGGTCAGGGTAACGGTATTGTCTTCATCATGCGGCTCGGGTACGCCGTTGACGCTGGCAAAGGTATAGCCTTCGTTGCCCAGACGGCGGGTAATCAGTTCGGAGGTGGTGGTCATCACCTTGCGCGAGAAAATCTGCCCTTCTTTGGACAGCAACAGCGCCTGTACCTCTTCTTCCGGCACTTTAAGTTCGCCGGTCAGCTTGACCTCGCGGATCTTGTACTGCTCGCCCTCATCAATATTGACGGTGATATACACCTGTTTTTTGTCAGGCGTGATGGACACCTGGGTGGAGGTGATGTCCATGTTGATGTAACCCCGGTCCAGGTAATGGGAGCGCAGGCGCTCCAGGTCACCGGACAGTTTTTCACGCGAATACTTGTCGTCGCCTTTGAAGAATGAGGTCAGGTGTTTTTTCTTCAGTTCAAACAGGTCAATCAATTCTTCATTGCTGAATACGGTGTTGCCGACAATGTTGACGTTGCGAATGGAGGCAACCGTCCCTTCCTTGATATCAATTTTGATCGCCACGCGGTTACGCGGCTGCTGGATGATTTTTGCTTCGATGTTCGCGTTGTAACGGCCCTGCGCCACATACTGACGCTGCAGCTCGTTGCGCACGCCCTCAAGGGTTGCTTGCTGGAAAATTTCGCCATCGGCCAGCCCAGCCTGCTTTAGTCCTTTGAGCAGGTCTTCTTTCTTGATGGCTTTGTTGCCGCTAATGTCAATGCTGGAAATGGAGGGGCGCTCCACCAGATTGACCACCAGCACGCCCCCGTCGCGGGCCAAATGGATGTCTTGGAAAAAGCCAGTACGGAACAGCGAGCGGGTGGCCTCGGCCAGTGCTTGCTCATCGACAGCATCCCCCACGTTCAGGGGCAAAGCGGCAAATACGCTGCCGGCAGATACACGCTGCAAGCCGTTAAGACGAATATCGGCCACCGTAAAGGACTCGGCAGACACCTGGGTACTGATGATTGCGGAAATGGCCGCGGATAATAACAGACGTTTCATGCTGTCCTTTCGATCTTCCGACAGGTAAAGGCCGTGAACACACCACAGCCGTAAGGTTGTGCCGCACCAGCGGCGTAATCGTTACAGGCGCGCAATGTCGTTAAACACCGCAAACGCCATCAGACTCAGCACCAGCGCCATGCCAAGCTGCATGCCTAGCGCCTGAATGCGTTCGGATAGTGGTTTGCCACGCACCCACTCCACCGCATAAAACATTAAGTGGCCACCATCGAGCACCGGAACTGGCAGCAGGTTAAGCACACCCAAACTGATACTCAGATAGGCCATGAAACTTAAAAAGCTGCGCAGACCCGACTCGGCCGAAGCGCCCGCTACTTTAGCAATGCTGATGGGCCCGCTCAAGTTTTTTGCCGACATCTCGCCCAGCAGCATTTTCTTAATCGACATCAACGTCATGGTACTCATGCGCCACGTCTGGCTAACGCCCTCAAGTGCACCTTCAAACAAACCGAACGAACGCTGTATCAACATTTGCTCCGGCCACGGCTCACTGGTAACGCCCGCGCCTAGAAAACCTCGGTTGACGCCATTTTCAACCCGCTCCCCCAGCTGCACCGGCAGTTGAATTTCGCTGCCGTTGCGCTCAATTTGCAACACAACCGATTCATTTGGACGCTGTTGAATCAGTTGCACCAGCTGATACCAGTTCTCGACGGGCGTCGCATCCAACGCCAGCACTAAATCGCCTTCGCGCAGTCCCGCAGCCAATGCCGGCCCGTGCTCAGCAAAGTGGGTCAGTCGCGCTGTCGTTTCTGGACGCCAAGGCTCAAGGCCCAGCGCCTGCAACGGATTCAGCTCGTCAACGCCTTTCTGCCAGTCTTGCAACTGCATAACGTACGGACTGGCCAGAGTATTGCCCGGTTGCCGAGCCTCAATCTGTAGCGTGCCGCTTTCACCCAAGCGGCGCAGCAGGCGGATATGAATATCACCCCAGCCATGTACGGCCTGCCCGTCCACTGCGACGATTTCCTGCCCGCTCTGCAGGCCAGCAATGTCTGCCAGGCTGTCCGGCTGCACAGCGCCAATCACCGGTCGTACCTGCTGAGTGCCCAACATGGCCAGTGCCCAGAAGAACACGAACGCCAGTAAAAAGTTGGCCATCGGCCCCGCAGCAACAATAGCAATGCGCTGCTGCACGGTTTTGAGGTTGAAGGCTTGGCTTTCCTCTTCGGCAGCCAGCGGCTCTTCGCGCCCATCCAGCATTTTGACGTAGCCGCCCAGCGGAATGGCGGCAATCGCAAACTCGGTGCCGTGGCGATCTTTCCACACCAGCAGCGGTTTGCCAAAACCCACCGAAAAGCGCAGCACGCGCACGCCGCAGCGCCGTGCCACCCAGAAGTGGCCGTATTCGTGAATGGTGACCAATACACCCAACGCAATCAGGGTGCCCAGCAACATATAGATTCCGCTCATAGTGACTCCTGCGCCAGCCAGTGCTTGGCAATTTCGCGGGCGCGGCGGTCGGCCTCAAGGATGCTGTCCAAACTGTCGGCAGCAGTGACGGCCTGTTGCTGCAGCGTACGCTCGATAATGCGGGCAATTTGCAGAAAACCGGTATCACCGGCCAGAAAACCGGCCACCGCTACTTCATTGGCTGCATTAAGGATGGCCGGTGCAGTACCGCACTGCTCCGCCGCCTCACGCGCCAGCCGCAGACAAACAAACTTGTCCAAATCCGGTTCAAAAAAGTCCAGGTGCGCCAGTTCGAACAAATTAAGCGGTGCCACGCCGGAATCAATCCGCTCAGGCCAAGCCAGTGCATGGGCAATGGGCGTGCGCATATCGGGATTACCCAGCTGTGCCAGCACCGAGCCGTCGATGTAATCGACCAGCGAGTGGATAACGCTTTGCGGGTGAACCACCACCTCAACTTGCGCCGGCTTGGCGGCAAACAGCCAGCAAGCCTCGATCAGTTCGAGGCCCTTGTTCATCATGCTGGCGGAATCGACAGAAATTTTCTGCCCCATGGACCAGTTGGGGTGGGCACAGGCCTGCGCCGGTGTGACCTGCGCCAGCTCACACAACGGGGTTTCACGGAAGGGGCCGCCCGAGGCGGTCAACAGCAGCCGACGCACGCCTGCCGGCTTAAGGCCTTCTCGGTAAGTGTGCGGCAGCGCCTGAAAGATGGCGTTGTGTTCGCTGTCTATGGGTAACAGGGTTGCGCCGTATTCCTGCACCGCCTGCATAAACAGCGCGCCGCTCATCACCAGCGCTTCCTTGTTGGCCAATAGCACTTTTTTGCCGGCACGCACCGCTGCCAGCGTAGGTGCCAGACCCGCTGCACCAACAATGGCTGCCATCACCGCATCCACTTCGGCGGCGCTGGATACCTGACACAGGCCATCTTCGCCATGTAGTACTTCACAATCCAGCGGGCCCAGCAGCGCCTGCAAGCGGGCAGCAGCGGCTGCATCCGCCACCACGGCAAAGCGGGGTTTAAAGCGCAGGCACAGCTGCGCCAGTGCATCAATACGGCTATGGGCCGTGAGCGCAAACACCTGATAACGATCAGGATGGCGGGCAATCACATCCAGCGTGCTAGCGCCAATGGAGCCGGTGGCACCCAGAACGGTAATCTGCTGCATATCAGGCCAGCCAGCCGGTCAGCAGAAACAACAAGGCAAACAGCGGCAGCGCGGCAGTCAGGCTGTCGATGCGATCAAGCACGCCGCCATGGCCAGGCAGCAGGTTGCTGCTGTCTTTGATGCCGGCGCTGCGTTTGAACATGCTTTCAGTCAAATCGCCAATCACCGAGAACAACACGATAACGCCAGCGCCCAACACAAACAGTGGCAGCTGCACGCCTTCAAGCCCCAGCGCGACACCACAGCCCAGCGCCACCAGCAGGCTGCTGGCCAGCCCGCCATACAGACCCGCCCAGCTTTTGCCCGGACTGACCGCCGGAGCCAGCTTGCGTTTACCAAAGGCACGCCCAGAAAAATACGCGCCGATGTCAGCAGTCCATACCATCAGCATTACCGTCAGAATCAGCAGGTTGGCTTGCGGCTGTGTCTTAAGCCACACCAGCGCCACACCCGCTGGCAACAGAATCGGCAAGCCCATCAATAACTTGCCGGGAACTCCGCCCCACCAGCCGGCTGAGCGCGGATAACAGAACACCATCAGCGTGGCCAGCAGCCACCAAGCCAACGCCAGCAGCGTCAGCGGCAACACCGGTGCCTGCATAGCCAGCGTGACAAATAACGCCAGCACCACAGCGGCATAGCCCACACGGGCGCTCTGCGCGTTGAGGCCGGCCATGCGCGCCCACTCCCAGCCACCCAGCGCCATAACCAGCGCGGTGAAGGCGGTAAAGGCATGGCCCTGCAGGCCAAAAAAGCCAAACAGAGCCAGTGGCAACAGCCACAGGGCAGTAAGGATTCGTTGTTTAAGCATGATTATCGTTTTTTGTCCGCTGCAAGCTGCTCGCTGGTGCGGCCAAAACGGCGTTCGCGAGTGGTAAAGCTGTCGAGGGCGTCCTGCATGGCTTGACGTTTGAAATCAGGCCAGTACAGGTCGGTGAAATAAAATTCGGTATAGGCCATCTGCCACAGCAGAAAGTTGCTGATCCGCTGCTCGCCGCCGGTGCGGATCAATAAATCTGGCTCGGGGCCATTGTGCGTCACCAGATGCTGATTGATCAGCGCTTCGCTGATCTGCTGCGGCTCAAGCTGCCCGTCTTTAACCTGCTGCGCTAGGTGCTGCGCCGCTTGGGCAATATCCCAGCGGCCGCCGTAGTTGGCAGCAATTTGCAAGGTAAAGCGGGTGTTTTCTGCGGTTTGCTGCTCAGCACGGGCAATGGCCGCCTGTAAATCGGGATGAAAACGGCTGAGCTCGCCCAAAATTTTTAGGCGAATACCGTTGCTGTCCAGTTTGTTCACTTCGCGGCGCAGCGCCGCCATGAACAGCTCCATCAGTGCGCTAACCTCGTCTGCGTGGCGCTTCCAGTTTTCACTGGAAAAGGCAAACAGGGTCAGCACTTCAACGCCGGCATCGGGGCAGGTTTCGATCACCTCGCGCACTGCCTTGACGCCGGCTTTGTGGCCGGCAATACCGGGCAAGTAGCGTTTCTTCGCCCAGCGGTTATTAC
>JAHAYO010000034.1 GCA_018384595.1 Thiopseudomonas sp.
GCCACCGGCAAGCTGGATGTGGATGTCGCTGCCGATGTGGTAACCGGCATTGGCGAAGGTTGCGAGCAGGCCGGCTGCGCCCTAGTGGGTGGTGAAACCGCGGAAATGCCCGGCATGTACGAAGGCGAAGACTATGACCTGGCCGGCTTCTGCGTTGGCGTCGTCGAAAAAGCCGACATCATCGACGGCAGCAAGGTGGCTGCCGGTGACGTGCTGGTGGCCCTGCCCTCCTCCGGCCCGCACTCCAACGGCTATTCGCTGATCCGCAAAATCATCGAAGTAGCCGGTGCCGACATCAACAGCACGCAAGTGGACGGCAAGCCGCTGGTTGACCTGCTGCTGGAGCCAACCCGCATCTACGTCAAGCCGGTGCTCAAGCTGATCAAAGAAACCGGCGCAGTCAAGGCCATCTCCCACATTACCGGTGGCGGTCTGCTGGAAAACATTCCCCGCGTGCTGCCGGAAAACGCCCAGGCGGTGGTTGATGTGGCCAGCTGGCAGCGCCCGGCAATTTTTGACTGGCTGCAGGAGAAGGGCAACGTGGATGAAACCGAAATGCACCGCGTGCTCAACTGCGGTGTCGGCATGATCATCTGCGTGGCCGCAAACGACCAGCAGCGCGTGCTGGAGCACCTGCGCGCCAATGGCGAGCAGCCCTGGGTGATTGGCCAGATCAATGCAGCGGGTGCGGGCGCACCGGCCCTCATCCTGAACAACCTCAAGCAGCACTGAGCATGAGCGCCAAGTCCATTGTCGTACTGATCTCCGGCTCCGGCAGCAACCTGCAGGCGCTACTGGATCACTTTGCCGACCAGCCCGACGTGGCGCGCATCAGCGCTGTCTTTAGCAATAAGGCCGATGCCTATGGACTGGAGCGCGCCGCCAAGGCGGGCGTGCCCAGCCATGTGCTGTCACACCGCGATTATGCTGACCGTTTGAGCTTTGATCAGGCCATGATGGCGCAAATCGACCAGTATCAGCCTGATTTGGTGATTTTGGCCGGTTTTATGCGCATCCTCACGCCTGAATTTACTCGGCACTATGCAGGACGTTTGCTGAATATCCACCCCTCCCTGCTGCCCAAATACAAAGGGCTGGATACCCACCAGCGCGCGCTAGCGGCCGGTGACAGCGAACACGGCTGCAGTGTGCATTTTGTTACCGAAGAGCTCGATGGCGGCCCGGTGATTATTCAGGCGCGCACCGCCGTTGCCGCGCAAGATGACGCCGACAGCTTGGCACACAAGGTTCACGCACTGGAACACCGGATTTATCCTCTGGCCGCGCAGTGGTTTGTCGAAGGCCGGCTGCAACTTGCCAACAACTGTGCTGTCCTTAATGGTGCTGTACTGCCGGTGTGCGGCAGCAGCTTTCCGCCTGCCCCCTGATTCTGGAGTTGCCCGCCATGCTGCGTCTTACCTTATCCCTGTTACTGCTGGGCTTTAGCTGCCTGAGCAGCGCCCAGTCCCTACAACCTTTCAACGCCAGCTACACCGCCGACTGGAAACAACTCCCCTTTACCGGTACCGCCGAGCGCTCTTTGCAACAACAGGCCGACGGCAGCTGGGATTTGGAGTTTAAGGCGTCCATGCTGGTGGCTGGCGTCAGCGAATCCAGCCGTTTTGTCGTAAAAGAGGGGCAGCTGCAGCCGCTGCGCTACAAATACAACCGCAGCGGTCTGGGTAAGCCGAAAAAAAACCGTCTGGACTTCAACTGGGACAGCCATCAGGCCAACGGCAGTGACAAGGACGGCAACTTTCAGGTCGAACTGCAAGCCGGCGTATTGGACAAGTCCAGCTACCAGCTGGCGCTGCAAACCGATGTTGCCCAAGGCAAGAACACCCTCAGCTATCGCGTACTGGATGGCGACAAACTGGATATCTATGACTTTCGCCTGCTCGGCGAAGAGATCATCGAAACCCCACTGGGACGCCTGAATACCGTCAAGGTTGAGCGTGTGCGCGATCCTGGTCAAAACGCCCGCAAAACCACACTCTGGTTTGCCAAGGACTGGGGCTTTTTGCTGGTTCAGCTCAATCAGGTCGAGCGTGACGGCAAGGAATACACCATCATGCTGGAGCGCGGCCAAGTCGCTGGCCAACAGGTTAAAGGGCTTTAATCACGCTGCATGCGGCCATGAATACCGTGTTTGCTCTGTGCAAAGCGCAACATGCATAGCCGCCGGCTTTGTGCCTACTCAGTATCGTTAAACCTGTGCGTGCTGCCCCTAGTGCACGCAACCACAGCAAGCATGGCACGACCGTTTCTACCCGCCCTGAAAACCGCTTGCATCAGCCAGTCAGCCTGAACGGCCTTGCTACACCGCTAAACCTGCGACACTATGCTCCACTTCTAACAACCTATACAAAATAATATACTCTCCGCACCGCAGCCATTGGCTGCCCTATCAGCAGGAGTGTGTTCATGGCTATCAAAACCCTTCGCGCCACCGGCCATATGGGTGCCGGCATGACCGTCGAAATCATGTGCGGTGCCCACAAGGTCTATATGGACCAGCCCAAAAATTCCGGCGGTGCCGACCTTGGCCCAGCGCCACCCGAGCTGATCTTGGCAGCCTATGCCGGTTGCGTAGGCAGCATCGGCCGCATCGTGGCTCACCAGGAAAAAATCAACCTGCGCGGCATGCGCTTTGAAGTCGAAGCCGACTACAACCCCGACCGCCTGCTGGGCCGCGAAACCAGCGACCGCACCGGCTTTCAGCAAGTGCGCCTAAGCGTGGAAATCGACGCTGATCTAGACGCTGCCGCCAAACAGGACTTCCTTGAGCGCGTCGAAGCCCGCTGCCCTATCCTAGATAACTTGGCCAACGAAACACCGGTTGTCACCCGCTTACTCGGATAAGCTTTAGCCAATAAAAATCCCCGCAGCTGCGGGGATTTTTCACACGGGTCTAGCCCTTCGCCCTCAACGGCGCAGATAGGTCGAAAAATCAATATCCCCCACCGAAAGGATGGCCTGCACACGGTTGGTGGCATTGAGTTTGCGCAAAATGGCGGATACATGTGCCTTGACCGTGGTTTCGGCAATATCCAGCGTATAGGCAATCTGCTTGTTGGATTCGCCCTTGGCCATACGCTCCAGCACCAGCAACTGGCGGCGCGTCAGGGCCTGCAACAGCTCCGGTGAAATGGTGGTTTCACGCGGCGTGCGCACCGAGCCGGTTTTTTCTGCCCGAATGATTTCTGCCGGCAAATAGACGTTGCCCTGCAGCACCTGCTCAATCGCAGCGGTCATCTGTTCGCGTGGCGTTGATTTGGTAATAAAGCCAACCGCACCGTAGGTAATGGCCTGCAGCACGATATGCTTATCCTGCTCGGCAGACACAATCACCACCGGAATAGTGGGTGCTTCGTTGCGAATACTCATCAGACCATTCAGCCCCTGCATGCCGGGCATATTGAGATCCAGCAGGATCAGGTCAAGGTCATCCTGTTCTAGGGCAATTTCCAGCGCACTGTCCAGGTTATCGGTTTCGATCAGCTGGCAATCGGGAAAGCCGCTGCGTATCACGCTGCAAATGGCTTCGCGAAACAACGGATGGTCATCCGCTATCAAAATGTTATACATGGCCTTGCCTCACTGTAATTCTGATGATTCTGGTGTTGTTGTGTACGGCACAGGCTGCGACAGTTCCAGCGCGTAACCGGCTGCCTCCCAGGCATCGACGCCATCGCGCAACCAGTACAGCTGGGTGTATCCCCAGCTCGCAGCGCGCTTGGCGGCATTCCAGCCCAGCCAGCAGTCAGAGCGGCAGTAAAATACCAGCGGATGGGCAGAATTTCCATCCGTAGCCTGCGCCAGCGCCGTGCGGCAGTAAGCCTCCCACTCACGGCTCAAGACGCCCTCGCCGCAGTTGGCCAGCCACAACGAGCCGGGAATATTACGATGCTCTGCCTGCAGGGTAAAACGGCCATGCCGCCAGGGATTGCCGTAGGCATCCACCAGTAAGGGTGCTGGTTGTTGCTGTTGCAGGCTAAGCAGCTCGGCTGGCTCTAGGGTGTGTGCATCGTCATGCGTCAAAGGCGTCGGGCTGCGGTAGCGCGTGGCCCGATAGCCGTCGTCGGTAAACAATGTGTCAGCCTGACTGATTTGGCTGCATAACAAACCCGCAACCAAAACCAAGCCCAGGGTATTAATTATCCTGCCCATCATAAGCCCTCCCAAGGTCTGGCCTCATTTAAGCGCAAAGATTGCAGCCGTTAAAACTGTACATTGCGCCTGCCCACGCAGTACCAAAGTACTGTTTTTAGGCAAAAAAAGGCCTGCGCAGCCCCAAAGCAGCGGTAAAACAGCACCAAAGTAGCGCTCGGCATGACGCCTCGCTCCATTAGCATCAGGCGAAACTCAATACGGGGCAGCCCATGAAAATTTTACTGGTCGATGCGCACCCGGTTGTGCGTGAAGGCTACAGCGTCCTGCTACAGGCCGGCATTCCAGGTGTGACCATCCTGCAGGCAGCAACGGGCGAACAGGCGCTTGAACACAGCGGGCAGGATATCCCTACGCTGGTCATTATGGATATCAGCCTGCCCGGCATCAGTGGCTTGGAAACCTGCCGGCGCTTACTGCAAAGGCTGCCGCAACTGCCTGTACTGTTCTTTAGCGCCCATACCGAGTTGGCGCTGGTGCGCCAAGCCCTGAATCAGGGTGCACGCGGCTATATCGGCAAAGCCAGCGAGCCTCGAATTTTGTTACAGGCCGTACAGCGTCTGCTGGCCGGCCACCTCTACATTGAGCAGGCGCTGGCCACCGAGCTGGCCTGTCAAGGCAGCACCCGTGCAGATAATTCAAAGCTCAAAGGTTTATCTGCCCGCGAGTTTGAAGTATTTGTCATGTTGGCACGCGGCATACCCAGTGCCCATATTGCAGAAAAGCTCTGCATCAGCGGCAAAACCGTGGCCAATTACTGCACCCAGGTCAAACACAAGCTGCAAGCCGCCAATCAGGCCGAGCTGGTTCATCTGGCCATGGAGCTGGGCATTCTGCACACGGCTGGGCGCGTTTCATAAGCCCCTGCAACAGCTCCAGCAAAACAAAAAACCGCACTCTAGAAAGTGCGGTTTTTTAATCGATTGCCATTAATTGCCCTTGGAATAGATATTCTTTTCCCAGTCATGCGGGCAATCCTTGCAGCCTTCCATATAAGTGCCCACAAAGGTTGCGTAGTGGCGACGGGCACCGGTCATCACCGCCTTTTGCATGTTGGCTTCGCCAAACTTGGCTTCCTGCAAGTTGGCATCCTTAATGTTGGCACGGGTCATATCCGTTTTGTTCAGCCAAGCCATTTCCAGATCGGCAGCCTCAAAACTGGCCTGCATCAGCTTGCCGCCCGACAAGCGGGCAAACTGCAAGTTGGCCCCCATAAAGTCGGCTTTTTCCGCCTTAATGCCCGGCGCAGTCATACCCCAAGCATTCACACCGACCAGACGCGCTTTGTACAGGTTAGCCATACGCAAGCGCGCTTGCTGCAAACTGGCACGGGTCAGGTTGGCTTGGCTCAGGTTGGCTTCTTCCAGACTGGCCAGATCAAGGTTGGCGTGGCGCAGATCAGCACCGGACAGATCCGCCTTGCTAAAATTGATACGTCGCAGGTCCATATTGCTCAGGTCGGCACCGCGCAAGTCCATGCCGGAACAGTCGGCGCCTGGAACCAGTGTGCAGCCGTTAATCTGCCGGTCGTCCGGTGCTGCCATAACACTCAGGCTCAAACCCAGAGCCAGCGTTGTCAGTAATGGTCGAATCATGCTGTTTCCCCTTGTAAAAAAGGGGGGCCGTAATAGGCCACCCCTTTTGTTTGCGACTTACTTCTTATCCCAGCTTGGCAACTTGAATACCCAGAACGAACCGCCCTGTGCTACAGGCTTGGTCAGCTCGGCCATATCGCCACCCCACAGCGGTACTGCGCCGCCGTAACCGGAGGTCACGCCAATGTACTGCTCGCCGTCCTGTTCCCAAGTGATGGGCGGGGACACGATGCCGGTACCCACGTTGAACTTCCACAGCTCTTTACCGTTTTTAGCGTCGAAGGCCTTGAAGAAGCCGTCACTGGTACCGGTGAAGACGAGGTTACCCTTGGTTGCCAGCACGCCGGCCCACAGTGGCAGTTTTTCTTTGTGCTCCCAAGCAACCTTACCGGTGGCTGGATCCATCGCACGCAAGATGCCGACGTGGTCGTCATACAGGCGCTTGATGCGAAAGCCCATGCCCAGATAGGCGGAGCCTTTCTTGTAGTTGACCTCTTCGGTCCAGTAGTCCTCTTTCCAGTGGTTGGCCGGAATATAGAACAAACCGGTGTCTTGGCTGTAGGCCATCGGGTTCCAGTTCTTGCCGCCCAAGAAGGGTGGCGATACCTCTACCGTCTCGCCCCGCTTCTCGCCCGCTTTAGGCTTGGCCGGACGCTGACCTTCACGCTCCACAGGACGACCGGTTTCTAGGTCGATGTGTGAGGCCCAGGTGATGCCGTCAACAAAGGGGAAGGCGTTTTTCAGCTTGCCGGTGGCGCTGTCCACCACATAAAAGAAGCCGTTGCGGTCGGCGTGGGCTGTCGCAGTGGCTTTTTTGCCCTGCTTGTCCTTGAAGTCAAACAGTACCAACTCGTTGTTGCCGGAGAAGTCCCACGCATCGTTTGGCGTGTGCTGGTAGAACCACTTCACTTCACCGGTGCTCGGGTCTACGCCCACCTGACCAGAGGTATACAGGCTGTCAAAGTCTTTCGGATCGCCGCCTTCGGCGGTACGTGCCCAGCCGTTCCAAGGCGCAGGGTTACCGGCACCAACAATGATGGTGTTGCTGGCCGCGTCAAAGCTGGCGCTCTGCCAGGGTGCGCCGCCACCGTGGCTCCAGGCTTCGACCTTGCCAGTTGGGCTGTTGGGATCATCCGGCCAAGACGGCGCTTTGACATCGCCGGTCGGCGTGCTGTCTTTGCCGTTCAGGCGGCCCATGTGGCCCTCAACAAAGGGGCGCATCCAGATTTCTTCACCGGTTTGCAGATCGCGGGCAAACAGCTGGCCCACCACGCCAAATTCGTCACCGGAGCTGCCGTGAATCAGCATGACCTTGCCGGTCTTGCCATCTTTGACCACAGTCGGCGCACCGGTCATGGTGTAACCGGCCGTGTGGTCACCGAATTTCTTGTTCCAAACTACCTTACCGGTGTTTTTGTTCAGCGCCACTACGCGGGCATCCAGCGTGCCAAAATAGACCATATCGCCGTAAATCGCGGCACCACGGTTGACCACGTCACAGCAAGGACGAATGTCGTCCGGCAGACGATGGCTATAGCTCCACAGTTTTTCGCCCGTCTTGGCATCCAGCGCCCACATGCGTGAGTAAGAGCCGGTGACATAGACCACACCGTCATGCACCAGCGCCTGAGACTCTTGGCCGCGTTGCTTTTCATCACCAAACGAGTAGGTCCAAGCTGGGGTCAGCTTAAACACGTTTTTGTGGTTGACCTGAGCCAGCGGGCTAAAGCGCTGGGCATTGGTGCCCATGCCGTACTGCAACACGTCGGCGGTGGTCGCGTGGTCGTTGGCGATATCCTCCCAGGTCACAGGCTTGGCGTATCCGGCAGAAGCACCCAGCAAGCCGGCGCTCAGAATAAAGCCGGCTACAGCAGTAGCAAGCGGCTTTTTGGTGAGTTGGGTTACATTTGGCATTGTCATTCTTCCCATTGTTGTTGTTCGGGTCATCTAGCGCTATCGAGGTGCGCCCTGACGGTTTACATAGTGTGAGAGCGCCAGAAAAATGAATACGGATTTATTCCCGCTCATCACGGGATAAATTCCCAGTCCACGGGTAATTTGGCACTAGTCCCCATACCCCCTTTTTTACTACTTTGCTGCCTGCTACCAAGGGACTAAACGCGGACAACCAAAGCAGCCTTCTGCTAAACCCATCACACTTCATAAGATGCCTGCAACTGAGCGCCGGACCGTCCAGGCGCCGCCTTGCATAACAACAAACAGGTATCTACATCATGAAAAAAGCATTTCTGACCACTGTTCTGGCCGGCACCTTCTCTACCCTCGTTATGGCGCACGGCGATGTTGTCCCCCAGGGCGCTAATACAGACGGCCTGACCCCGCTCGGTGAAGAATGGCTCGAAGAAAACCCGTACCGCTCCGCCGACAACGATCTTAAAGACCTCGCCGTTCAGATCGGCTCATCCGCCTACAACCAGAACTGCGCCCGCTGCCACGGGCTGGAAGCCATGTCCGGCGGCATTGCCCCAGACCTGCGCGAACTGGACGCTGATATCAACGGCGACGAGTGGTTTAAAGAGCGCGTGATTAACGGCGCGGTGCGCAACGGTGCCATCTACATGCCGCGCATGGCCGAGCACCTGAGCCAAGAAGCGCTCTGGGCGATTCGTACCTACATTGAACAGCGCGCCGCAGATACGCTTTAACACCCGTCCAAGCAGAATCCTTAAAGCCCCGGCCGCATCGTGCGCTCGGGGCTTTATGCTTTAAAACACACCCGCCACCCCGAGGTGCCCCATGTATAAACAGCTTATGACCGGCCTGCTGCTCAGTGCCTGCGCCTTTAATGCACAAAGCGCCGATGCACCCCTTCCGCCCTCCACCATGTGGGACTACTACCACCAGCGCCTGCTCGACAATGGCGACTTTGTTTTTGACCCACACATTCAGGTTTTAACCCCACCGTTTGCCGAAGATGCCCGCCAAGTACCCATAGAAATCGACGCCCGCAAACTGGAAGGCGAGGTAAAGAAGATCATGCTGTGGGCCGAACTCAACCCTATTCCGCAAATCATGGTGGTAGAACCCAGCAGCCAACTGGAAAACCGCATCGCCGTGCGCATCCGCGTCGAACAAGCCACGCACCTGCGCGCCGCCTTCTTGATGGATGACGGCCTGTGGCATGTTGGCACCGGGCATATCGAAGCCGATGGCGGTGGCTGCACCGCCCCCAGTGTCGCCCGTGCTCAAGAAGGTTGGGAAAAACATGTTGGGGAAATTTTTGGCGCACGCCATAGCCGCGACAACAGCAGCCTGCTGCGCATGCGCATTTCCCACCCCATGGATAACGGCCTGTCCGGCGGCATCCCCGAATACTATGTGGACCACGCCGAGCTGCGTGATGACAACGGCCAGGTGCTAGCCCGTTTCGAGCTGTTTGCCTCAGTCAGCGAGAACCCAACGCTAACGCTGGCACTCAAGGGCGACACCCCAGCGCGGCTATGGCTACGTGATAACAACGGTAATGAATTTAACGCCCGTTTTTAAGGAGAGTTCCCATGCCATTCCGTCTACCCTACGCCCTGATCTGCCTGATCCTGAGTCTGTCTGCACAGGCTGCCTATAATTTGCAACCCCAGCAAATTGCCGCCAACACCTGGCTGCTGGAAGGCAGCACCGACAACTTTAATCACGAAAATGGCGGAAATATCGCCAATATCGCGCTCATCGTCACCGAAACAGAAGCCATTCTAATCGACAGCGGCCCTTCATTTGCCTACGGCAGGGAGCTGGCCGACGTCATCAAACGCATCACCGACAAGCCCGTAGGGCACATACTGATCACCCATCACCACCCTGACCACATGCTCGGCAACCAAGCATTTCCCGATGCCGTGATTGCCGCCTTGCCTGGCACCGCCCAGCTGATGGAAACCGAAGGGGATGCCATGGCCGAAAACATGTATCGCATGGTGGGCGACTGGATGCGTGGCACCGAAGTTGTGCTTGCCGATACCCTGCTAACACCCGGCACCCTAAGCATTGGCAACTACACACTGGAACTATACGCCATGGCCGGCCACAGTGGCGCTGACTTGGTGGTGCTGGACCCACAAACCGGCGTGTTGTTTGCAGGCGACATTCTGTTTTACCAACGCGCGCTCTCGACCGCGCACACACCCGATATCAACACATGGCTGGCTGACATCGAACGCGTTGCCGCGCTCCCTTGGCGCGTTTTAGTTCCTGGCCACGGCCCGGTCACCCGCGATGATCGGCCTCTGCAACAAATGCGCGATTATCTGGGCTGGTTAGATCAGCTGTTTCGCCAAGCAGCCGCCAACGGCGACGACATGAACCGCGTCATGCGCAGCCCGATTCCAGACCGTTTTGCCGGCATCCGCCTAGCAGATTACGAACTGGCTCGCAGTGTATTTCACCTCTATCCCGCCTACGAAAGGGCCTACTGGCAGCCACTGAGCGAATAAAGTGACCGGATTTGGCGCTTAACTGCGGTTGTGCGCCACATCAAGGCATGCATTTGCACCCTACTTGCAATTTTCCAACTGCGCCCGTACCATGCGCGCCGTCCTGAGGGAGTAGTCTGCCGTGCCTGCACGGTGCTTGCGTCAACATACTTGATCCACAGATCATGGCGCTGGCGATCCAGACAGCACGGTATCTAAGCCGGCTGCGGATTTGACGAGACTCGTGACACGCGCAGCCACCGGGTGGATCGTTGCGTGTGTCATGGTTCTCGTAATCCTGATCCGCCCTTTGGAAAACGCTCATGTTTGAAGCCCTATTTGTTTCGACCGGTATCGTCACCTTGGCCGAAATCGGCGACAAAACCCAACTGCTGGCCTTTATCTTGGCCGCCCGCTTTCGTAAACCCCTGCCCATCATAGCCGGCATTCTGATTGCCACCGTGCTCAACCACGCCTTGGCTGCGGCGCTGGGTCACCATGTGGCGGGCTATTTTTCCGAAACCACCCTGCTCTGGATTTTAGCTGCCAGCTTTTTGGCCGTGGCCGCTTGGACGCTGATTCCCGACAAGATGGACGATGAAGGCGGCTTGTTGAGCCAGTACGGACCTTTTGTCGCCAGTCTAGTGGCCTTTTTTGTGGCAGAAATGGGCGACAAAACCCAGATTGCCACCGTCATGCTGGCGGCCCAATATCCGGCGTTACTGGCAGTGATAGCCGGCACCACGCTAGGCATGCTACTGGCCAATGTGCCAGTAGTGCTGATCAGCAACTTTGCCGCCGCCCGCTTGCCACTCACGCTGATCCGCAGCTTGGCCGCACTGTGCTTTTTGTTGTTGGCGCTTTACGCCGCCGCGCGAGCGCTGGGTTGGGTGGGATAATGCGCGCACACCCGTGTTATGCTGCCCGCCTGCTTTTCTACACATAGGAAAACCCTGCCCCATGGCCAAACGTACACTGACCCGCCGCCAAAGCTGGCGTATCGACAAAATCCAGCAAGAGCGCGTGGCCCGCGCTGAAAAGCGCGAAGCACGCATGCTTGATGAGCTACAGGGCGGCGAACTGGGGCATGAGCAGGAAGGGCTGGTGATTGCCCACTTTGGTGTTCAGGTGGAGGTACAGCCGCTGGATGACAGCGCGGCCAATACGCATTACCGCTGTTATATCCGCGCCAACCTGCCGGCGCTGGTTACCGGCGACCGCGTGGCGTGGCGGCCCGCGGCGCAAGGGGCCGGCGTCATTGTGGCGCAGCTGCCGCGCCACTCCGAGTTGTGTCGCCCAGATATGCGCGGTCAGCTCAAGCCTGTGGCGGCCAACGTTGATCAAATCATCATCGTCTTTGCCCCCCTGCCCGAACCCCATGCCAACCTGATCGACCGCTATTTGGTTGCAGCCAGTCACGCCGGCATCACGCCGCTGCTATTGCTAAACAAGGCCGACCTGTTAGACGGCGAAAACGGCACCAAGGCAGGTGAGCTGCTGGCGGTGTACAAGCGGCTGGGCTATCGAATTATGGCTGTATCAGCCGAGCAAGGTCAGCATCTGGAGCAGTTGCAAGAGCAGCTAAAAGAACGCACCAGTGTATTTGTGGGCCAATCAGGGGTGGGTAAGTCGTCACTGGTCAACCGCCTGTTGCCACAGGCGCAGATGACCGTGGGTGCGCTGTCACCGCTGACACAAAAAGGTACCCACACCACCACCACGGCACGCCTGTTTCATTTTCCAGCCGGTGGCAGTCTGATTGACTCACCCGGCATCCGTGAGTTTGGTCTGGCGCATGTGGATGCCAGCGATGTGGAAGCAGGCTTTATTGAGTTTGGCGATTTTCTGGGTCGCTGCCGTTTCCGTGACTGCAGCCATGAACACGAGCCTGGTTGCGCGCTGTTGGCTGCCGTGGCCGACGGCCATATCAGCCAAGACCGCCTGAACAGCTTTCGCCTATTATTGGGTGGGATTGATTAGCCGCGTCCCTGACCGGTCTGGATGACACCTTGCTCAAACAGGTTCATGCGCTGACGCTCGGGCCTACCGGCGGGCGCTGCAGCCGGTGGGGTTGGTTGCTGGCGGTTTGTATCCTGTGCTGGCGGGGCGTTGCCCATGCTTTCCATGTCTTCCAGGGCTTTTTTAGTCAGCACCACAATATCAATGCGCCGGTTAACCGGATTGTAAGGATTCTGGTGATCAAACAGCGTCGATGAGGCATAGCCGGCCACCCGCGCAATTTGTTTTTCTTCCAGCCCGCCCGACTGCAACGCGCGGCGAGCGGCGTTAGCACGGTTGGCCGACAGCTCCCAGTTGCCAAAACCGCGATCACCCGCCGAATACGGCTTAGCATCGGTATGGCCGCCAATGCTGATCTTGTTGGGTACGCTGCGGAAAGCGCCAGCCATCATATACAGAATGTCTTCGAAATAACTCTGCAGATTGGCACTGCCCAACGCAAACATGGGCCGTTTTTCATCGTCCAGAATCTGGATACGCAAGCCGTCCTGGGTAATGGAGAGATGAATTTGGTCACGATAAGGGCGTAACTGGTCGTTTTCGTCGATCTTGGCCTGCAAATCCTGCAGCAACATCTGCAACCGCTCCTGCTCCAACTGCTCCATCAGGCTGTTGAGGTCGCTATCGGCATCCATTTGCTGCATGGAAGACTCGTCGGGCACTTCGGGGTTGAGCGTCTTGTCCGGCGCCGGTGTAGGCGTGCCGCCAAGGTCAATCACATAGGGGCTGGCGGAAGCACTAAAGCCGATTGGGTCCTGAAAGTAACCGGAAATGGCTCTTTTCTGTTCAGGCGTAGCCGACGACATCAGCCACATCACCAAGAAAAAAGCCATCATCGCTACCGCAAAGTCGGCAAAGGCAATTTTCCATGCACCGCCATGATGCCCGCCAACGACCTTCTTGACGCGCTTGATAATAATGGGCTGATTGGTGCTCATGACAGACTACTAGCCGCCGCGAACGGCCTGCTCCAGCTCGGCAAAACTTGGGCGATGGCCGGGGTACAGCACCTTACGACCAAATTCGACCGCCAAGCTCGGTGGCATGCCAGACGCCGACGCCACCAGAGTGGCTTTAATAGCTGCATACAGGTTGAGCTCTTCGGCGGCATCATGGTTGAGCGAGGACGCCAGCGGCCCCATAAAGCCATAGGCCGCCAAAATACCCAGAAAAGTACCCACCAGCGCCGCACCTACGTGCTTGCCAATGGCACTTTGCTCGGCTTCGCCCAGCATGGCCATGGTCACTACGATACCCAGTACTGCGGCAACGATACCAAAACCGGGCAGACCGTCAGCCACCTGGGTGACGGCATGGGCTGGGTGCTCGAAGTCAGCCTTGAGCGATTCAAGCTCCATATCAAACAGCCCCTCAAACTCGTGCGGCGCCATGTTGCCGGACGACAAAATACGCAGATAATCACAAACAAAAGCGGTCATCTGCGCATCTTTGAGTACGGCAGGGTATTTGCTGAAAATGGCACTGGCATTGGGGTCTTCAATGTCGGCCTCAATGGCCATCATGCCTTCACGACGGCTTTTATTGAGCACGTCGTACAGCATTTTCAGCACATCAAGATAGAGCGCCTTGTTAAAGCGGGTGCCGAACATCTGCAGGGACTTTTTGATCACCCGACTCGTGGTGGAGCCTGGGTTGGACTGCAGAAAGGCACCAAAGGCAGCTCCGCCGATAATCAGTACTTCAAAGGGCTGCACAATCGCCATGATGTGGCCGCCCGACAAAAGATAGCCGCCCAGCACACAACCGAGCACAACCAGTATGCCTACAATTTTAATCATTGCCCATCACATATTGATTCGATGTATTTACAGGCCAAAAGAGCCTTTTTTTGCTACCATCAGCCCTGTTTCGACTGTTCGTCTTGCTGTTACAGGAATAGCGCCAAATGCGGCACAGTATACTCCAAGCCAGACCATTAAATGAATGGTTAATATTGCTCGATCGCACCGCGCTACCGGTCCACACCGGGCAAAAAGAGCGCGTGCAACGGGTGATGGCCAGCCCCAGCAGCAGCCTGGGCGAGATTTCCCGTGCCATCAGCGAGGCGCCCAGCATTGCATTGATCCTGTTTCGCGAGGCCAACCGTAGTCGCAACAGCCTAAGCGAGCCGGCGCATAACCTAGACGCCGTACTCAAGCGTTTAGGCATGACACGTTGCACCGCACTGCTCAATTCGCTAATGGATGAGTCACAGGTGCCCATTCCTGCCAACCTGCGTCAGGTCTGGCTGATCGGACAGCACGCCAACCATCACGCCAACGCATTGTTCGCCCACAAAATGGCCCGCCTGTGGCAGGAAATTCACTGGGGCAGCCTGCTGTTTCTATCCCCACTCTGGCCACTACTCACCCGCTATCCCGACTTCCTGCAAGTCTGGGAGCAAAGGGTGCTGGGCAACCGTGAGCCAGCTTATCGGGTCGAACAAGAATTGCTCGGCGTGCCGTTGGTACGTCTGTGCCGTGCGCTGGCCGAGCGCTGGGCGCTGCCGCAATGGATCATTGACGGCTATGCCACACTGGCCAGTAACCCACGCATTATTGCCCGCGCTCTGTATCTGGCGCGCATGCATCAGCGCCCGCTCGAACAGCAGCGCCGCCTAGACGAGCAAAAAGACCTCAACAGCTGGCTAAGACAGCCCGCCAACAGCATTGTTATGGCTAACGGTTTGGCGGTTGCGGTACACAACTCATGGGGCGACAACCACAGCTTGCGCTGGCAACGGCTAATCAGCCTGTACCTGCATCAACCACTGGAAGATGTGCAACAAAAACTGCACCAGACCAGCGTGGAACACGCCCGTTATCTGGGACCCACCAACCTGTGGCATCCGGCCCGCGCACTGATCTGGCCCTGGGCCACGCGGCGTATCCTGCCAGCGGTGCCGACCCAACCCAACACGCAGGCGGCCGCGCCGGTCAACACCCGCAAACACAGTGCTCCACAGCAACCCGTCTTCGATTTTGCCCAGTGGAAATCAGAAGCGCAGCAACTGGTGCGCCCCAGCCAGTTCCGCAACACCCTGCAGCTGCTCAATCACTATGCCGGCATGCTCAAACACTGCGCGCTGTCACGCGTGCTGATTCTGAGCATCAACAATAGTACGGGCCAGCTGGCTCCGGTCTGTCAGTTGGGCTTTCGTTTTACCCTGCAAAAAAGCCTAGCCGACCGCAGCACCAGCCCCGTCTTCCGCCACATCATGCGTCACAACGAGCCGCTGCACATTCACAGCCAAAACTTTAGCCAGATTGCTGACCATCTGGAGCACGGCTTCCTTGAGACGCTGGCCAGCCAGAATCTGCTCGCCGGCTGCATACGTCACAAAGAAAAGCCGGTACTGCTGGTTCTGGCAGACACCTGGGATCAGCCCATCACGGCAGACAGCATCAAGGCTTTTGCCGCCAGCAACCGCTGCCTAGAGCAGGCGCTGGCGCTATGGAAAGCCTAAGCCGACTCACCTGCAGTTAAAACGTTAGCACCAGCTTGCCGTTGACCTGATTACCGGCCAAGCGCTCGAACGCTGCTGCAGCATCAGCCAGTGCAAACACGTCCTCAACACGCGGATTTAGCTTACCAGCGGCAAACAGCGGCCAGACCTGCTCGCGCAATGCTGCCACCAGCTGCGCCTTGAAAGCATCATCGCGGGTACGCAACGTGGAGCCGATCAGCTGAATACGCTTGCCCAGCAGCTGAGCCAAATCCAGCTCCACTCGCCGCCCACCCATTAGGCCGATATTGACCCAGCGACCGTCTACCGCCAGCATTTTCAGGTTCTGCACCGCATAGCTGGCTCCGACCGGATCCAGAATCACATCAAAGGGTCCAAACGCCTGTAGCGCCTCAATCCCCTGATCCCGAATCACGCCATCTTGAGCGCCCAGCCCCACGCAGTAATCGAGTCGTTCTTGCGAGCCAACACTGACCCAACACTCAATACCCAGCGCCTTACACAGTTGAATCGCCGCCGAACCCACACCACTGGCACCGGCATGAATCAGCACCTTATCGCCTTGTTTGGCACGCCCCAGCTGAAACACATTCAGCCAGGCTGTGGCATACACCTCCGGCACGGCGGCAGCCGCAATCGCATCCAGCTGCTCAGGCCAAGGCAGTACCTGACGGCCGTCCACACACACCTCTTCGGCCATACCGCCCCCGGCCAGCAGCGCACACACGCGATACCCCACCTGCCAGCCACTACCCTCGCCCGCCTCAATTACCTCACCGGCACATTCCAGTCCCAGCACATCGCTCACGCCAGGCGGTGGCGGATACAAACCTG
>JAHAYO010000045.1 GCA_018384595.1 Thiopseudomonas sp.
TCGTTGATGTAAACGCCGTCCAGGAAGCTGTTGTACTGGTCGCCCAGGTCGCCTGGCTCGTTGGTAACAGCGATCTGCTTGGTCAGGCCGGCACCCAGGGAGTCGGTACGGGCAACGATGATACCGTTGTCGACACCCAGCTCTAGGAAGGCGTAACGCAGAGCGTTGATTTTGGCGAGGAAGTCGGCGTGCGGAACGGTTACTTTACCGTCCTGGTGACCACACTGCTTCTCGTCGGAAACTTGGTTTTCGATCTGCAGGGCGCAAGCACCGGCTTCGATCATTTGCTTAGCCATCAGGTAGGTGGCTTCTTCGTTACCGAAACCAGCGTCGATGTCGGCAATGATGGGTACAACGTGGGTTTCGAAGTTTTCGATCTGGTCTAGGATCTTAGCTTCTTCAGCCTTGTCACCGGCTTTGCGGGCTTTGTCCAGCGCGGTGAACAGCAGATCCAGCTCGCGGGTATCAGCCTGGCGCAGGAAGGTGTACAGCTCTTCGATCAGGGCGGCAACGGAGTTCTTCTCGTGCATGGACTGGTCGGGCAGCGGACCGAACTCGGAGCGCAGGGCAGCAACCATCCAGCCGGACAGATACAGGTAGCGCTTGTTGGTGGTCTTCAGGTGCTTTTTGATGGCGATCAGCTTCTGCTGACCGATGAAGCCATGCCAGCAACCCAGGGACTGGGTGTACTTGGAAGGGTCGGCATCATACTCGGCCATGTCCTTGCGCATGATGTCTGCGGTGTAGCGGGCGATGTCCAGACCGGTCTTGAAGCGGTTCTGGTAGCGCATGCGCGCGGCAAACTCAGGGTTGATTGCGCTCCAGCTGCTGCCGGCTTGGTTTACTACGGCAGCAATGGCCTTGATTTCGTTCTGATATGACATGGTCAATCCTTCATAGGGCTAGGTGCGTCGGGGCTGGCCCGCACAACTTGCTATCACTGGATGTAAATGGTTGGGCTCACGCTGCTTTGCAGTCGAGGGCGGCTGGAGCGTTATTGCTTAGGCGGGAGTGAGACGTATACAAACAGTCAATGGCACTCAAATGCCCGACGAATGTGCTGCTTTCCCGTCCTTTAGGACAATAACCTTCCATGCGTAACCTCGTGCAAACCATCTTTTGGATGCCTGCAACAGAGTCCGTCAAGGGCATTTGCCTTGCCGGACCGGAGGTGTTTAAGCCTCTGGCTAGCGGGAGCGGGTCGTATAATGCGCTTTCATTAAGCATTCGTCAAATTTTTTGTAGTGTTTTTTTGCTGGCACTACAAAAAGGCTCAAGTGAAGCCGAAGTTTATTCATCCATAAGCTCCACTTTGATGCGCAAGCTTTTGTTATGGCTTGAATAGTTTTTACTTCTTGAGCTGGTTTTTGCGCTTTCGTGCACACTACCTCCGCTGATGGAGCCCAGCTCTATCCATTGGCCAAGGTAGCCGCTGACGCGGGTAGAAAGGTTCTGTTGTTCAAGAATGCGTGGGTTTTGGCGTGAGAATTGGTCGTTGCGGCTGTCCACTTCAAGGGTGACACGCTCACCCTGCACGCTGGGTATGACATAGAAGCCTTGATGTGCTTCCCGCTGAATGGTTTGCATAGTCGGACGGCCATGGCGGTCGTAGGACCACTGCTGTTGCGGAACCTGTTGGCCGGTGCTGATGAAGGCGGCACTGCCTTCTAGGGTTTGGACGCTGCGGCTGCCGTTGCTGCTGCCCTCGCTACTAAAACGGCGGACTTCGACACGGTTGTTGCCGCTGTAGCGCTCGGTGCTGATTTCGCCGTGACGGCCTTGGATACGACCTTGCAGATCAACGCCGCGCCCGCTGCTGATGTGGGCGCCACTGTCGTCAAGGGTGATCAGCAGCCGGCGGGGTGGGGTGTCCAGTGTTTGGATCAGTGACTGTAATTCGTCCAGTCGCTCGCTTTCTGCTTGTAAGATCAGCTGCTGGCCGTTGCCGGCAGCACGTTCCCACGGGTTGAGTAACGGTTGTAGCAGGCGGAGTATGTCGCTGTCTTGCCGGTATTGCAGCTGGATCACACGCATTTCGGCCAAGGCCAGATTGCTGCACAGCAGAAGCAGGCAACAGAGGTTGCGGGCACGTAGATTCATAAGGTCATCCTGCGCAGATTGATGTCGGGACGGGCGAGTGCCCACATGGCGTCAAACTGTTCGTTATAGGGGCGGGCGCGGGCTGGCTGGCCCAGAAATAGCTGGCCCTGATATGGGTCGGGCCGCTGGCGCAGTAGCAGGGCCGTTTCGTCACGGGTCAGCCAGCAGCCTGGATGAATCTCGTAGTCTGGGTGAGTGAGGCGAATTTCGGCGCGGCTACTGATGCGTTCAATCAGCGGCAACAGGCGGTGGCTGTCTTCGGTCAGGCGTCGGCTGTCGCGCAGCAGTATATGTAAGCGGTTGTTTTCGTGGGCCAGCAGAAAGTCTTTGCAGGCATTAGCCATGTCAGTGTGGCTGTATAGCCAGGGTTCGAAGTCGGTGGAGTACAGTCGAATGTGTCGGCCGAGCTGGCGAAACAGCTGCAGAGCGGTTTGCTTGAGTTCATTCTGCCCTTGCAGCTGTTGGGTGCAGACGGGCCCGCTGGGGGCCGGTCTGCGCACGGATGGGTTGTGTATGCTGAATAGACCGGGCGAGACAAACTCAAGCGGCTCCAGCTCTGCTGGCAGGCTGTTGCCGTCTGTCGGTACCGGGTTACTCACTGACCCTGAGCATATCGACATGGGGAATACCGGCTTCGATAAATTCGTCGCTGATGGTCTTGAAACCGAGGCGCTCGTAAAAGCGGGCAGCGTGCACTTGGGCTGTCAAGGTTTGTTGGTTCAGACCGCGCTGTTCGGCTGTGGCAATGGCAGCGTGCATTAGGGCTTCGCCCACTTTTAGGCCGCGCCATTCCTTGAGCACGGAAACGCGGCCGATATTGCCGTCCGGCAACAGGCGAGCGGTGCCCATGGCATAGCCGTCTTCGATGGCGAGAAAATGAATCGCGCTAGCGTCGAGGCTGTCCCATTCTTGCTCAGGGCTGACGCCTTGTTCGTCGATGAAGACGCGCTCACGGATGCGGCGTAGGTCTGTGTTGTCTTTATGCCAGTCGGCAATACGCACTTCGATGTTACTCATCCATACACTCCAGACTGCCTTGTTTGACCAGTTCACACAGGAGGGTGACTGCTTCGTCACGATCCAGCCAAGGCCGTAGATTATCCATAGTCAGAAGGTCCTGGCTACAAAGGTGCTGGATAAATCCGACTAAATGTTCAGGGAAAGGGCGGCTGCTGCCACTGGCAAACAGCAAAATGGCCGGCGCGCCGTCCAGCTCGATCCGGCTCCAAGCCAGACGGGCGGCGGGACTGCGGGCTAGACAGCCACCCTCTTGCAGAAAGCCGCTCAGGGTATCGGCATCCAGTTCATGGCCTTGCAGAAACTCGGGGTAACGGGGTTCGGTCATGTGCTGGCCAAACCAGCTTAGCAGCAGGTTGTCGTCGTCCAGCTGCTGCAGAATCAGGTTGCGCAGACGCTGGATGTCTTCGCGGCGGATTTCGGCCGGGTCCTGTACGGGCGACAGGTCGGCATCGCTATAACGGTCTTCGTCGGACAGGAAGCGGGCGACAAAATCGGTGTAATGGGTGATGACCTCGGCACTGGATGGTGCGCGAAAGCCGATCGACCAGGTCATGCAGTTGTCCAGCGCGGTGCCCCAGTGGGCCAGCCGGGGCGGCAGGTAGAGCATGTCGCCCGGTTCCAGCACCCAGCTGTCGGCGGTTTCGAAACTGTCGAGAATGCGCAGGTCGGGGTGGGGCAGCAGCGGGCTGTCACTGTCGCATAGCTGACCGATTTTCCACTCGCGGCGGCCTTCGGCCTGCAGCAGAAAGACATCGTAGTTGTCAAAATGCGGGCCGACCCCGCCACCGGGGGCAGCATAGCTGATCATCAGGTCATCAATGCGCCAGCGCGGCAGAAACTCGAAGTCTTTCAGGTAGTCGGCGATATCCGGCACAAACTGATCCACGGCTTGTACCAGTAATGTCCAGTGGCTTTCCGGCAGCTCGGCGTAGGTTTGCTCGGTAAAGGGCCCGTGATGCAACTCCCACGGCTCCTCACCGTGCTCCAGAATGATGCGCGACTCGACTTCGCTTTCCAGCGACAACCCGGCCAGCTCGTCACCGTCAATCGGGCTGACAAAATCCGGAATAGCCTGACGGATTAACAGTGGTTTTTTTTGCCAATAGTCACGCAGAAACTCTTCAGCGGTCATATTGCCAAGGATGGGAATGTTCATTGTGTTGTCTTTGCGTTTGTGAGTATTCAAGTATGCGTTAGTCGGCTGGCTGCAGGGGCGGGATACACACTCCGTGCAGCTGTCACTTGTGGTAATTTTTAAACTGTATGCGCGCTGCTTGGAGGGTGAAGGGAAGAGGATGAATTAAACCGAGTTTGGTGGTAACACACGACAGCAGCCCAGCAAAGCTGGGCCATTCCCTCCCCAACAACGCTGGTGTATCTGGGCCGGGTGGTGTCTGTGCGCAGCATCAGCACGCGTGACGAAGCTTGCTTCGGCGCGGGTGCGTAGCTGCAGCACAGACACCACCCGGCCCTAAGCACCAAGAAAAGAAAAAACTAAACCCGCTTCGCCTGCGCCACCGCATTCCCAATGTAACTAGCTGGAGTAAGCTGACGCAGTTCTTCTTTCGCCGCCTCAGGCATATCAAGCGTAGCAATAAACTCTTGTAAAGCCTGGGCAGTAATACCCTTACCACGGGTCAGGTCCTTGAGTTTTTCATAGGGGTTTTCAATGCCGTAGCGGCGCATCACGGTTTGTACCGGCTCGGCCAGTACTTCCCAGCAGTTGTCCAGATCAGATGCCAGCGGCGCGGCGTTCATTTCCAGTTTGCCGATGCCCTTCAGGCTGGCTTCGTAGGCAATCACGCTATGAGCAAAGCCAACGCCCAGGTTGCGCAGTACAGTGGAGTCAGTCAGGTCACGCTGCCAGCGGGACACCGGCAGTTTGCTGGCCAGATGCTGGAAAATGGCGTTGGCAATACCCAGGTTGCCTTCGGAGTTTTCAAAGTCGATCGGGTTGACCTTGTGCGGCATGGTGGAAGAGCCAATCTCGCCGGCAACGGTTTTTTGCTTGAAATAACCTAGGGAAATGTAGCCCCAGACATCGCGGTCAAAGTCGAGCAGGATGGTGTTGAAGCGGGCAATGGCGTCAAACAACTCGGCAATGTAGTCGTGTGGTTCGATCTGGGTGGTGTAGGGGTTGAAGGTCAAACCAAGATCGCCTTCGATAAATTCGCGGGCGTTAGCTTCCCAGTCAACATCTGGATAGGCGGACAGGTGGGCGTTGTAGTTGCCCACGGCGCCGTTGATTTTGCCCAGCAGTTCGATATTTTCCACCTGTTTGATCTGGCGCTCCAGACGGTAGACCACGTTGGCCATTTCCTTGCCCAGAGTGGTGGGGGAAGCCGGCTGGCCGTGGGTGCGTGACAGCATCGGAACCTCAGCCAGCTCGTGTGCCAGTTTGCGGATGCTGTCGGTAAGCTGGCGCATCAGTGGCAGCAGCACCTGGTCGCGGCCTTCGCGTAGCATCAGGGCGTGGGACAGGTTGTTGATGTCCTCGGAGGTGCAGGCAAAGTGGATGAATTCGCTGACTTGGGCCAGCTCGGGCAGCTTTTGTGCCTGCTCCTTGAGCAGGTATTCCACTGCTTTTACGTCGTGGTTGGTGGTGCGTTCGAATTCCTTGACCCGCTCGGCGTGTTCTAGCTGAAAATTTTCTGCCAGCTGGTTCAGCAGCTCGTTGGCTTCGGCGGAAAAAGGCGCTACTTCGTTAATCTGTGGATGCTTGGCCAAACGTTGTAGCCAGCGCACCTCTACATGTACGCGGTTACGGATCAGACCGTACTCGCTGAAGATATTACGTAGGGAAACAGTGCGGCTGCCGTAGCGGCCATCGACGGGGGAAACAGCGGTCAGGGCGGATAGTTGCATGAAGGCTCTCTTTAGCAGTAGCTGAAAAATAAATGCGGCGAAGTATACACCAAAAAGGTGCCGGCACAGGCTATTGGCTGGCGGTTTGGCTGTAAAAGCTATTCAAATCAATCTATTAGACTGTGGTTGAGTTGTTTTGCATAGCCGCTGTTGGCACGGCGGATGCGCAAGCAGCTACGCCAGAGCACTGTGCAACACAGCGGGCGCTGCAAATAGGTGCGACTGCCGCCCGCAGCCTAAGTCAGCGCGCCCTGATTATGAATTATTTTCAAGTTGAGGCTGAAATCAACTCGTTTTCTCTTATTGGTAACACTGCATAGAATGCGCCGCATTACAGAACAGCCTGCAGCTTGCGGCACGCTGGATAACTATTTTTCATGCAGTAGCAGGGCGGGCGTTGTGCCTATGCCTTTCTTCATACGCCAGGATACGCAATACCATGAGCAGCGAGTTTACCTTTACCATCAAAACCACTCGGTTTGACGAAAATTACCAGCCAAACTCCACGACTCGGCTGACCACCAACTTTGCCAACCTAGCCCGCGGCGCAAGCCGCCAGCAAAACCTGCGCAACACCGTGGCCATGATTGACAATCGCTTTAACAGCTTGGCGCAGCGGGATAACCCAGGCGGCGACCGTTACGCGATTGAGCTGGATATCATTTCTGTGGAAGCCAGTATGGCGTCTGCTAACATCAGTGCTGTTCCGCTGATTGAGGTGCTGAAAACTACGGTGGTGGATCGCACCACAAGCCGCCGCATTGAAGGCGTAGTTGGCAACAATTTTTCGTCCTATGTGCGCGATTATGATTTCAGCGTGCGTTTGTTGAACCATAACAAGGACAAGCCGAGTTTCAGCGTGCCGGAGGATTTTGGCGATCTGCATGGCAAAATTTTCCAGTGTTTTTTGCGCTCTGCTGAGTATCGGCAGCACTTTAGCAAGCAGCCGGTGATTTGTCTGAGCGTTTCCACGACCAAGGTGTACCAGCGCACGGACAACCACCACCCCGTATTGGGCGTTGAGTACCGGCAGGATGCGCACTCACTGACCGATGAGTATTTTGCCAAGATGGGGCTCAAGGTGCGCTACTTTATGCCGGCCAACAGCATTGCGCCGCTGGCCTTTTATTTTTCTGGCGACCTGCTGAATGATTACAGCGACTTGGAGCTCATCAGCACCATTGCCACCATGGAGTCGTTCCAGAAAATCTATCGCCCCGAAATCTACAATGCCAATTCAGTGGCAGGCTGGACCTATAAGCCAAGCCTTGAGCATAAAGATTTTTCTTTGACCCAAATTGTGTATGACCGTGAAGAGCGCACCCGTCTGGCGATTGAGCAGGGCACCTTTACCGAAGAACACTTTATTAAGCCGCATCAGGATGTATTGGATCAGTGGGCGGCCCGCTACGCGGGGTAAGACGCAGCGGCCCCCTTTGTAAGCGCTAAGGCGCAAGCAAGACAATTATTTTGCCAGCGCTTACTCCATGCTATGCCCCATCGTGACGGTGTGTTTTTGATTTTTTGATAAATAAGGCTTTTAACATGAGCAGGTTACTCCCCACCTCAACCGCCGGCAGTTTGCCTAAACCTGCCTGGCTGGCAGAACCTGAACAGCTGTGGTCACCCTGGAAGTTGGACGGCGACACACTGACTGAAGGCCGCCAAGATGCGCTGCTGGTGTCGCTGCAAGAACAGCTGCAGGCGGGTATTGATATTGTCAGTGACGGTGAGCAGACCCGTCAGCATTTTGTCACTACCTTTATTGAGCACTTGGATGGGGTTGACTTCGAGAGGCGCCAGACCGTGCGCATCCGCAACCGTTACGATGCCAGTGTGCCCAGCGTCGTGGGTGCGGTTAGTCGGCCGAAGTCGGTGTTTGTCGAGGATGCAAAGTTTTTGCGCAAGCACACCCAGCAGCCGATTAAATGGGCGCTGCCTGGGCCCATGACCATGATTGATACTCTGTATGACGGTCACTATAAAAGCCGAGAAAAACTGGCTTGGGAATTTGCCAAAATTCTTAACCAAGAAGCCCGTGAGCTGGAAGCCGCCGGTGTTGACATCATCCAGTTTGATGAGCCGGCCTTTAACGTGTTTTTTGATGATGTCAATGCGTGGGGCGTGGCCGCGCTGGAGCGTGCTGTCGAGGGGCTCAAGTGCGAAACCGCTGTGCATATCTGCTACGGCTACGGTATCAAGGCCAATACCGACTGGAAAAAAACGCTAGGCTCGGAGTGGCGTCAATATGAGGCCGCTTTCCCGAAGCTGCAACAATCCAGCATCGACATCATTTCACTGGAGTGCCAGAACTCCCATGTGCCGATGGATTTGATTGAGCTGATTCGTGGCAAAAAAGTCATGGTAGGTGCCATTGATGTGGCAACCGACAGCATCGAAACCCCTGAAGAGGTGGCTGCCACCCTGCGTAAGGCGCTGCAATTTGTGGACGCCGACAAGCTGTACCCCTCAACCAACTGCGGCATGGCCCCGCTGTCACGCCGCGTAGCGCGGGGCAAGCTGCGTGCGCTCAGTGCCGGTGCTGAGCTTGTGCGTAACGAACTGCTGGGCAAGTAAGGCTCGCCAGCCTGCTGTTTTGTGTTTTTACAGGGGCTGGCAGGCTGGGTAACGGGCGGGTTGTAGCTGCCCGTGCAGGTCGCTTTGCAGCCGGTTCTGGCTTAGACGCGTGGTCTGGAGCGCTTAGGCTTGCTGCCGTTTTCACGCGGTGGCAGGCCGGTGTGCTGGGTGAGCAATGTGCCCTTTTCTGCTTTGACCGGCGTGGAGTTTTTGCGCCTTGGACTGCGGTAGTCGGTGCTTTGCGGTTGCTTAGCAGGGATCAGGCAGTTGGGGCCATCACCAATCAGGTCACGGCGGTTTAGGCGAATCAGCGCCTCATGCAGCAGCGGCCAGCTTTTGGGGTCGTGATAACGCAAAAAGGCTTTATGCAGGCGACGCTGCTCGGGGCTTTTGCTGAGGGCTACGCCTTCGCTTTTATAGGTGATTTTGCGCAATGGATTTTTACCGCTGTGGTACATGGCGGTGGCAGTGGCCATGGGTGAGGGGTAAAACGCCTGCACCTGATCGGCACGGAAGCCGTTTTTCTTCAGCCACAGCGCCAGACTCAGCATGTCTTCGTCGCGGGTGCCGGGGTGGGCAGCGATGAAATAAGGGATCAGGTATTGCTCTTTGCCGGCTTCTTTACTGAATTTTTCGAACATTTTCTTGAAGCGGTCGTAGGTGCCGATACCCGGTTTCATCATGTGATTGAGCGGGCCTTCTTCGGTATGTTCGGGGGCGATTTTTAGGTAGCCACCCACGTGATGGGTTACCAGCTCTTGCACATACTCGGGCGATTCCACGGCCAGGTCGTAGCGCACGCCGGAGGCAATCAGCACTTTTTTGACGCCATCCACTTCGCGGGCCTTGCGGTACAGCTCGATCAGTGAGCTGTGATTGGTGTCTAGGTTTTGGCAGATGCCGGGGAACACGCAGGACGGTTTGCGACAGGCTGCTTCGATGTCTTTGCTCTTGCAGGCCATCCGGTACATGTTGGCGGTGGGGCCGCCCAAATCCGACACCACGCCGGTGAAGCCGGGCACCTTATCGCGCATGGCTTCGATTTCTTGCAGGATGGATTCATGTGAGCGGTTCTGAATGATGCGGCCTTCGTGCTCGGTGATTGAGCAAAAGGTGCAGCCGCCAAAACAGCCGCGCATGATGTTGACTGAAAAACGGATGGTTTCGTAGGCGGGGATACGCGCATCGCCGTATTTGGGGTGCGGCACGCGGGCATAGGGCAGGCCGAAAACATAGTCCATTTCTTCGGTGCTCAAGGGCTCGGGCGGCGGGTTGATCCACACATCTTGGCCTTCGTGGCGTTGCACCAGTGCGCGGGCGTTGCCGGGGTTGGTTTCCAGATGCAGTACACGGTTGGCATGGGCGTAGAGCACGGCGTCGTTGCGCACTTTTTCAAAGGACGGCAGACGGATGACAGTGCGCTCACGCGGCGGCAGCGGCAGCTCAATAATTTCCAGTACCTGTACGCCGTCATCCAAGGCGGCCTGTGCGGCTTTTTGCTCGATGGCGCAAACTTCAGCATCTTGCGTATTAACGTATGGATTGAGAATACGATCGACCCGACCCGGGCGGTCTACGCGGGTGGAATCCAGCTCGAACCAGCCTTGCGGTACGTCACGGCGAATAAAGGCGGTGCCGCGCAGATCGGTAATCTGGCTGATCGGTTCGTTCCAGCTCAGGCGATGGGCGACTTCGACAATGGCGCGTTCGGCGTTGCCGTAAATCAGCAGGTCGGCGCTGGCATCCATCAGCAGCGAGCGGCGCACGCTGTCTTGCCAGTAATCGTAATGGGCGATACGCCGCAACGAGGCTTCGATGCCGCCCAAAATCACAGGCACCTTTGGATAGGCTTCTTTACAGCGCTGGCTGTAGGGAATGCTGGCGCGATCAGGGCGCTTGCCGCCTTCGGCACCGGCGGTATACGCATCGTCGCTGCGCACTTTTCGGTCGGCGGTGTAGCGGTTGATCATCGAGTCCATGTTGCCGGCGGCCACCCCAAAAAACAGGTTGGGCTGGCCCAGCTGCATAAAATCATCGGTATTGCGCCAGTTTGGCTGGCTGATGATGCCAACGCGAAAGCCTTGGGCTTCAAGTACGCGGCCAATTACCGCCATACCGAACGAGGGGTGATCGACATAGGCATCACCGGTGACAAGGACGATGTCGCAGCTGTCCCAGCCTAGCGCGTCCATTTCGTCGCGGCTGGTGGGTAAAAAATCGGCTGGCCCGAAGCATTCGGCCCAGAATTTTGGAAAGTCATAAAGAGGCTTGATGGCGCGCATGGAACCTGTACTGGCTGAGCAAAAAAGGGGCTGATTGTAGCATGGAGCCAGCAGGCTCGGCGGCTGGCGTAGTTCGCGCCTGTTGCTCCCTGACAGCACGCCTGCTTTGCCGCTATACTCGCCGCTTTATTTAATCGCGGAGCAGGGCAATGTCCGGTAATACTTTTGGCAAACTTTTTACCGTTACCACCTCAGGCGAAAGCCATGGGCCGGGGTTGATGGCCATTGTTGATGGCTGCCCGCCGGGGTTGCCGCTGAGCGTAGCGGATATGCAGCAGGAGCTGGATAAACGCAAGCCGGGTACCAGCCGCCACACCACCCAGCGCCAGGAAGCCGATGAGGTGGAAATTATCTCCGGTGTATTTGAGGGCGTTACCACGGGCTGCCCGATTGGTTTATTGATCCGCAATACGGATCAGCGCTCCAAAGACTATTCCGCAATCAAAGACCTGTTCCGTCCGGCGCATGCCGACTACGGCTATCACCACAAATATGGTCTGCGTGATTATCGCGGTGGCGGACGCAGCTCGGCGCGGGAAACCGCTATGCGTGTGGCGGCTGGCGCGATTGCCAAAAAATGGCTGGCTACGCAGGGCATTGTTATTCGCGGTTATATGAGCCAGCTGGGGCCGATTGAAATTCCGTTTGAGAGCTGGGATGAAGTGGGTAACAACGCCTTTTTCAGCCCTAATGCCGGCAAGGTGCCAGAGCTGGAAGCCTATATGGACCAGTTGCGCCGCGATCAGGACTCGGTCGGGGCGAAAATCACCGTGGTGGCCGAGGGTGTGTTGCCCGGTCTTGGTGAGCCGATTTTTGACCGTCTGGATGCAGAATTAGCCCATGCATTAATGAGCATCAATGCGGTCAAGGGTGTAGAAATTGGTGATGGTTTTGCCTCTGTGGCCCAGCGCGGCACCGAACACCGCGACGAGATGACGCCGGAAGGGTTTTTGAGCAATCACGCTGGCGGCATTTTGGGCGGTATTTCTTCTGGCCAGCCGATTGTGGCGCATATTGCGCTTAAGCCGACTTCCAGCATTACCGTGCCGGGTCGCACCATTACTGTGGATGGCGAGCCGGTGGAGATGATCACCAAGGGTCGCCACGATCCCTGTGTTGGTATTCGTGCTACGCCGATTGCCGAGGCGATGATGGCGCTGGTGCTGATGGATCATTTTTTGCGGCAGCGGGCGCAGAACGCGGATGTGCAGGTTAGTACGCCGGTGTTGTCTCAGCTATAAGTTTTGGTTTTGCACGGCGGCGGCTGGGTCGGGTTAGACCTGCATCCGGCTACGCTGGCGCGTGTCAGCGAGCTGCCACACGCCGCTAATGCCGGATTTCGGTCTAGCCCGACCCCGAGTTTGCCTTGTGCGGGGTGGGGTGTGTGGCTCGCCTTTGGCGAGCTGCTGTCGCGGTGATTGGTTCGTGCTTTTGTGTGAAGGAGCTGGCTGCCGAAGTTTTTAAACGGTGGCGGCTGGATCGGGCAAGACCTTATTTTGCACGGCGGTTAATGTTTCATGTAAATGTCGAGAGGCATCATGCCCTATTGGCGCTTGTCCAATTTTTATTTCTTTTACTTCGCCTTGCTGGGTGCGGTGGCGCCCTTTATGCCGTTGTATCTGGAGTATCTGGGTTTTACCCCGGCACGTATTGGCGAGTTGTTGGCGTTGCCGATGTTAATGCGTTGTTTGGCCCCGAATCTGTGGGGCTGGTTGGGGGATAAAACCGGGCGGCGGTTGTTGATTGTGCGTTGGGGCGCGCTGTTGACCTTGTTGGGTTTTTCGCTAATTTTTATTCGCCAAGACTACGGTTGGTTGGTGCTGGTGATGCTTTTGCATGCGTTTTTTTGGCATGCCATTTTGCCGCAGCTTGAGGTGATCACCTTTGCTCATCTTAAGGCGCAGCCCGAGCGTTATAGCCGTATCCGGCTGTGGGGTTCCATTGGCTTTATTGTGACTGTGGTGCTGATGGGGCACCTGTTTGAGCGGCGGGATATGGGTGGTTATCCGTTGCTGGTGTGTCTGGTGATGGGTGGGATATGGCTGGCCAGTTTGCTGGTTCCTGAGGCGAGTACAGACGCGCGCGCTGCTATTGGCGCAGGACTGGGATCGGTGCTGCGCCAGCAGGCGGTGCTGGTGTTTTACTTGGGTGTGTTGCTGGTGCAGGTGTCGCACGGGCCTTATTACAGTTTTTTGTCCATTTATTTGGGCGAGCTGGGATACGGGCGCGGTATGACGGGCTGGCTTTGGTCGCTGGGTGTGTTGGCCGAAATTGTGCTGTTTATGTGGATGCCGGCGCTGTTGCGCCGCTTTAGTGTGCGCAAGGTGTTGATTACCTGCTTGCTACTGGCGACGCTGCGCTGGTTGCTGTTGGGCGCACTGGCCGATAGCCTACCTTGGCTGTTGGCTATTCAGCTGTTGCATGCGGCTACCTTTGGCGGTTGTCATGCTGCCTCCATGCAATTTATCCAACAACGGTTTCCGCGCAGCTGCCAGGGCTCGGGGCAGGCGCTCTATGTATCCATGTCGGGTATGGGCGCGGCAGCGGGCGCGCTCTATTCGGGGTACCTGTGGCAGCCGGCCGGCCCCTTTATTACTTTTTCCGTGGCGGCTGCGGTTGCGCTGCTGGCGGCCACGCTGTTGTATTTTGGGCTGGACAGGCCCGGCCATTTTTCAAGGAATCCCTGATGACCTATCTGTGCATCTACCATCTAAGCAACCTTGTGCAGCCTATTCGGTTGCTGAACCACGCCGAGGATATTGCCCGTGAGCTGGCGGCAATCGGTGTGGGCTTTACGCAACAGCCGCTGGCCGAGCGCTTTGACTGGACGCGTGCGCCAGCTGATAGTCTGGCGGAGCAAAAAGACTGGCTGAGCCCGCTGCAGGCACGCTACCCACAGGCGTATGTCGAGCGAGTGAGCATTGCCGAGGGTGATGCAGCAGCGGCTGCTCGCTATGCGAAGGAACAAGCGGAGCATGACTTGGCCGGCGATGAGTGGCGTTATTTTCTGGCCGGTCGGGCGCGGGTTAGCTTTCACGCAGATGGGCATGTCTATGCCTTGCGATGCAGCGGCGGTGATCGACTGCACATTCCGGCTGCAGTCAAACGCTGGTTTGAGCTGGGTGATCAGCCACGGGTGGCGTTTATTCGGCTGTGCAGCACGGCTTTAGCTTGTCAGCCGCAACTGAGCGGGAATGCCATTGCTGCGAGCTGTCCGCCGTTTGAGGACTAAGCAGGCTGTTGCACGACCTGTTGCGACAGTGCCGGCCTGAACCTTGATACACCGCTTAGACTGACGGTTGCACAGGGCGGGTGGAGAGTCAGCTGTTCAGGAAAGCCGCTGCGTATACCTTATACAGCGGCATCAGGCAGTCAGCCGCTGTCAGCCTCTTTGATAATATCCTACCAGCTGGCTTGGTCTTTATTTTTTCACTGAAACTGCGTACACTGCGGCCATTCTTTGGAGGAGTTTCCATGAGCATCATAACCATTACCGACGCCGCACAAACCTACCTAGCCGATTTACTGGGCAAGCAAAACACCCCCGGCATCGGTGTACGCATTTTTATCACCCAGCCAGGTACCCAGTCTGCAGAAACCTGCTTGGCGTATTGCAAACCGGACGATCAGAACCCTGAAGATGAAGTGATCGGATTTGCCGAATTTACCGCTTGGATTGACCGCCCCAGCATTCCGTTTTTGGAGGACGCTGTGGTGGATTTTTCCACCGACCGCATGGGTGGCCAGCTGACCATCAAGGCACCGAACGCCAAGCTGCCGATGGTCAACGAAGACAGTCCGCTGGAAGACAAGGTCAATTATTACCTGCAGACTGAAATCAATCCCGGTCTGGCCAGCCATGGCGGGCAGGTTAGTTTGGTGGACATTGATAACGGCATTGCCATTTTGCGTTTTGGCGGCGGCTGTCAGGGCTGTGGCCAGGCCGATCTGACCCTAAAAGAAGGTATCGAGCGCACCCTGTGCGAGCGTATTCCAGAAATCAAGGGCGTGCGTGACGTGACCGATCATAGCCATCGGGAAAATGCCTATTACCGTTAACGGGCTAGGTTGCAGTTAAGAACTGATAGGCAGTCTGTTTTTCTGTTATTAAATAAGTATTTACCTTGACCGAAAACTGTGCAAGGATTTAGCGCGCTGCAAACACGACTTACCTTTCACAAGGGGCACGGAATGACAAAATCAGAGCTTGTTGAGCGTCTTGCCAGTAGATATGACCAGTTGTCGGTGCGTGATATAGAGCTGGCGGTCAAGAGCCTGCTGGAACAGATGACGGAAACCTTGGCCGAAGGCCGCCGTATCGAAGTCCGCGGCTTTGGCAGTTTCAATCTTAACTACCGCGCACCGCGCACCGGACGTAACCCGAAAACGGGCGAGCCGGTAGAGCTGGCGGCCAAGTATGTACCACACTTCAAACCGGGCAAGGCGTTGCGTGACCGTGTGAATGGCGATGCCTGAAGCTATAAGCCTTGAGTAACAGGGTATCAAGGGGAAACATAATGCGAAAAATCAAACGCGCTTTTATTGCACTGGTATGCCTGTTGCTGGCTGCAGTGGTGCTCTTATTCACGCTGGAAAACCGGCAGGCGGTTGAGCTGTCGTTTTTAGGCTGGAATAGTCCCGCAGTGCCACAGGCGATGGCTGTATTGGTGGCCTTTGTGGCCGGTGCATTTTTTGCCGGCCTTACGTTTTGGCTGCCATTGGGCCATGCCCGGCGCAAGAACGCCCGGCAGGCCAGGCAGCTAGCCAAACTGCAAGAGCAGCTACAAGAGCAACTGCAAGCACCGCAGCAGCCAGCAAGCACGGAGTTGGCAGTAACAGAACGTGCGGCCTGATTAGGCTCGACACTAAAAACGGCGGACAGCCTGTGAGGGCACCGCCGTTTTTTATTGCCTTTTGATCGGCTTTAAGTTGGGCTGGAGCGCCCAGTCATTTCCCGCGCCATCTGGGTGGCGTAGTTGTCGGTCATGCCGCCAATGTAATCAATCACCCGCAAGAATGACTGATAAAGCGTCCAGCCTTGCTGCGGGGCGCTGTTACCCAGCAGGTCAAAAATACGTTGATTCTTGAAGGTCAGCGGCTGGCCGCCATGAAATTCCACCACTGCGCCGCAAAAGGCATTCAGCAGAATTTCTAGCGTGGTGTAGGCACCAATTTCGTGCAGGGTTTTGCGCTTGTCTTGAAAGATTTTTTCCCGCGCCAGCTGCTTGGCCTTGAGAATGCAAGAGCGGGCAGGGTCGCGCATGTGATGCACCAGATCACCAGGCAGCTGGCCAGCCAACAGCAGCGCTTGCTGTTCGGTGAAGGCATGGGCAGCAGCTTGGGTTAGGTGCTCGATGGCCTTGCCGCGCAAAATAGCCAGTTTGCGGCGGCGAGAATCCTTGGGGCCGAGCTGGCGGTAGGTTTCTGGCAGGTCATTGCCCACCAGGTCCAGCAGCAGTTGCTCGACCTCGCTGTAATCCAGCAGATCCATTTCCACGCCGTCTTCCAGATCAATCAGGCCGTAGCAGATGTCGTCTGCCGCTTCGACCAGATACACCAGTGGGTGACGTGCCCAGCGTTGCGGGTCCAGCTGTGGCAGGCCCAGTTTTTCGGTGATGGCTTCCAGTTGCGGCAGTTCGTTCTGGTAACAGCCGAATTTGTTGAGCTTGAAGAGTCCATGACTGGCGTAGTCGGCCGTCCAAGGGTATTTGAGAAAGGCACCCAGCGTGGCATAGGTCAGGCGCATGCCGCCGTCAAACTGGTGATATTCCAGCTGCGTCAGTACGCGAAAACCCTGTGCATTGCCTTCAAAATTTAGAAAATCTTGTTGCTGCGCCTCGGTCATGTCATCCAGCCAGCCTCTGACTTGTGCTTGGCGAAACCAGTGGCAGATGGCGTCCTCGCCAGAATGTCCAAAAGGCGGATTGCCGATATCGTGGGCCAAGCAGGCAGACTGCACGATCATGCCCAGGTCGCTAGGTTCGCTCCAAACGGGTAGCTCTTCGCGCAGCATATCGGCCACCAGCATGCCTAGCGAGCGGCCTACGCAGCTGACCTCCAGCGAGTGGGTGAGGCGAGTATGGATCAGGTCGTTGCTGGATACCGGATGCACCTGGGTTTTGCGGCCGAGCCGACGAAAAGCGCCAGAGAAAATAACCCGGTCATGGTCTTTGTGAAACGGGCTGCGGCCGATCTCGTCTGGGCTGTGGCTGGTTTTACCCAAACGTTCGCGGTTTAGAAGTTGGTGCCAATCCATAGAGGTTTCCTTGTGTGCGGGTGGGCCGGTTGTGCTTGGCATCATAAAGCAGGCGCAGCGTTAAACCTACTGAACGCGAGTTGGCTTGCCTTGCGGTAGCCGGCCATGGCACACAGCATTCGGAGTGATGGTTAATAAAACAATGCGCTGCCCATAACGCACAAACC
>JAHAYO010000054.1 GCA_018384595.1 Thiopseudomonas sp.
CGATGACGACCAAGCCAGTTTTGTATCCCGTTGTGAGGCTGAGCGAGCCTGTGCGATTTTTTTGTTTGCGGACGCTTTTACTCCCTCTTGCTAGTAGGGAAGATCATCCTCAGGGGCGTTAATGGAACTAAGGTCTACATTGAGGGCGCCAAACGTCTTGCATTGCTTTTCCATGATGACCGCTGAGCCTTTGTAGACCCGCAGGCCGTGCAGTTCCCAGCCTCGGCCAGCCCCATCATAAATAGCATAGGTGTAGTTGCCGTTGGTGAATGCAAGATACTGCCCTTCGCCACTGGCAAATCCTTCGGAGCCTTTGTAAACGCGGCTGTTGGCCCGGCCTGTAGGCAAAACGAGCTCCTGCTTGCCGGCTGTCCCGTATGTGTAGGTTGGGTTGCTGCTTAGGTTGCTGACGGTGACCACCTTGTTGTTTTCCAGCACGCAGCTGATCGTTTCAGCCTGTGCAGAAGGCGTGGCCAGCAAAGCCATGGGAGCAGCTAGAGCAAAAGCACCAATGAGTTTTTTCATTTGGATTATTCCTTTAGGTATCGCAGCAGGGTCTGTAAGCATCCTGTCGTCCCTGCTGAGATAGGGTGGAAGGGCTGGCCCTGGCTCACTGGTTGTGATGGGCGTTGTAGCAGAAACAAAAAAGCCGCCTTAATGTGGGCGGCTTTTTAAGGGTTAAATAGGGCTTCTGATTACAGATGAAGTTGCCCTCTAGATGACCCTAGTAAGGTGGTTAGCGTATTACTTTTGCTAACCCCTTGATTTATATGGTGGCTACACCGGGACTTGAACCTGGGACATCAGCATTATGAATGCTGCGCTCTAACCAACTGAGCTATGTAGCCAATCAATGGTCGCGCATTCTAGTGATGCGCTCAATTTGTGTCAAGCCCCAGCGCTAGAATTTTTATCCAGATTACCGGCATGCAGACCGCACTCCTTGTTGGCGGCTTCTTCCCACCACCAGCGGCCTTCGCGTTCGTGCTGATTGGGCAGTACCGGACGGGTGCAGGGTTCGCAGCCGATGCTGATATAACCACGTTCGTGTAGCGTGTTGTAAGGCAGCTCCAGCATGCGGATATAGGCCCAAACCTCCTCGCTGCTCATAGCGGCCAACGGGTTGAATTTGTACAGGGTGCGATCGGGGGCGCAGAAGGTGGTGTCTAGCTCCACGGCGGCGACCTGACTGCGGGTGCCTGGGCTTTGATCGCGGCGTTGGCCAGTGACCCAGGCCCCCACTGTGGCTAGTTTTTTACGCAGAGGTGCCATTTTGCGCAGGCCGCAACACTCTTGGTGGCCGTCCGTATAAAAACTAAACAATCCCTTTTCGCGCACCATGGCATTGACTGCCTCAGAATCTGGCAGCAAAACGTCGATATTGAGTTGATAATGTTGACGAACGTCTTCGATAAATCGATAAGTCTCGGGATGCAGGCGTCCGGTATCCAAGCAAAATACCTGCAGATGGGGGCAGATTTTGCGTGCCATGTCGATCAGTACAACATCTTCGGCACCACTGAAAGACAGCCAGAGTTGCTCGCCAAAGGTGTCGAAGGCCAGTTTGAGGATTTGCTGCGGCGTTTTATCGTTGCAGGCCTGCTGCAGGGCCTGAATATTGGGCGTAAGCGGCATAACATTGTCTTGTGTAGATCGGGTAGAATGGCCATCATAGCAAATTGCATATTCGAAATACCTTGAATGCTCTTGGTTTGATAGAATTATTTGTTATAAACATACAATAACTGACAGCGGATAAATGCCCGCCGTCATTTGACTTGAGGATGAATCTGTGGAAATTGCCTGCCTGGATCTTGAAGGTGTATTGGTGCCTGAAATCTGGATTGCTTTTGCCGAAAAGACCGGTATTGATGCGCTGAAAGCGACCACCCGCGATATTCCCGATTATGACGTGCTGATGAAACAGCGCCTGCGTATTCTGGATGAGCACGGTCTGAAGTTGAATGATATCCAGGAGGTGATCGCCACCCTCAAGCCGTTGGATGGCGCGGTTGAGTTCGTCAACTGGCTGCGCGAGCGCTTTCAGGTGGTGATTTTGTCCGATACGTTTTACGAATTTTCGCAGCCGCTGATGCGTCAGCTGGGTTTTCCGACGCTGCTGTGCCACAAACTAATCACTGACGAGACAGACCGCGTGGTTGACTATCAGCTGCGCCAGAAAGATCCCAAGCGCCAGTCGGTGTTGGCGTTCAAAAGCCTGTATTACCGCGTGATTGCCGCAGGCGATTCCTACAATGACACCACCATGCTGTCTGAGGCCCATGCCGGCATTCTGTTTCATGCGCCGGATAACGTGATTGCCGAGTTTCCACAGTTCCCAGCAGTGCATGCCTTTGAAGACCTGAAAAAGGAATTCATCAAAGCATCCAACCGTCCGCTAAGTCTGTAAGGGCGTCGCAGCGGTCCGCGCTGCAGCTGCGGTTTTTTCACATTGGTCACCCGGGTGCCGATACAACGCACGGGTTCTGGAATAGTGAGAGAGCGTTATGAGCAAGTTTGCAGGTAGTATCCTGGATACGGTCGATCAGCGCACCCAGTTGGTGGGCGAGAACCGGCTGGAGATTCTCATGTTCCGTTTGAGTGGCAGACAGATGTTTGCTATCAACGTGTTTAAGGTGCAGGAAGTTGTCCGCCTGCCAACCTTGACGCGCATTCCGCAGCGCCATCCGCACGTCATTGGTGTGGTTAATCTGCGCGGCCAGACCATTCCCGTGGTTGATCTGGCACAGGCTGTCGGTATGCGTGCACAGCAGGTGGACGAAAACAGCACCATTATCGTGACTGAATACAACCGCTCGATTCAGGCTTTTCTGGTCAGCGGCGTAGACCGTATTCTCAACCTGAACTGGGAAGCCATTCAGCCGCCGCCTTCCAGTGCTGGCCGTCAGCATTACCTGACCGCTATTACCCGGGTGGATGAGCAGATCATCGAAATCATCGACGTGGAAAAGGTGCTGGCCGAAATCGTGCCCATGGATACCAGCATTCCAGAAGAAAAACTGGAAAACCCGTTGCTGGCGCGCGCCAGTGGGCGGGAAGTGTTGATCATTGATGACTCTCAGGTGGCGCTACGTCAGCTTACGGAAACGCTGGCGCAGCTGGGGCTGCATGTGCATCAGGAAACCGATGGTCTCAAGGGGTTGCGTCGTTTGCAGCAATGGGCGGATGAAGGTGTTGTGTTGACCGATAAGCTGCTGATGGTATTCACCGATGCTGAGATGCCTGAAATGGACGGCTACCGACTGACCACCGAGGTGCGCAAGGACCCGCGCCTGAAAGATCTCTATGTGGTGATGCACACTTCGCTATCGGGCAGTTTCAACCAAGCGATGGTAGAAAAAGTGGGCTGTGATAACTTTCTGTCTAAGTTCCAGCCGGAAAAGCTGGTGGATGTTATTGTTGACCGCTTGGAGCGTGATTCGCACTGATAGCTCGATATTAACCATGAAAAAGCCCGCATTTGCGGGCTTTTTGCTGTCTGGCGTTAGGGCTTGGGTGCGAGGTCGCGTTCGTGCCATTCCACCAGCGGGGCTGGGGTTTCCAGCTTTTGGCCGTAGATGACGGAATATGTCAGCACGTTTTGTACATACTGGCGGGTTTCGTCAAAGGGAATGGTTTCGATCCAAACGTCATAGGGCAGGTGGCTGGCATCCTTGAGCCACTGGCGTACCCGGCCAGGGCCAGCGTTATAGGCTGCCGAGGCTAGAATGCGGTTGCCCTTGAACTGCTGCATGACGTGGTTGAGGTAGGCGGTACCCAGCTTAATGTTGGTATCTGGGTTGAGTGCAGCCTGTGGCGAAGCCAGCGGAATGTTGTAGCGGCGTGCGGTTTCGCTGGCGGTGGCCGGCATCAGTTGCATTAGGCCCATGGCACCGGCATGGGAGTGAATGCTGGGCATGAAAGCGCTTTCTTGGCGAGTAATGGCATACACCCAGCTGGAGTGCAGGCCCTGAGCGCGGGCTTCACGCACCAAGTCTTCACGGTAGGCCATGGGGAAGCGGATTTCGAGGTCGTCCCAGTATTTGGCTTGGCCCAGGTTGCGAATGGCAGGGTTGAACCAGTTCATTTCATAGGCGATACGGGCCTGTGCCAGTTGTTCTTCATGGCTGAATACTTGGTTGGCATATTGCCACTCACGCTGCGCGGCAACGGTTTCGCCCAGCGCATGCAGCTCCAGTGCGCGCAGGATTAGCGGGCTTTTGCGTACGCGCTCTAACAGGGCGGCATCCACAGGCACCGGCTTGTGGTTGAGCTGGTAGGGTTGTTGGCTGTGATCGGCGGCCATGTAGGCATAAAAGTCGCGTTCACGGGCCAGCTGGGTGTATTGCTGTTTTGGAGCCTGACTGTTCGGCTCGGCAAATTGGGTGCTGCGCGCCTGCCAGTATTGCCAGCGCAGGGTGTCGGCGGTGCCTTCGGGCAGCCTGTTGATCAGGGTGCGAGCCTCATCCCAACGACCCAAGCGCAATAGCAGGCGGGCATGCCACTCGCCAACCAGCGGCTCTTGCAGCTGTGGGTCAAACTCAGCCATCACGGCCAGTCCACGGGCATCAAAGCGCTTGGCCAGTAGGGTGCCGATATCACGGGCCAGCATGCGTTTTTGTTCGCTGGTAAATGTTAGCCGGACTTTGTAGTGATTGAGCAGTTTGAGCGCCTGTTCGCTGTCGCTGCGCATCAAACGGCGCAGGCCCAAGCTGACAATGGCGCGGTTTTCGGCGGTATCATGCGCGAACGTGCCGGTTTGTTGCAACTTCTCCGGCTTGGCGGCAACGTCAATCAGACGCTTGGCGGCATCGGGACGAATGTATTCGCGCGCCAGGTATTGGGCCAATCCCGAATTACGCGCATCCACCGCCAAAAACAGGCGTGCCCACACTTTGTCTTGGCTGCGCAGGCCGGCATCTTTCCAGCTGGCAAAGAGCGGGTCGCAGGCATTGGGTTGCGATTGGCTGCTTAGCCAGAGTTTTTCTGCGGCCGCAAAGGCTTCGGCCTGTTTGCCGGTGGCCAGCTGCCCCCGAGCGCTGAGGCAGTCCAGTTCGGCAAAGTTAAGGGCGGGTTGATAATACTGGTAAAACAGCTCCCACTGGCCGCGCTCGGCCAGCATGCGCAGCCAGCGTAGCTTGAGCCAGCGTAGCTGGGGCAGATCGGCGTTGTGCTGGATGAATTGCTGGATTTCGGCATCGCTGGCACTGCGCAGGCGCAGGGTCAGTTCGTCATAGGCCAGATAGGAAGCCAGCGGGTAATCTTTAAGCACAGCCTGATTATTGAGCCAAGCGTCAGGGCGGCCTGCCTCCAGTTCGGTTTTGGCCTTCAGATACAGGCTGCGCTGCAGTTGCAGGCGACTGTCAGCCAGCGCGGGTTGGGCGGCCACTGCCAGCAGGCAGCTGGCCACAAGAGAGATAAAACCTGTACGCACAATCCACTCCATAAACGCTACGGGTATCGGGGCGCAAACGCCATGCCCTGAAAAATGATGGCATAGCTTACCTGTTTGTCGCCTTGGCGAGTAGGGTGTGCGCTAGGTGTAAGGGTGTAAACCAAGCATGCCGGCCATTAAAGCACCGGCATCGGTGTGTTGCGCTAACCTTAGCAGGGTCAGGATTGCTCCTTGCGTGCGGCCTGTATGCGTTGGTGGATTTCTTCGCGGTGCACGGCAACGTCCGGCGGTGCGTCAATGCCTAGGCGTACCGTAAGCGTCCGGCCATCCCACCTTGAGGCTGTTCGACCAGCTGCCCGATAGTGTCCACCTATTTTTACGTGGACACCTATTATGACCCGATTAAGAGAGCTTCAAGCGACCACTCGCCGGCGTTATGCCAAAGCCTTCAAGGCCGACATCGTTGCCCAGTGCCAAATGGCCGGGGCCTCGGTAGCCCGCATTGCCCGCAGCCATGATCTCAACGCCAACATGGTGCACCGCTGGATCAGGGAGCTGACAGGGCAAATGCCGATAGTACCAGACAACCCATCTACAACACCGGCGTTTGTGGCTTTGCCTCTGCCAACTGCGGCATCCGCCGCATCCGGTGCTCCGATTGAAATCAAGATTCCGCACGCCAGCGGAACCATTGTTGTGCACTGTCCCGCGGAACAGGCCAGCGCGTGTGCGTTCTTGTTCAAAGAGTGGCTGGCATGATTCGCATTGACGAGATCTGGCTGGCTACCGAGCCGCTGGATATGCGGGCTGGGCCGGACACCGCACTGGCACGAGTGGTGCAGGTGTTTGGTTCAGCCAAACCCCATTGTGCCTATCTGTTTGCCAACAAGCGCTGCAACCGGATGAAGGTTCTGGTACATGACGGCCTTGGCGTATGGCTGTGCGCCCGTCGTTTGAACCAGGGCAAATTCCATTGGCTGGAATCCTGGCGTGGTACGCAACAAGCCCTGACCGCCGAGCAGCTTTCGGCATTGGTCGTGGGCTTGCCCTGGCAGCGTATTGGAGACGCCGGAATCATTGATGTGCTGTGAGCGCAAACTCACCTGGTGCGCCATAGTGCCAAGCGCCAATCGCGCCCCAAACGCTGTGCCCGCATACTGCAGGCATGAGTATTCCTTCTGACATTGACCAGCTTTCTGAACAGCAGCTTCGCGAACTGACCGCGCAGTTGCTGTTGACGGTGCAGGAACAAAGCAAAGAACTGGTGAGCAAGCAGAAGGAGCTGACTCACAAGGATGTGATCATCCAGAAACTGACCTTTGAAATGGCCACGCTCAAGCGTCACCGTTTTGGCCGTCATACTGAGAGTTTCAATCCAGCCCAGGGCAGCCTTCTGGATGAACTGGTGGATGCTGATATTGCAGCCATTGAAGTCGAGCTGGCCGAAATCACGCCACGGGCCGCCCAACAGACACCCACATCCCGCCTGCAGCCCAAGCGCAAACCCTTGCCGGCCGAGTTGCCACGCACCTTGACCCACCATGAGCCGGACAACACCCGCTGTACCTGCGGTTGCCAGATGGAGCGTGTGGGTGAGGATGTCAGTGAAAAGCTGGATTATGTCCCTGGCGTATTCAGCGTTGAGCGCCATGTTCGTGGCAAATGGGCATGCCGTTCGTGCGAAACCTTGACTCAGGCGCCGGTTCCCGCGCACGTCATTGACAAAGGAATACCGACCACCGGCCTGCTGGCCCAGGTACTGGTCGCCAAGTTTGCTGATCACCTACCTCTGTACCGCCAAGAGCAGATCTTTGCTCGTGCCGGTGTAGAAATCTCCCGTTCAACCCAGGCCGAATGGGTGGGTGCCTGCGGTGTTGCCTTACAACCACTGGTCGATGCGCTCAAGGCGCATGTATTGACAGAGCGTATTTTGCACGCTGATGAGACACCGGTAGAAGTGCTGATGCCCGGCAAAAAGAAAACCCACAAAGCCTATGTCTGGGGCTTTTGCACCACCGGCTTCTCAGAGCTGAAAGCCGTCATTTATACCTTTGCTCCCAGCCGCGCCGGTGAGCATGCCCGTGCTTTCTTTGGTGACTGGAAAGGCTTATTGGTGTGTGACGATTACAGCGGCTATAAACAAAGCTTTGCCCAGGGTATGACCGAAATTGGCTGTATGGCTCATGCCCGGCGCAAGTTTTTCGATTTGCATGCAGCCAATAAAAGCACACTGGCCGAGCAAGGCCTGCAATACATCCAGTTGTTGTATGAGGTTGAGCGGGACAGCAAAGATCTAACGGCTTCCGAGCGGTACCGAATGCGACAGGAACACGCCAAGCCCGTGGCGGACGCACTGCATCAGTGGATGATACTCCACCGGCAAAAGGTTCCGGAGAACTCCGCTATCGCCAAAGCACTGGACTATAGCCTCAAGCGCTGGACTGCATTAATGCGCTATCTGGACGATGGTGAGATCCCGATCGACAACAATCAGGTGGAAAACCGGATCAGGCCCTGGGCGCTGGGTCGTAAGAACTGGTTGTTTGCCGGATCGCTGCGTAGTGGCCAGCGTGCTGCGGCGGTGATGTCCCTGATCCAGTCAGCCAAACTCAATGGCCATGATCCGTATGTCTACCTGAAAGATGTGCTCAGTCGCCTGCCGACACAGAAACATAGCGCTATTGACGAGCTGCTCCCGCATCGCTGGCAACCGCAGTCAGTCTGACTCTGGCAAATCACAGTTCCGCTTGAAAGAGCGTACACCTAAGACTTAGTGGACACGATCGAAAAAAAGCCTGTGATATTCAAGGTGGGATGGCCGGACGCTTACGGCGTACCTGGCCGTTTTGGCACTTGATGACGCGTAACGTGATGGTGTTGCCGATGCGGATGCTTTCGCCGCTGTGTCGGGTCAGAACTAGCATTCCTTTTCTCCTTCGTCCTGTGGTGTGTGCGTTTGCAGGTGGCCAGCCGAGCTTGGCAGGTTGCTGCCTGTGTAACTGTAAGTCACGCAAAAGTTGATCGCAAGCAATTGGGGTTACATTGCTGTGTTGCGGATTACATTACTGTGCCTGCATGAAAAACATACGACAGGTTTTTGCACAGGAGCTGGCCAAGGCGATGGAGCGGATGGGCCATGAGCCGCGCGCTTCGGTGCTGGAGCGCCAGTTCAATTTGCGCTATCAGGGCGAACCGGTGACCTATCATGGCGTGCGGCGCTGGTTACAGGGAGAAACCCTGCCAACGGTAGACAAGTTACAAGTGTTGGCGGGCTGGCTAGGACTGAGTGTTGATCCGTTTATGGCAGCGTTGCAGGGCGGAACCGAAGAAGCCGAGAGCCGCTATCGCTTTAGCAAAATCCGCGTAAACCCTCGCCCAATCGGGCGGGGATATAAGCGGAAACCGCGCAGCGGTTCTATTCTGGTGTGGCTTGGCTCTGCACATACGCTC
>JAHAYO010000061.1 GCA_018384595.1 Thiopseudomonas sp.
CGGTAAACCATGCGCCAACTTTGGCGCCACTGACCTTCTTGCCGCTGCCATCGCGCAGTTTGCCGCCATAATGGCCGGTATAGTTGACGAAATAATGGCCCTTGGGCGGTACCGCTCCGGCCATCCAAGTTTCGGCACCATTGAGGTACTGGTCGCCACCTTCTTTGGCATAAACCATGCCGCTGGCGATCATGCTGAGTGCTGCGACGCAGCCCAGCAAGGGTTTGAGGTGTCCTGTAGTCATTTTCTGCTCCTGTGTATCTTTTTGTTTTTATCCAACAGCTGCCTGCAACTGCCAGGAAGAGGGCCTGAGACTACAAGGATGCTATGAATGCACTGCAGCCCCGGCCCTGAAAGCTTTAAGCGAAAAATATGCCAATCTAAATAAACGATCAATCATGCAGACAACAGCAGCGAATTTCTGCCCCAGCCCGTCAATCAACACAAAAAAGCATAACCCGTACTGAACGTCCTTTTTAATAAAACAACCGCTTTATGCAGCAAATGCTCACATTAACCCTGCGAATGCAGCAAATGCTCACTAGGTCCACGCCTTTGCACAACGCTACCTGCAGGCGGCAGGCGGCGTCATGCGTCAACCCGCCCGCTGTCCATGACTGGAGCGAATAAGATCGTCGAAAGAAGGTCAGTGACCGCGATTTTCAGGATTTAGAACGAACTGGCCAGCCGTTCTTCGGGCAGGTAGCGCTTGGCTTGCAGATAGGCTTTGTTCCAGTACGGCATATCGAGGCTGTCGATGCGTACCTTGCCGCCAGACGCGGGGGCGTGCACAAAGCGGTTGTCACCCACGTAGATGCCTGCATGACTGACGCGGCGACCACCATTGGTGGCAAAAAATACGATATCGCCACTGCGCAGGCGATTACGTTCGATTTGCGGTGCCACGACCTGCATCATTTCCGTAGTGGTGCGCGGCATCTGGTAACCGGCGGACTGGCTGAACACATAGCCGATCAGGCCGCTGCAGTCAAAGCCGGTCTGCGGCGAGCTGCCACCCCAGCGGTAAGGTGTGCCGATCTGGGCCATGGCGCGCAGCAGCACGTCATCGGCCATTTGAGTCCGGGTGATTACCGTGGGTTGTGTGGTCTTAACAGGTTTGGCGTGTTGCGCCTTCACTTTGTCTATGCTGGCCGTCTGTTTTGACGGGCCCTGATGGGTGGCACAAGCTGCCGACAGCAGCAGGATAGAAATAACGGTAACGCGTCCAGACCAATGCATAATTCTATTCTTCTAATTTTATGGCGACAGACGCCGCTTAGTTAAAGCGGTCAGACTGCATCGCCTGCAGTCGGCTAAGTGTCCTGCGAAAGGCAAACGACAAATAACCCTGCGTATAAAGATCATCCAAAGGCACGCCAGCCTCAATATGGACGCAAACTTTACCTTCATAACACTCATCAATCAAGGCGATAAAGCGCCGTACGGCATCATCCTGCGGAGCCAGCGCCGGCAATATCCGGTCGCCAGCCACCACCCGTGCCGCCGCATCTTCGGTGCCACGGGCGATTTTGGCGGGCTGCTGAACGCCGCCCAGTATCGGCACACGGCTAAGCAGCACAACCTGAAATTGCTGACACAACTCAATATAGTCCGCTGCCGAAAAAGGCGCGTGACACAGCGCGGCAAAATCACACCAGAGCACACCGCCGCCGTGGCCGCGCGTGACCAGTACGCGGCTGCCCAAGCGTATAGCAGCGGATGCGGTTACCATGCCGTGCGTCAAACGGGCAAAGCAGCGAGGCATTACTTCGGGCTCGCCGGCTCGACACACATGGTAACGCGGCAGCTTCGTCAGCTCTTTCAGCCCATGCAGCCGGTAGTCTTGGCTGCCGTCCACAGAGATAACATTCATGTGCGCATACATGGCGGCAATGGCCGGCAACAGGCGCTCGCGGTTAAAGCCGTCGGGGTACAGGCCGTCGGGCGGCTGATTGGAGGTCATCACCACCGTCAGCCCATGGGCAAACAGCGCGTTTAGCAGCGGCCCCAGCAACATCGCATCAGCAATATCGCTGATAAAAAACTCGTCAAAGCACAGCACGCGGATCTCGGCAGCCAGCGCTTGAGCAATAGCCTGCAAGGGCGCGGCGGTGCCGACACGCTGGTGCAGCTGGCGGTGCAGGTCACGCATGAAGTGATGAAAATGCTGACGCCGCGATGGCACCGGCAAGGCGGCATGAAAATTGTCCATGAGCCAGGTTTTACCACGCCCCACTGGGCCCCACAGATAAATGCCCTTAACCGAATGCTGGCCTGTACTCAGTGCATGGTGGCAGGATTCAAGTGCCGCAACCGCCTGCTGCTGGGCCGCATCGGCCACACAACCCTGTGCCAGTGCCTGTTGATACCATTGAACCGGAGACAACCCCTTGTGCATGCACACCTCGCAAACGCTGCAAAATCCTGAAAATTAAAATACACTCTGATCCCTTGCGGGGGTGCGGGCCTGTCCGCCATGGCCTAAACCGGCCATCCCTTTTTCCCAGTAGTTGCCAGCGAGAATACAATGAACAGCACAACCGGCTTTGCTGCAATGCCCGATGAACAGGGTTACTTTGGTGCGTACGGTGGCCAATACGTGCCGCCCGAACTGAAACAGGTTATGGACGATATTAACAGCGCCTACGAAGAGATTCGCCAAAGCGCTGAGTTCCAGCAAGAGCTGGCCAGCCTGTTTGCCGACTATGTGGGTCGCCCCAGCCCGATTTTTCACGCCAAACGCCTGTCCGAACAACTGGGCGGCGCGCAAATTCTGCTCAAGCGTGAAGACCTCAACCACACCGGCGCACACAAGATCAATCACTGCTTGGGCGAGGCACTACTGGCCAAGCACATGGGCAAGAAAAAAGTGATTGCCGAAACCGGTGCTGGTCAGCATGGCGTGGCGCTGGCCACGGCCTGTGCGCTGGTGGGGATTCCTTGCGAGATTCACATGGGCCAAGTGGATATCGAAAAAGAACATCCTAACGTGGTCAAGATGAAAATTTTGGGCTGCGATCTGATTCCGGTTACCCGTGGCACTGCCACCCTGAAAGACGCGGTGGACAGCGCCTTTGAGGAATACCTGAAAAACCCGCAGGATTTTATCTATGCCATCGGCTCGGTCGTCGGCCCGCATCCTTTCCCCAAAATGGTGCGTGATTTCCAGTCCATTATCGGCAATGAAGCCCGCGAACAATGCCTGAGCAAATACAAGCGCCTGCCCGATCTGGTGACCGCTTGTGTCGGCGGTGGTTCCAACGCCATCGGCATGTTTACCGCCTTCCTTAACGACACCCAGGTCAAGCTGGTTGGCGTGGAACCAGCCGGTGAAGGGCTGGATACCGACCGCCATGCTGCGACCCTGACCAAAGGCAAGCCTGGCGTGCTGCACGGCATGGCCTGCTACGTGCTGGAAGATGCCGAGGGCAATCCGGCTCCCGCGCACTCGATTGCCTCTGGTTTGGACTACCCTGGCATCGGCCCGCAGCACAGCTACCTCAAGGACCTCGGCCGCGTTCACTACGACAGCGTTACCGACCAGGAAACCCTTGATGCCTTTATGCGCCTCTCACGGGTTGAGGGCATCATCCCCGCGCTGGAAAGCGCCCACGCCGTCGCCTGGGCCATCCGCACCGCCCCCACCCTGCAGCCGCATCAGCAAATCCTCATCAACCTGTCTGGCCGCGGTGACAAGGATGTGGACTATGTGGCTGGGTTGCTAGGGCTGTAACTCAACCACTGTGCAGAGTGACACCCATCCCGTCATTCTGCACGCAGCGAAGCGCAGTTGCAGAATCCATGCTTCTGATGGATGCCACAGCTGGATGCTGCGACTTCGCGCTGCATGGCACGGGCCACGCACCTACCGACTCAAAACAAAGCGACAGCAGCCCTGCACAGCCGGGCCACCTTCCCACAAACAGGCAAGCTGTATCAGTAGACAGAGCGCAAGCCAACAAAGCCAACTCAGTCGTGATTCACGGTCCAAGCCAGCATGGCGGACAGCTGGCATAGCGGGCGGCCGCTGTCCTGTTGTAGCTGGTTAAACGCGGCCTGCATGTCCCGCAGCGCGCCCTGGCTGGTTGGCTGGCGATCAATCACCCCATGGGCAATCATGGCGGCCACCACGTCGGTGGTAATCAGAAAGGTGTCTTTGCCGGCCATGCGCAAGAAACCGGGTGTGGAATAGCCGCCCAGCTGGTAGCCGCGTTTGCGCAGCAAAAACCACAGGCCAACTATGTCATCGACTGGCCACTGCGCTAGAAAACGGCCAAAACCGCCGTATTCACGGCTAATATCCAACACCATCTGCGCGTTATGCGGAATACTGCGCAACTTGCCCAAATGGCGGATCAGCGCCATATTTTGCATGTGCTGCTCAATATGCTCGGCGCTAAGCAGCACCATTTTTGTTGGATCAAAGCCCCAGAAGGCGTCTTCAAAGGCCGGCCAACGCGCATCGACCATGGCATGGCGCAGACCTGCGCGGAAAATTCGCTGCGTCATCATCGACAAATAGCGGTCATCCGGCACCGCCATGAGTTCGGCTGCCGACAAGGGCTGCGGCAGGCTGTCTTCAAGCTGTTGAATGCTGCCCTTGCGGCGCAACACATATTCGTACAGCCACGGATAACGGATGCTCATGATGATTCTCTCGAAATGGATCGGTTCAGCAGTCCGGCACGGGCGGCCATTTCATCCATGGCCTTTTGCTCTTGGCGGTCGGCGGCGTGGCGAGCCTGATCGTGGTAACGCTGCACCAGTTTTTTCAAGCCTTCAAGCCGTGCATAGAGCTGCTGCCATTGTTCTCGCACCTTGGCCACGCTTTGCTGGTGCCAGCGCACGCTGTTGCGCTGCTGCTCGATGGCCGTTTCCAGTTGCGACAAAAAACGCTGGTAATTCATCAGCCACTCGCCTGTAACGCCGGCCTGCCCACGGGTAATCCATTGTTGCTGATAGTCGTTACGGTACTGCTCAAGGCCGGCCAACTGTTGCTCGGCCTGTTGCAGTTGCTGTTGAGTTTGCGCTAGGCGTGCGGCGGCTTCGCGCTCTTTTTCTTCGGCCATCTGGATGACCGGCTCCAGCCGCTTGGCCTTTTTTAGCATGCGCTACCTACCCTTGCTGCGGGCCATGCACAATGGCGCTGAGCCGTTGCACACTGGTGTCTAGGTCTTCAGATTCGCGCAGGCCCTGGCGCAAAAACTCGGACATGGCCGGATAACGCTCAATGGCCAGATCGGTATCGGGATCGCCGCCGGGCACATAAGCGCCCACGCTGATCAGGTCGCGGCTTTGCTGGTAACGGGTCCACAACTGCTTAAAACGCTGGGCGGCTTTTAAGTGTTCGGGGCGGGTCACCTGTGGCATAACCCGGCTAACCGAAGCGCTGATATCAATGGCCGGATAATGGCCTTCTTCGGCCAGTGCGCGCGACAACACAAAGTGGCCGTCGAGCACACCCCGAGCGGCATCAGCAATTGGATCCTGTTGGTCATCGCCCTCCGACAGTACGGTGTAAAAGGCGGTAATCGAGCCGCCGCCAGGCTCGGCATTACCCGCCCGCTCCACCAGCGCCGGCAGCTTGGCAAACACAGAGGGCGGATAGCCTTTGGTTGCGGGCGGCTCGCCAATGGCTAGGGCAATTTCCCGCTGCGCTTGAGCATAACGGGTCAGCGAATCCATCAGCAGCAGCACGTTGTATTTTTTATCACGAAAATATTCGGCAATGCGCGTGCAGTACATGGCGGCGCGCAGACGCAGCAAGGGCGCATCGTCCGCCGGCGAAGCCACCACCACCGCACGCTTGAGGTCTTCTTCACCGAGAATATCTTCAATAGATTCTTTAACCTCCCTGCCCCGCTCGCCAATCAGGCCAACGATCACAATATCGGCCTTGGTAAAGCGGGTCATCATGCCCAGAAGAACCGACTTACCGACTCCTGTACCGGCAAACAAGCCCAGACGCTGGCCTCGGCCCACGGTCAATGTGCCGTTAATACAGCGCAGGCCCACATCCAGCGGCTGGCTGATCGGGTCACGGCGCAGCGGGTTGATGCTGGGGCCGGTCATCGGCACCCAGTCATCAGCCTGGATGCGCGGCTTGCCGTCCAGTGGCCGACCAGCGCCATCAAGGACGCGGCCCAGCATATTCATGCTCATGGGAACCATATCAGTGCCCGGCAAGGGCACCACCCGGGCACCGGGGGCAATACCTTCGACACTGCCCACCGGCATCAGAAATACCTTGTCACCGGAAAACCCCATCACCTCGGCCTCAACCTCGGCGGCGTTATGGGTGTCGGCGTTGATTACCATGCAGCGGCTGCCCACTGCCGTGCGCAAGCCCTGCGCTTCCAGCGTCAGGCCGACCATGCGCAGCAAGCGACCTTCCACCGGCGGCTGTACCGGCAGGCGAATGGCCGGCTGATACGCCTTGAGGCGGGCGGCAATGCTGGTGCGTTCAAGTCTCATCGTGGTCATCAGCCGTCTGCTGCAGGTCCACTGGCGCACCCGGCGAATGGGTTTGGGCGGTCCGCATTGGCTCGGGCTCTAACAGCGGCTGGGCTGCTGCTTCTGGCTCAGGTTCTAGTTCTGCTTCTGGTTCTAAAACCGGCTCTGCTGTCAGGTCAATGTCTTGATGCATATCAGCGGCCAGCGGCTCGGACTGCAGATGGCGGCGCTGTTCCAGCAGCTGCTGGGTCAGGGTGTGCAGGCGGGTTTCGACGCTGGCATCAATCTGGCTATTGCGGGTTTCAATGCGGCAGCCGCCGGGTAACAGGCTGTCGTCTTCTAGAATGCGCCAGCTTTCTTCATGGCGCTCACGCAGGCTTTTGATTTCAGCAAAGTCTTGCGGATTAACATGAATACGCACCTGGCCGTCATCCATGGGCAGCAACTTGAGGGCTTCACGCAGCACGCGGCCAATCTGCGCTGAGCTAAGGGTTAATTCACGCTGAATGACTTCTTCGCTGATGTGGCGCACCAGCTCCAGCAGCATGTGTTCGATGGCCTGATCTTGCTGGCTAATTGGGTCAAACAGCTGCTGCATCAGGGTTTCCAGAGCGGCTAGGCGCGGCTTGAGTGCGGCCTCTGCTTCCTGTTGCGCGCGCAGTTGACCGGCGCGAAAACCGTCTTTTTCGCCGGTACTAAAGCCTTCGTTGTAAGCGTCTTGGCGAACGGCTTCTACTTCTTCCAATGTCAGCGGCTGGACTTCTTCCAGCTGCACATCCTGGACCTCAACCTCAGGCTCGGGCTGCGCCTCCTCAACCGGCGCTTCGGCGGGCAGCTCGTCTTCAGCGGCCTCCTGCTTGTCGGCCGTCTGAATCACATTGGTAGCGCCCTCATCAAACGAGGGCAACTGCCAGCGCACAAAGGCACCGTTCTGGTCTCGACGAATCAGCTCGCCGGCAGGGATTTCTTGGCTCATGGCTTACACCATCTCTTCGCCACCCTTGCCGCCCAGCACGATTTCGCCGGCATCCGCCATGCGGCGGGCAATGGTGAGAATTTCTTTTTGCGCGGCTTCGACTTCGCTGACCCGCACCGGCCCTTTGGCGTCGAGGTCGTCGCGCAACAGCTCGGACGCACGCTTGGACATATTGCGAAATACCTTTTCCTTGATTGCATCGTCGGCACCCTTGAGCGCCAGTACCAGCACTTCGGATGACACCTCGCGCAGCAGCGACTGAATGCCCCGGTCGTCCACATCGGCCAGGTTATCAAACACAAACATCAGGTCTTCGATTTGCGAAGACAGATCGCCATCCAGCTCGCGGATGGAGTCCAACAGTGGGCCTTCCATCGAACTGTCGAGGAAGTTCATGATGTCGGCGGCGCGCTTGACGCCGCCCATGGTGGTGCGGCTGGTATTGGCGCTGCCGGAAAACTGCTTCTCAAGAATGGCGTTCAGCTCGCTGAGGGCAGCAGGCTGGATGGTATTCAGGGCCGATACGCGCAGGATGATGTCCAGCCTCACCTTATGGTCAAAGTGCGACAGCACCTCACCCGCTTGGTCTGGGTCCAGATAGGCCACCACAATGGCCTGAATCTGCGGGTGCTCATAACGGATAACATCTGCCACCGCACGCGGCTCCATCCACTTCAGGCTGTCCAGCCCGCTGGTATTTCCACCCAGCAGGATGCGATCAATCAAGTTGCCGGCTTTGTCTTCGCCCAGTGCCTGGGTCAGCATTTTGCGGATGTAGGCATCAGAACCTACGCCAAGACCGGTCTGTTCGCCGACAATCTCGACAAACTCGCTCATCACCTGTTCAACCTGATCCCGGTGGATATTGGTCATTTGCGCCATGGCCAAGCCCACTTTTTGTACTTCCTTGGGCCCCATGTGGCGCAATACCTGGGCGGCATCCGCCTCGCCCAGCGACAGCAGCAACACCGCTGCCTTATCCACCTTGTTTAGTTTGGCTACTGCCTTGTTGTCATTCATCGCTGTTGATCCATTCTTTTACGACCTGAGCCACACGGCCCGGATCTTCAGCCAGCAGGTTTTTGATGGCGGTCAGCTGCGCGTCATAGCCTTCGGTCGGGCTGGGCAGCATGATCTGCAGCTGTTCACTGCCCAGACTCAGGGTGTCTTCGGCCAGCTCGGCGTCCAGATCGTCAAGCGAGCCATCGGCTGCGCTTGAGTCGGCAACCTGCAGCTCTTTGCTCTTGTTGGTGCCCATGATGTTGCCCAGCAGCGGGCGCAACACGCCAAACACCAGAATCAGGATGAACAGGATGCCCATGAGCTGCTTGATCACATCCCAGAACCAGGGCTGACTGTAAAACGGCGGTTCTATATACATATCGTCTTCCATGGGTGCAAAAGGTGCATTGATCACGCTGACGCTATCGCCGCGCTGTGCGCTATAGCCTACCGCATCCTGCACCAGGCGGGTAAAGCGTTCCAGGTCCTGATCGGACCAGGGCAGACGCACGACCTGCCCCTGGGTGTCTAGGGTGACACGGTCATCCACCACTACGGCCACCGATAGGCGCTGTACCCTGCCCTGATCCTGTTTGACATAGCTGATGGAGCGGTCCACTTCAAAGTTGCGGGTGGACTGCTCGCGCCGGTCGGAGGGATACGGGGCCAGCATCGGCATGCCGGTATTGAGGTCGATAATTTGCTGGCCGTTGGCGTCCAGCAACGGCTGGCCGGACGCGACGGGACCTTCGTTGCCGCCGCCGGCAAATACCTGCTCAGGTGCCGAGGCAGCGCCGGGTGGCTGGTTGCTCAGCGCGCCAGGCACGCCTTGCGGGCCAAGGCTGGACTGGCGCTGCTCCATCAGCGACTGCTCGCTGCGCAGTGCTTGCTGGTCAGGGTTGAAGGTTTCCGAGGTGGACTCGATAGCGCTGAAATCAATGCTGGCCGATACCTCAGCCTTGTAGCGGCCATCGCCGAGAATGGGCTTGAGAATATTGTGAACACGCTGGGTAAACAGAGTCTCAACACGGCGTGCATAGTCAAACTGCTTGCCGGCGCGAGTCATCTCGGACAGCTCCTGCTGGTCCGACAGCAGATTGCCCTTGTGATCCACCACCGTAACCTGGTCTTTGTTCAACTCCGGCACGCTGGTGGCCACCAGATTGATGATGGCCATCACCTGGCTGGGCTCAAGGCTGGCCCCCTGTTGCAGATCGACCAGCACCGATGCGCTGGGCTTGCGCTCGTCGCGCACAAACACCGAGCTTTTGGGAATGGCCAGGTGCACCCGCGCACTACGCACGTTGTTCAGGCTGGCAATGGTACGGGCCAGTTCGCCCTCCAGGCCGCGACGGTAGCGGGCGGTTTCCATAAACTGGCTGGTGCCCAGACCCTGCTCCTGATCGAGCAGCTCAAAACCCATGGGCTTGGACTCGGCAATCACACCCGTGGTGGCCAGACGTAGACGCGCCTCGCCCAGGTCGCTTGCACGCACCAGCAGCGCGCCGGAGTTGGGCTCAACCTTGTACTTGATGCCCGACTGGTTAAGGCTGTCTACCACTGCACCGGCATCCAGGCCGTTGAGGCTGGTGAGCAGCGGACGATATTCTGGCTCTTGGGACCAGAGCACCACGGCAAAGCCGATCGCGACACTGGCGGCCAGCCCGATCATCAGCGCCACCTGGCGAATAGCCGGCATGTGGATCAGGTTGTCCATGAATGCCAGACCAGCCATGGCCGGTTTGCCACCCTGACCGGGCCGCTCTACCGCGCTGGGGACATTATCTGTTGTGTCAACCATGATTTACTCGCTCGCCACTACACGGGCATTTGCATGATGTCTTGGTAAGCCTGAACCAGTTTGTTACGCACCTGGGTCATGGCTTGGAAGGAAACGCTCGCTTTTTGTGATGCAATCATGACATCGCTCAGGTCAACGCCACTCTGGCCCATCTCAAATGCGGTGGCCAGTTGGCTAGCAGATTGCTGTACATCGTTCACCTTGTTGACCGCCTGACCCAGCAGCTCGGAAAAACTGGGGCCTTTGACCGCTGTTGTTTGCTCGGGCTGGGCTACGGTCTTCTGGCGAGCCATGGCATCCATTTGCATGGAGCGCATTTCAAGCATCAAGCGGTTAAATTCAATACCCTGGCTCATATTTGGTACCTCGTCGTCTTTTTGACGTTTTGCGTCTTTGACTCAGATGTAGCAAATAGCAGGCCAACTTTTTATTTACAGCTCATGTCTGTGCAATGGGGCGCAATTTTAGCCGCAATTGCCCACTCGGGCTACCTGCAGCCAGAATCCTTAACGCACGGGCTGCTGGCTATACAGCGAGGCCAGCAGATCATCCAGCACGGCGTTATTCAGGTTGCGCGGATGGTTAGCAATAATCACCACCGCCCAGTCATTACCCTGCTTATCCTTGCTGTAGCCAGCAATGGCGCGCACGTTTTTCAGGGTGCCGGTTTTAACCCGCGCCTGACCGGCAATCGGATGCTTGGCCAAGCGGCGGCGCATGGTGCCATCCACGCCGACAATCGGCAGGGAGGCTTTGAACTCGGCGGCGTAAGGGCTATTGGCCGCCTGTTGCAGCATGCGGGCCAGACCGCGCGCAGTCAGGCGCTCTTGGCGTGACAGGCCCGAGCCGTTTTCAATCACCAGCTGACTGTCGCTGCCACCAAAAGCCTGCCACCAGTTGGCCAACGAACGCCGCGCGGCCACCAAGTCATCGGCGTCACCCGGCGCACGAAAATGTCCGCCAAGCGTTACAAACACTTGCTTGGCCAAGGTGTTATTACTGAACTTGTTGATGTCTCGAATAATATCCGCCACCGAAGCCGAAGGCAGGCGGCTCAGCAGCTGGGCACCGGCAGGCGTGGTGCCGATTTGCGTGGTACCGCTCAGGCTACCGCCCATATCGGCCCACGTGCTGCGAATAACACCGGCGGCATAACGATCATGGTCGATAAAGGCAAAGTAGCGCTCGCTTTGGCAGCCTTCTGGCAGGCTGCCAGACACATTCAGCGCCAGCATGCCGCCCCCTGTTCGAGGTTGAAAATTGACCCGCGTCTGGGTATGACAGGCTCCCGTGGCCTGCACCTGCACGCTGTTATTGATCTGCACTTCAGGGACTAGCGGATCAGACACCACAACCGCCTGGCCGTTATCGGTGCGCACAATAAAGCGCTGGGCATTAAAGTTGATCAGCAGGCTGTCGGGCTCAACCATAAAAGGCCGGTACAGATCGCTGGCTTCGCCATCAAACGCAATCAGGTGCTTAATATCGTAATGACCGGCGTCCAGCACCAGGTTGCCTTGAATATGCTGGATACCTTTCAGCTTCAGGTCACGCAGCAGCAACCATAGGCGTTCGGTGGTCAACTTGGGGTCGCCGCCGCTGCGAAAATACAGGTTGCCGTGCAAGGTGTTGCCCGACACCTTGCCATCGGTCAGCAGGTCGGTTTTCCACGTATAGGTTGGGCCCAGAGTATCCAGCGCCGCATAGGTGGTCACCAGTTTCATTACCGAAGCCGGGTTGACCGCCTTGTCAGCATTAAAGGCACTGCCCTGCAACCCGGGCTGTAACGGGACAGTAATAACGCTCAGCGCTTCAGCCGGTAACTGGTGTCTAGCCAGTACGCGCTCAATGTCGTGAGTGTCAGGATGGGCGGCGCTCAGGCCGGTGGATACGCCGCACAGCCAAAGCAGGCAAGCAGAAAAAACCAGGTTACGCATGGGATAGGAAGCTTCCAAACCAAGGGTGGAAAACTGGCGCGGTGCAGTATGGCAGCCGGCCAGCAGAGGCAAAGCGCACGCAGTATGCCTGAAAAGCGCACAATTAAAAACGTAGCCTGCCCGTATCAGAACACGCCTTCGTCACGCCCTTCCAACATGCTGCGCTTAAGCAGCACATACAGCGCGCCGCTGCCGCCATGTTTGGGCAGGCAAGACGAAAAACCCAACACGCCTTCATGTTGGCGCAACCAGGTGTTGACGTGACTTTTCAGCATCGGCTTGCGCCCATCCAGCCGGTTAGATTTGCCGTGGGTCACGCGCACGCAGCGCACTTCAAAGCGGACGGCCTCGGCCAGAAACGCCCACAACTCACCGCGTGCTTTTTCAACAGTCATTCCGTGCAGATCAATACTGCCCTCAAAGGCAATCTGCCCTGCCTTGAGGCGGCGCAACTGGCTGTCCTGCACCCCGTCCCTGCCCCACAGCAAAAACTCTTCTGGCTGCACATCCAATACATACTGATCCGACAGGCCATCCACCTGAATCGCTGTACTGGCTTGCACGGCACGGGCACGCGCCAGTTTTTGATTGCCGTGATCCACCGGCTTCTTGCCGGTATCGGCCTGATCGACCTGAATACGGCGCACCCCGCGCATCTCACGGCTAAACAGGGAGAAATCGTCTTCATTGTCCATAAGGTTTTCCTGATAAACAAAACGCCTTGAAACAAAAACGCCCCACAATCGTGAGGCGTTTTCTGCTAGCAGGCCCGATTACATTTTAGCAATCATGGCATCGCCGAACTCGGAGCAGGACAGCAGCTTAGCGTCGTCCATCAGGCGCTCGAAGTCGTAAGTGACTGTCTTGGCAGCAATGGCACCGTCGATGCCCTTGATGATCAGGTCAGCCGCTTCAGTCCAGCCCATGTGGCGCAGCATCATTTCGGCAGACAAGATCAGGGAACCTGGGTTCACCTTGTCCTGACCGGCGTACTTAGGTGCAGTACCGTGGGTGGCTTCAAACATGGCAACGCTGTCAGACAGGTTAGCACCTGGAGCGATACCGATGCCGCCCACTTCTGCCGCCAGCGCGTCAGACAGGTAGTCACCGTTCAGGTTCAGGGTGGCAATGGTGTCGTACTCGGCTGGGCGCAGCAGAATTTGCTGCAGCATGGCGTCGGCGATGGCGTCTTTTACAATGACGTTTTTGCCAGTGTTAGGGTTTTTGAACTGCATCCATGGGCCGCCATCCAACAGCTCAGCACCGAACTCGTCACGCGCTACTTCGTAGGCCCACTCTTTGAAGGCACCTTCGGTGAACTTCATGATGTTGCCTTTGTGCACGATAGTCAGGGAGTCGCGGTCGTTATCAACCACGTACTGCAGTGCTTTGCGGGCCAGACGCTTGGTGCCCTGCTCGGATACCGGCTTGATGCCGATGCCGCAGCCTTCGGTGAAGCGGATTTTGGTTACGCCCATTTCTTCGGTCAGGAACTTGATAACCTTATCGGCCTCAGGCGTGCCGGCCTGCCATTCGACACCGGCGTAGATGTCTTCGGAGTTCTCGCGGAAGATGCACATGTCAACGTCTTGTGGACGCTTGACCGGGCTTGGAACGCCGTTGAACCAGCGTACAGGGCGCTGGCAAACGTACAGGTCCAGCTGCTGGCGCAGGGCAACGTTCAGGGAGCGGATGCCGCCACCGACCGGAGTGGTCAGTGGGCCCTTGATGGACACAACGTAGTCACGCACGGCGTCCAGGGTTTCTTCTGGCAGCCAGGTTTCGGAATCGTACACCTGGGTGGCTTTTTCGCCGGCGTAGACTTCCATCCAGGCAATTTTGCGCTTGCCGGCGTAGGCTTTCTCGACGGCGGCGTCAACCACCTTGATCATGACTGGGCTGATATCAACACCAATGCCGTCACCCTCAATGAAGGGAATGATGGGGTTGTCCGGTACATTCAAGGACAAGTCGGCATTAACGGTGATTTTGTCACCCGCTGGCACTTGGATCTTTTGGTATCCCATGCTGAAACTCCGTGGTTAACGTGGTTTGAAACAACAAAACTGTCACGCGTGTGGCCTGACAGCACTAAAAAACAAATCTGCACATGCGACTACGATCGCTGCGCTTGAGTCACATGTTTTGCAACGGCGCGCAGTGTAGCATAATTGCGGCCTGTGCGGCGGGCCAGATCTTGGAAGCGACATCCACCTCATACCTAGCCAACCACAGCCTGGTCTGCTATGCCCGTCCACCCGCTGCATAACGGCTGCGGGCAATCATAATCCTATCTGCCTACTCAGGTATTAAGACCTTAGACTTACACATGACATTCAGCCCCCACATTACCGTTGCCTGCATCGTCGAGCAGGCAGACCGCTTTCTGTTTGTGCACGAGCACACCCGCAGCGGCATGGCCATCAACCAGCCCGCCGGTCACCTAGAAGCCGATGAAACCCTACAGCAAGCCGCCCTGCGCGAAACCCTGGAAGAAACCGGCTGGGATATCGAACTCACCGCCATCACCGGTCTGTACCTGTATCAAGCACCTAACGGCGTGACGTATCAGCGTCTATGCTTTGCCGCCCACCCGCTGGGCCAACGCCCCGGGGCCAAACTGGATGCCGAAATCATTCAGCCGCTATGGCTGACAGTCAACGAGCTGCAGGCTCGCCAAAACGAATGGCGCAGCCCGCTGGTGATGCAATGCCTGCAGGATTATCTGGCCGGCCATCGTTATCCACTGGCGATGCTCAAGGGTATTTTTTGACCCAACCTGATAAACTGCGCCCCTGTTTTTACCTGTTAGTGCGAGCACCATGAAGCATCCTTCCCAAACCAAGGTTATTGTCGGCATGTCCGGCGGTGTTGATTCGTCCGTTTCCGCCCTGCTGCTCAAGCAACAGGGGTATCAGGTTGAAGGCCTGTTCATGAAAAACTGGGAAGAAGACGACGGCACCGAATACTGCACCGCCAAAGAAGACCTCGCCGACGCCCAGACCGTTTGCGACACCCTTGGCATCCGGCTGCACAGCGCCAACTTTGCCGCCGAATACTGGGATAACGTGTTCGAGCACTTTTTGGATGAATACAAAGCAGGACGCACGCCCAACCCCGACATCCTGTGCAACCGAGAAATCAAGTTCAAGGCATTTCTCGATTACGCAAAAATGCTGGGTGCTGACCTGATTGCCACCGGCCACTACGTGCGTCGCCAGGACCTGAACGGCGAAAGTCGCCTGCTCAAGGGCGTAGATGCCAACAAAGACCAAAGCTATTTTCTGCATGCAGTGGGCGGTAAAGAAATCGCACAAAGCCTATTTCCCGTGGGCGAGCTGGAAAAGCCTGCGGTACGCCAACTGGCCGCACAACATGGCCTGATCACCGCCAGCAAAAAAGACTCCACCGGCATCTGCTTTATTGGCGAGCGCCGCTTTACTGACTTTCTCAAACAATACCTGCCCGCGCAGCCCGGCCCGATTGAAACCACCGACGGCCAAGTCATTGGCGAGCATGCCGGCCTGATGTACCACACCATCGGCCAGCGCCAGGGGCTTGGCATCGGCGGCATGAAAGATGCCGGCGAAGCCCCTTGGTATGTGCTGGCCAAAGACTTGACGCGCAATGTGCTGATCGTAGGCCAGGGTAACGAGCACCCCTGGCTGTTTTCGCGCAGCCTGCACACCCGCCAGGTCAACTGGATCAATCCTGTCGATTTAAGCCAGCCGCGCCTGCTAAAGGCCAAAGTACGTTACCGCCAGCCCGACCAAAGCTGCCGAGTCACTGCCCTTAACGACGGCTACCGGGTCGAGTTTGACCAGCCGCAGCGCGCCGTAACCCTCGGCCAGTCGATCGTTTTTTATGAAGGTGATGTTTGCCTTGGCGGCGGCATCATTGAATCCTGTGCGCCTTGGGATGAAGGAATCCAGCGACCATGACACCACTTCAAGAACAACTGGTAGCACTGGGCGGGCTCTTTCTTGCTGCCCATCTGGTGCACAAATTGGCACACAGCGGCCAGATCAGCGATGCCTCGCTGGAACAGATGCTCAAGCCCCTGCTGGTGACCAACCCGCAAAGCACGTTGGATGTTTATGGCGGCGACGACTATGCCCTGCGCGAAGGCTACCGCACACTGCAGGCAGCACTGCTGCGCGACAGCCACAATCTGCCGCGTGAAAGCCTGCGCTATGCGCTCTCCCTGCTGGCGCTGGAGCAACAATTTGCCCGCCGTCCTGACCTACTGCAACTGACTGGCGAGCGGCTTGAACGTATCAGCCAGCAGGCCGACCTGCTCGGCATCACCAGCGCCGGCGTAGTGGGTGCCTTTGCCGACCTGTACCAAGACACCATCAGCACCTTTAACCAGCGCATTCAAGTGCATGGCGAAATGCGCTACCTGCAACAGGACGCCACCGCCGCCAAAATTCGTGCCCTGCTATTTGCTGGCATCCGTTCGGCCCGTTTGTGGCGTCAACTGGGCGGCAAGCGCTGGCACCTGCTGTTCAAGCGCGGTGCCATGCTTAACGCGCTGCAGCAACGCCTGTCACATTGATGCGCGCAATTCAGCCGCTGCGCGGTGCTGCCCTGCTTGCCCTGTCGGCGCTGCTGTTTTCCTGCATGGGGGTGCTGATTCGCGAGGCATCCATCACCGTCAATAACGAAACCGTCGTGTTTTTCCGCAATCTGGTCGGCGTGCTGTTTTTTCTGCCGCTGGTGCTGGTTCGCGGTTTTGCCCCTTTTCGCACGCAGCGCCTGCGCACCCACCTAGCTCGCACCGGTTACGGGCTGGCCGCCATGTACTGTTTCTTCTATGCCATTGCCCATTTGCCGCTGGCCGACGCCATGCTGTTTACCTACTCAGCACCGGTCTTTACCCCTGTGCTGGCTTGGCTGTGGCTCAAAGAGTCGCTGACTCGGCGTATGCTGGCGCTGTCTTTATTGGGCTTAGCGGGCGTAGTGCTGGTGGCCAAACCTTCGGATGCACTGTTTAGCTGGCTGTCGCTGGTGGGATTAGCCGCCAGCCTACTGGCGGCCAGCGCCTTTGTTTCCATCCGCCAGATGAGTGATACCGAACCCGCCTTTCGCATGGTGTTTTACTTCGCGCTGTTCAGCACCTTATTTTCTGCGCTGCCCCTGAGCTGGGCTTGGCAACCTCTAAGCCCAAGCCAGCTCTGGCTGCTGCTGGGCGCCGGCCTATTGGCCGCACTGGCGCAAATCTCCATGTCACGCGCCTACAGCATGGCCCCTCCGGGCCTGATTGGCCCAGTCGCCTATCTGGCCATCGTCTTTGCCGGCCTGATCGCTTGGGTACTCTGGCAAGAAACCCCAGACACCAGCTCAATGATCGGTGCAGGCTTGATTTTTGCCTCTAGCCTACTTAGCGTGCTGGGTAAAACACCAGTAACGCCAGCCAAAACAAAAAAACGACTAATGCGCTGATTTACAAAGGAGCCGATATGGAACGTGTATTTGAAGGACACAGCTCGCCCATGCTGCTTATCGACCCGTCACTAGGGCTGATTATTGACGCCAACCAAGCTGCACTGCGTTTTTACGGCTACAGCAAGGAGCAGATCAGCCAAATCCCTGTGAACCAAATCAACACCCACACAGACGACGAAATCAACGAAGAAATGCGCCGCGCCACAACCGAAGTGCGCAACTACTTTTACTTCCGCCACCGCTTGGCCAGTGGCGAAGTTCGCGATGTCGAAGTGCACTCCTCGCCTGTCAAGGTCGATGGCCGCACTCTGCTGTTCTCCATTATCTACGACATCACCGAGCGCACGCGTATCGAAGCCGCCCTCGCGCGTAGTGAAGCCATCAGCGCCACCATGCTGCAGGCCATTCCGCTGCCTGTCTTCTACAAAGACATGGAAAAACGCTACCTTGGCTGCAACGACGCCTTTGCCCGCCTTGCTGGCCTGAGCAAAGAACAGATCATTGGCCGCACCGTATACGAGCTCAAACAGAGCAAACAACCCGCTTTCTTCCAGTCTGCCCCCGTGTTTGACGAATACGACAAAAAACTATTCGACACCCCCGAACGCGTTCAAATCTATGAAGTCCAGGTCAACAACGAACAGGGCGAGCAACGCGACATACTCTTTCACAAAGCAGCCATTTTTGACCGCGACAACAACAAAGTTGGTCTGGTTGGCGTCATCCTCGACATCACCGAACGCAAGCGCATGGAAGAGCACAACCGCCAGCTTGCCCACTACGACATCCTCACTGGCCTGGCCAACCGTCACCTAATTGCCAACCGCCTCAATCAGGCCCAAAGCAACAGCCAACAGAGCAACCTATACAGTGGCCTGTTGTTTCTTGACCTCGACAACTTCAAACCCCTCAACGACCAACACGGTCACGATGTCGGCGACCAGCTGCTGGTTGAAGTGGCTCGCCGTATTAAACACTCTGTACGGGCAAACGATACTGTAGGCCGTCTGGCTGGCGATGAGTTTGTCGTCATCCTCGAAGCACTCGGCGAAGACCTCGCCCACGCCCGCATCCAGCTCCAGCACCTGGCCGAAAAAATCCGCCAGACTCTGGCTGAAGCCTACGAACTTGACCGCATCAAGCACAGCTGCACTGCCAGCATTGGTGCCGTGATTTTCCATGGCCATGAAATCAGCGGCCCTGACTTGCTGAAACAGGCCGACCACGCCATGTATCAGGCTAAAAATAGCGGTAGAAATAGGGTGTGGATGTATCCGGCTTTAAATCAGGCAAACTCCCAGACGAATTAAGCACAATCGAAGAAAAAGCAGTCATTTTAAGGATATTTTGAGCTGAAGCTTACGCAAGGCCTGGTTTTTGTAAACCGATGTGTCATACTACTGGTCAAATAACCAGTAGAAGTACGAGCCATGTCAAAACACAACGAGCAAGCCATACAGCAAACACTTACCGAAATGGAAACCGAAGCCATGTTTGATCTGCTCGAAGAGCTTGAAAAACAGGGCTGGGGCTACGGCGTCAACAGCAACCTCATGCAAGGCGTTTTTATCGGGCCGAACGGCGAATTTGACCTTTGGCCCTCAATGCGCACAGGCGAGCGTACCTTGCAATGGACTCTGCAATACCCTTCTACAGCCGGCCAGATGGGCGAACAGCCACAAGGCACGCATACCCTGCTTTGGGAATATGCGCTCGGGAGCACGGTTGAGGACAGCGCGGACAAATTTGTTACGGCTGCCCTTGCCTCGATTTCAGAAATTACCGCCCTGCCAAAATT